>JAFQHF010000180.1 GCA_017398105.1 Oscillospiraceae bacterium | reverse complement strand
TCGGCAGCTTCCCGGCGCTGATCCAGGATGGCAAGGATCTTATCCCAGAAGAACTTCTTGAATACGAACAGCTGGATGAACAGGTTGCAGATCTGGGCAATCAGTGTTACTGGATTTACCGCCACCAGGGACTGATAAATTGTTTCCATTGATTGGCCTCCTTCCGGTCAATAAGTTGTGTTTGTTGATCGGAAATTAGCCCAGGTAGTTCATGAACATGCCGGGAGCGGCAAAGATCAGCAGCAGGCCGGTGACGAAACCGTAGATACCGGTGGTCTCGGACAGTGCGATACCCAGGATCATGGTGCTGGTGACGTCACCCTTGCACTCGGGCTGACGGCCGACAGCCTCACAGGCTGCAGCAGCGCAGTTACCTTCGCCGATACCAGGGCCGATACCAGCGATCAGAGCCAGACCTGCACCGATGGCGCAACCGGCCAGGGTGATACCTTTTGCCAGAACAGTGTAATCCATAATTTAGTTCCTCCTAAAAATTAAATACGTGTTTATTCAAATGGCCAGGCTGTTAGTCACCAGCGGCCTGTTTGATGAAGAGAGTGGTAAGCGTGCAGAAGATGAAGGCCTGGATGCAGCCGCCGAACCAGTCGAAGTACAGGCTGGGAATGGCGGGGATGCCCACAGTCAGCCAGGGGAAGGTGGCTCCCAGACAGGTGACGACAGCCAGCACGCCCAGAACGGTCACAAGGATGCCGGGGATCATGAGACCCTTGTTCTTCTTTGCGATGCCGAAGCCCATGGGAATCGCGCCGATGACAGTCACTGCAATGGCGACATACAGGCTGGAACCCAGGAAGCCGAACAGGGCATTGTTGGCAACTGCCAATGCACCGTAGATCAGTGCGCTGATAACGGTACCGGACAGAATGTTGCCGAAGTGACGGCAGGCCATGGAGATGGGGGTGAAGCACTCAGACATCACATTGATGGGTGCCATAACAAAGATGGGATCCAGGAAACCCTTCAGATAGGCACCGATGCCGCCGGAGGTGATCTTGTGGTAGGTGATCAGAACAAAGACCACAAGGGCCCATGCCAGTTCCGTCATCAGGTCAGCGGTAGGGCTCCAGAAGCCCATCAGGCTGATCAGGTTGGAAACCACGCTTGTAACAAAGATGGTACCCACCAGAGGAATGTAATGATCAAATTCCTTGCCCATGTTTCCGCGGACGAAGTTCAGCAGGGCAGTGGCAGCGATTTCTGCGACAGCCTGCTTCCGGGAAATGTTCGTAACCTTCAGTCCGGAGCCCAGCCAGATCAGCAGGGCGGAGATGATGAGCATGACCAGCCAGGAAACCGTCAGAGTCTGGGTGATCTGGACAGTGCCGAAAAACGGAACATTGGTGAATTCCTTGATAATACCGGCGCCATTGATTGAAATATCCATATAGAAACCTCACTTTATTAAGTAATCGGCTGAATTTACGATTCGGAAACTTCAGGGGTATCAGACTGTTTCTCCTGAGGAGGCATCAGCTTGCCGGTGAACTGCAGATAGTAGATCACCACGTTGGGAAACAGGATGGGTGCAGCACCTGCTATAAAATGAATAGGCTCGATCAGAAAGCTTGCAACAACCCAGGCGGCCTGCAGAACCATGCGGATATTGTAGCTGAGCTGGAAGCGGGCTTTCATTTTTCGCTTGCTCTGAATTTCCACAGCACTCTGCACGGTCAGGCACAGAATAGTAAAATTGACAATGGCCACAATGCTGCCGCAGACAGCACCGAGAAGAATCCGGGATAACTCAAATTTGCCAATGCCAAACTGGCTGCACAGAAACAAACCTGCGATCATAATGGCATCGCAGATCAAAGTGCCGATGGAGATACGGGTGATTTCTTTTCGGGATGCGCGCTGTAGTTTCATTTGAGATGTTCCTTTGCTGCGTGTTATGAGTGGTCGTTAAAACTGACAGGGGCAGTTGTGCTGCCGCTGGCCTCTTCTGCTGCCTTGCGCAGGGAATGCAGGCAGGAACGGGTAGTGCTGATGGAGGTCAGGACACCCAAAATGCCGAACACAAGGATGATCCACATGCCGAGGCTGAATTTCTGCTGCAGCCATACGGCAAGAATCAGAAAAAACAGTGTCGGAAAAATAACGGAGAAGCCGAATTGCCCCACCCACATCAGAAGATTCAGGATTTTCATGGTCCCTCCGGACATAAGTATCGATTGAAATTATACATAATAACTCCAAGTTATTATACATTAGATTGGGCTAAGATGCAAGACTTACATATTTACCAATTATTCTGCGAAAATTTGTCAGCTTTGTCAATGGATAAAAAAGTCTTCTGTCTGATCTTAGCCAGTTTGTTTGTAAAAGATTCGTGAAGGGTCTTTTCTTTTGCTCCAAAATATAGTAAAATAGGCACTAATTGAGGCTCCCGCCCATAAAATATACTGAGGTGCGGTATATGTTCGGATATGTAATTGTGGGAATGCTGGCAGCATTTGGTGCATTGAGTGTCCTGTGGGCGATGCTGGGATGGCTGCTGCCGGGGGGAAAGGGCTGCGCTCTGGTATGCTGCGGAGCGCCGGATGTGGGAATCCTGGCCAGAGCGAAGTGGCTGAAAAGCCTGGGCCTGCTGAACATTCCGCTGCTGGCGGTAATGGAAGCGGACGGTATTGTGTATCCCGGAACAGAAATATGCAGCCGGGGGGAATTGCTTCCCCGGCTGGAACAGGAGCGAAGACAGGGAAATGGAACAGGAGATGCAGATCATCCAGGGTGCAGTCAGTGCCGTGGTGTATCAGAATTATGAAAACGGATATGCAGTCCTGCGGCTGAATGTAGGCGGCGGCCAGACGGTCACGGTGGTGGGCACCATCCCGCTGCCTGCCGTAGGTGAGCGGCTCATGGTCACCGGAAAATGGAGCACGCATTCCAGCTATGGCCGCCAGTTTGAGGCGGAATTTCTGGAACGGCTGATGCCCCAGACGGCCATGGAGATCATGAGCTACCTTTCCAGCCGGGTCATCAAGGGCATCGGACCCCGGATGGCAGCCAGGATCGTGGAGTATTTCGGTACGCAGACCCTGGCCGTCATGGAGCGGGAGCCGGAGCGTCTGGCAGAGGTATCCGGCATTTCCCGGGAAAAGGCCAGGGCAATTGGTGATGAATTCAGGCTGCAGGTAGGCATGCGGCAGATCATGGAGTTTTTCACCCTGCATCATCTGCCTGCGGAACTGGCGGTGCGTACCTATAAATTATATGGTGACAGCACCATTGAACTGTTATACGATGATCCGTATCTGCTGATGGACGAGGAACTGGAGGCACCCTTTGGAGCTGTGGACCGGTTTGCCATTGAGCTGGGCGTGTCGGGCGATGACCCGCGGCGTATTGAAGCAGGCATTTTGTTTGAGCTGAGCTATAATCTGAATGCAGGCCACAGCTTTCTGCCGGAGGAAAAGCTTATCCCGGCCACCGCGCAGCTGCTGAATGTGGAGCCTGAGGCCATCGGCCAGGGGGTCCGGCGGCTGCTGGAGGCGGATCGTCTTGTGCGGGACAGGCTTGCCGGCATTCAGGTGATCTACCTGCCGCAGCTGCATGAGGCGGAAACCTACTGTACCCAAACTCTGCTGGCGTTTGCAAAAAATACCTTTCCCGCCCCGAAAAATCTGGATAAGCTGATCCGCAGCATTGCCAGGGAAGGCGGTATTGAATATTCATCCGAACAGGAGCAGGCCATCCGGGAATCGGCTGCCTCCGGTCTGCTGCTGATTACCGGCGGCCCCGGTACCGGTAAGACCACCATCCTGAACGGCATTCTGGAGCTGCTGGGACAGATGCAGCTCAAGTGCCTGCTGGCGGCGCCCACCGGCCGGGCAGCCAAACGGCTGACGGAAGTGACCGGTGAGGATGCTTCCACCATTCACCGTTTGCTGGAAGCGGGCATCGATCAGAATACCGGCAAGATGTTCTTTGCCCGGGATGAGGACAACCCTCTGAAATGCGATGCGGTTATCGTTGATGAGATGTCTATGGTGGATGTGCAGCTGCTGCACAGTCTGCTGCAGGCAGTGCCCCATGGAAAACGGCTGATTTTGGTGGGAGATCCTGACCAGCTGCCTCCTGTGGGGCCGGGCTTTCCCTTCAGCGATATGCTGCGAAGCAATCAGCTGCCAACGGTCCGGCTGACGGAAATTTTCCGGCAGGCGCAGGAGAGCCTCATTGTCATGAACGCCCACCGGGTCAACCGGGGGGAAATGCCGGAGCTGCGGAATGTAAAAAGCGACTTCTTTTTCATGCGCCGCCAGAATGAGGAGGGGGTTACCCAGCTGATCCGGGATCTTTGCACCACCCGGCTGCCGAAAAATATGGGCATTCCCTCCGATCAGATCCAGGTGCTGTCTCCCACCCGCAAGGGTGGTGTGGGTACCGTCAGTCTGAACCAGATGCTGCAGGCGGCACTGAATCCCCAGTCGCCGGATAAGAAAGAGCGCCAGTTCGGTGACTATGTTTTTCGGGAAGGGGACCGGGTCATGCAGATCCGCAACAATTACGATATCCTGTGGAAGCGCACCGACGGATGCGAGATCGGTGCCGGTATCTTCAACGGCGACGTGGGCATCATCAAGGCCATCGACACCGGTACGGAAACCATGACCATTCAGTTTGATGACCGGGAAGCGGATTACGATTTTACCCAGCTGAACGAACTGGAGCCTGCCTATGCCATGACGGTGCATAAGAGCCAGGGCAGCGAATACCGGGCTGTGATTTTGACGGCCTGGAACGGTTCTCCTTACTTACTTAGCCGCAGCATCCTCTATACCGCCATCACCCGGGCACGGGAGCTGCTGATCATCGTGGGCCGGGAGGAAACGGTGGGCGTTATGGTGGAAAACGCCAAAAAGAACCGCCGGTATTCCGGTCTGAAGCTGAGGCTGCAGGGGAAGGTCGAATGACAATGATCCAGATCCTGATGCAGTTTTTGTTTCCTGCGAAGTGCGTTCTGTGCGGAACGCTGCTGAAAAACGGGGAAACAGACCTGTGCAAAGATTGCAGACTTCATGCTCCGGAGTACCCCAACGGCAAAAGAAAGCTCCAATTTCTTGACAGTTTCGCCGCTGTCTGGTACTATGAAGGGACAGTAAGAAAAAGTTTACTGCGCTATAAATTCTATAATGCCCGCAGTTATGCCGACGCCTACGGCCGGCTGATGGCAATGATGCTTTTGCAGCAGTATCCGGAAGGGTTTGACTGCATCACCTGGATTCCGGTGAGCCGCCGGCGGAAGTTGCGCCGCGGTTATGACCAGGTGGAGCTGATCGCAAAGGCTGTGGGAAAGGAACTGGGGATGTCTCCGGTTTCTTTATTGATAAAAGTTCGTCACACGAGCCCCCAATCCGGAATCCGCGGTGCGGCGCAGCGCAGAGCAAATGTGCTGGGTGCCTACCGGGAGACAAACCGGGAATGGATCGCAGGCAAACGAATTCTGCTGCTGGATGACATCCTGACAACAGGTGCCACCGCATCGGAAGCAGCCCGCATCCTGCTGACTGCAGGGGCGAAGGAAGTTCATTGCGCCGCTGTTGCGGCGGCACGAAAGTAAAGGTGTAGCTATGTCTCTGTTTTCTATGTTTAGTAATGACCTGGGCGTGGACCTGGGTACCTCCAATGTTCTGATCTATGCCGACGGCAAGGGCCTGGTGGTCCGGGAGCCCTCTGTTGTGGCTGTGGACAAGAATACCGGCAAAATTCTGCAGGTTGGTGCTGCTGCCCGGAATATGCTGGGCCGTACCCCCGGCAACGTGGTGGCCATGCATCCTCTGAAGGACGGCATTGTTTCCGACCACGAAATGACTGTGCGCATGCTGCAGGAAATGTTCAAGACCGCCACAAAGGCCGGCCTGTTCACCCCCAAGCCCCGTGTGGTCATCTCCGTTCCCTCCGGCGTGTCCGAGGTTGAGGAGCGAAGCGTTATCAATGCGGCCATCGAAGCCGGTGCCCGCCGTGTATTCCTGATCGAGGAGCCTTTGGCTGCCGGCCTGGGTGCCGGTCTGGATATCCGCGGTGCCAACGGCCATATGGTGGTGGATATCGGCGGCGGTACCACGGATATTGCTGTGCTGAGCATGAACGGTGTAGCGGTGTCTTCTTCTCTGAAGGTGGCAGGCAACTATTTCGATGAGCTGATCGCCCGGTACGTCCGCCGCCAGCATGGCGTGGTCATCGGACAGGTCACTGCCGAAAATATCAAGATCCAGATCGGTCAGGTCTATCCCCGGGATGAGGAGCGCAGCATGAACGTCAAGGGCCGCGACTTCAAGACCGGTATGCCCAAGATGGTGACTCTGACCTCCACCGAGCTGTATGAGATCTTGCGCCGCCCTGCACGTCAGATCGCGGACGAGGTGCTGGCGGTTCTGGAAGAGACCAGCCCGGAGCTGGTGTCCGATATCTCCGAAAACGGCATCACCCTCACCGGCGGCTGCAGCCAGATGTGGGGCATGGATATGCTGCTGATGGAGCGTACCGGCATTGCCTGTATCCTGGCAGACGATCCGGACTCCTGCACGGCCTATGGCGCCGGCAAGAGCCTTGCCTGGATCAACAACATGCAGGAAGGCCCCATCAACATTGCCAGAAAGCGCGCGATGCGGGGATAATGGAACAAAAATACAGGGCGGAGGCTGGTTGGCCTCCGCCCTGCAAAATTTTTAGCTGTCCGGGTCTGACCAATCCATTTTTGGCCGTGCCCGGCGATTTTTCTTTCTGGGTTTCTTGGGAATGAAGGCATACACCCCTGCAGCTGCTGCGGCGGCGATCAGGACCGGAAGGATGGGGAATTTCTGCTCCGCTGAGGCTTCATCGGCGTCCGGGGTCTCTGTTTTTGGCTGCATCTGGGGAGACGTCGCTGCCTGGGTAGGCTGCACCGGTTCGGTGGGCGGCTCGGTCGGTTTGACCACGGGGTAAAGCTCCGGGGCTTTGGCGTTTTCGTCAAAGGGAATATCTGCAATGAGGCTGATGCCCCAGGCCTGGGTCAGCAGGGTATCTGCGGTGGTGCCGGTATCGCTGACGGCAACGGCAGCCAGCTCCAGAGGCTTTGTTTTGTCATACCCGGATTTGTAATTGGAAACCGTGGTGAACATGGAGCAGGCCCATGGCACATGGTAATCGCTGGTGATGACCGCGATGCTGTCCACCTGGGGATAGGAGCCGGTCAGCAGCTTATAGGAATTCACCGCGTTGGCGGTGGTGCTCAGGGACTGCTTGTCCAGAATCAGCCGGTCTTCGCTCAGCCCTTTCTTTTTCAGCCAGTCTGCCATTCGTCCTGCCTCCGTAACACCCTCCACGGGAGAGGTTTGACCGCCGGAGACCAGCACATAGGCGTTGGGATATTTCAGAGAAGAGGCCAGGGCCACAACCAGACGGTCGATCAGTGCCTCCTGCATATAACCTTCTTCTGTCAGGGCATAGCCCAGCACCACGATGCACAGGGAATCATCATCCGGCAGTCCGTCCGGCAGCACCTCGGTGTATACGGGCATATCCGTATTGACCCAGCTCCAGTCAGCCATGATATTCCGCCAGGTTTCCGCCTGATAGGGGTCCAGGGCCTCCATCTGGCGCAGAATGTCCCAGATCACATCATCGGCATTTTCCTGGTGGTGCAGATAGTACTGGATCAGCTTTTGTGCGTAGGGGGCCATTTCACCCATTCCGGAAGCCCGGGCGGGAAGGGGCAGAACAAGAAAAAGACACAGCGCCAAAATGAGGGAAAGCAGTTTTCTCATCATGACAGATTCCTCCTGAAAAAGTAATGAAAAACAGAAAAACGACCTGAAAACAGGCCGTTTTTGTTATGTTAACTATTAAAAACTGCGATCTGAGTCAGTACGGCAGAGGGGAGAAAAGAATGTGTGCTTCGTTTCATGCTGAAAGCCTCCTGTTCAGATTCTATAAGAAAGTATAGCACAAATTCAGCACTTTGCCTAGCCCCCAATTCCGGGAACCGGTTTTGGTATGCAAAATAAAAAGAGGCGGTTTCACGAAAGTATTGTTGCACCAAAAGCAAAGCTGTCATTCCGAGCCAGTGACGTCGGTCACGGGTTCGCAATGACAGCATTTTTATTCATTCTGTGCTTAAAGAGAAAACGCCTTTGGAAACTTACAGGTGCAGCACTCTGTCCTTGATTTCCTGGGTTCTTCCCTGGTTCCAGAACTGGCTTCCGATGTAGCCGCAGGTACGGCGGGCAACGTTCATTTTGTTCTGATCGTCATTGCCGCACTGGGGGCAGACCCATTCCAGTTTGCCGTCCCGTTCCTGAATTTCGATCTCTCCGTCAAAACCGCAGCACTGGCAGTAATCGGACTTGGTGTTCAGCTCGGCATACATGATGTTGTCGTAGATGAACTGCATGACCTCCAGAACCGCATCGATGTTCTGCTGCATATTGGGCACCTCCACATAGGAGATGGCGCCGCCGGGAGAGAGCTGCTGGAAGTCGGCTTCGAAGCGCAGCTTGGTGAAGGCATCGATCTCTTCGGTCACATGGACATGGTAAGAGTTGGTGATATAGCTCTTGTCGGTAATGCCGGGGATGATGCCGAACCGGTTCTGCAGGCACTTGGCAAACTTGTAGGTGGTGGACTCCAGGGGCGTGCCGTAGAGGGAGAAATCGATGTTGTGCATGGCCTTCCAGCCCTTGCAGGCATCGTTCATATGCTGCATGACCTTCAGGGCGAAGGGCTTGGCTTCAGCATCGGTGTGGGACTTGCCGGTCATGTACTTGACGCACTCATAAAGACCTGCATAGCCCAGGGAAATGGTGGAGTAGCCGCCGTAGAGCAGCTTGTCGATGGGCTCGCCCTTGGGCAGGCGTGCCAGAGCACCGTACTGCCACAGAATGGGAGCGGCATCGGACAAGGTACCCTTCAGCCGTTCGTGACGGCACAGCAGACCCTGATGGCACAGCTCCAGACGCTCATCAAAGATCTTCCAGAACTTGTCATAATCCCGGCCGGAGGACAGGGCCACGTCCACCAGATTGATGGTGATAACGCCCTGGTTGAAACGGCCGTAATATTTGGGCTGATTGGTTTCCGGGTCCACATAGGGAGTCAGGAAGGAGCGGCAGCCCATGCAGGTATAGCAGTGGCCCTCTCCGTTCTTGTCAACCTTCAGCTCCAGCATCTTCTTTTCGGAGATATAGTCAGGAACCATCCGCTTGGCGGTGCACTGGGCGGCAAGCCTGGTCAGATACCAGTAGGGCGTGCCTTCCCGGACATTGTCCTCTTCCAGAACGTAGATCAGCTTGGGGAAGGCGGGGGTGATCCAAACGCCCTTTTCGTTCTTAACGCCCTCATAGCGCTGGCGCAGGGTCTCCTCAATGATCATGGCCAGGTCTTTCTTTTCCTGCTCGTTTCTGGCCTCGTTCAGGTACATGAAAACGGTGATGAAGGGGGCCTGTCCGTTGGTGGTCATCAGGGTGACCACCTGGTACTGGATGGTCTGGACACCGCGGCGGACCTCTTCTCTCAGACGATCCTCGACCACCTGGGAAATGGCTTCCTCGCCGGCCTGAACGCCGAAGATCTTCATTTCATTTTCCACGGATTTGCGGATCTTTTCCCGGCTGACCTGGACGAAGGGGGCCAGGTGGGTAAGGCTGATGGACTGGCCGCCGTACTGGTTGGAAGCTACCTGTGCGATGATCTGGGTGGCGATATTGCAGGCGGTGGAGAAGGAATGGGGCTTTTCAATCAGGGTGCCGGAAATGACAGTGCCGTTCTGCAGCATGTCTTCCAGATTCACCAGATCGCAGTTGTGCATATGCTGGGCATAGTAGTCGGAATCGTGGAAATGGATAATGCCGAGCTCGTGGGCATTGACAATTTCCTGGGGCAGCAGGATACGCTTGGTGATATCCTTGGAAACCTCACCGGCCATATAGTCGCGCTGGACTGCATTGATGGTGGGATTCTTGTTGGCGTTCTCCTGCTTGACCTCTTCGTTGTTGCATTCGATGAGGCTCAGAATCCGGTCGTCGGTGGTGTTGGACTGCCGGGCAAGGGAACGGATATAGCGGTAAGTAATGTACTCCTTTGCAACTTCAAAGGCACCGTGGGCCATAATGGCCTTTTCCACCAGATCCTGAATTTCCTCCACAGAGGGGCTGCGGCCCATCTCCTCGCAGGAGATCTGAACACTCTGGGAGATCCGCTGGATCTGCAGGGGAGTCATTCGCACGGACTCTTCCACGGCATTGTTGGCCTTGGTGACGGCCATCATGATCTTGTCGATGTCAAAGACGACTTCTGCGCCGTTTCTCTTGATGATCTTCATAGGGGTTTCCTCCTTGGCATCTTTTCCTATAGATTTTCTGTGTGCACGAGCTATTATACTAGATATTGTGGTTTTGTCAAGAGTTGAACACAAAATGCTGTGAGCGCTCTTTCGGGAGAAAAAAGTTCCCCTTTTCCGGAACGAAAAAGGGAGACGGGAAATGTACGAAGTTGGGACTTTCTTCATTTTCCTGAAAGAAAGGTTTGAAAAGCGGAAGGAAATATAGTATAATTCCAATAAGCATTCTTTACATAATTTTTCTTGTTTCCCGATAAAAAATGAAAGGAGCAATTTTTGTGAAAAAAACTTTCGGCATTTTGCCCTCCGGTGAAAGCGCGGCTCTGTATACCATATCCTGTGGAGGGATCACTGCGGCGGTCACGGATTACGGTGCAAATCTGGTGAACCTGTGGGTACCGGACAAAAACGGTGTTACGGCGGATGTGGTGCTGGGCTACGATGACTGCAACGGATACCGGACTGCCAACGGTGCGGCTCTGGGTGCAACTGTCGGCCGCAACGCAAACCGGGTTAAAGGTGCGGCATTTTCCCTGAATGGAAAGCGCATCTCTCTGGCGGAAAATGATGGAAAAAACAATCTGCATTCCGGTCCGGATTTCTTTTTCCTGAGAATGTGGAAGCTGGTATCCCATACGGATACCGCCGTGACGCTTGCACTGAACAGCCCTGACGGTGACCAGGGCTTCCCCGGCAATGCGCAGATCCAGGTGACATATTCCCTGGACGACTGCGGCGGGCTGCACATCGTATACGAAGCGGTGTGCGATCAGGATACGGTCTTTAATTTTACCAACCACAGCTATTTCAATCTGGCGGGCCATGAAAAGACGGAACTTGCCATGGAGCAGCTGCTGACCATTCCCGGACGCTTCTTCAATCCCGATGATGCCGAGAATATTCCCACCGGCGAACTGAGAAGCGTGGAGGGAACGCCCATGGACTTCCGGACGGCGAAGCCCCTGAGCCGGGATATTGGAGCCGATTATGAGCCGCTGCACCTGCAGGCCGGCTATGATCATAACTGGGAGGTATACTGCAATCCCTGTGCCATTCTGGAAGACCCTGTTTCCGGTCGGAAAATGGAGGTTTCCACCGACTGTCCCGGCATCCAGCTGTATGCCGGCAATTTCCTGGACGAGCACGGAAAAAATGGTGTATATTATGGAAAGCGCACCGGTGTTGCTTTGGAGACGCAGTATTATCCTGACAGCCTGAATCACAGCGAATGGCCTCAGCCCTTTGTAAAGGCCGGTGTTCCTTACCGCAGCGAGACGGTATACCGGTTTGTCTGATCCGATAGAGCATCACGTATAATATAGAAATGGGAAGAGGCAGCTCTTCACATTTTCCAGCTTGTCGAAAAAGCCCTTCGGGCTTTTCCGCCAGCTTTTTACAGCCTGCTACGCGCACTCCTTGTGCGCCTCTGGCGCACAACTCGCACACTTGCAGTCTGAGATGTATTTTTGTCCACGTACACGCCGCGACCAAAAATGATTCAGATGGGTTTGCCGCTTTGGCGGCAAATTCTGCGAAGCCTTTTTTGACAGTCTGAGAAATGGGAAGAGGCAGCTCTTCCCATTTTCCTTTGCACTTCCCGGGAGCAGATGCATAAACTGTCCTATAAGCGTCAGCTTATTTTCAAAACGGGAGGTATTTCCAATGGCAGAACAAAAAACGGATACGCGCCAATGCGACATACATGATCTGCGGCAGTGCATGTCCATTCATACACGCAAGATCACCGATTCCTGTCGGGATAAGGACTGCATTGAGGATCTGCGGGTGTACTTAACCACCGGTTCCCAGGCGGTTCTGGACAGTGCTGCCAATGTCCGGGTGCGAAGTGCGGAGCTGATCACAACGTATATGGATGTGGAGCCGGTGGCTTTTGACCGGAATCACTACTGCATTGATCTGACCTTCTACTACCGCATCCTGGCAGATGCCGTAACAGGCGGTACGCGGCCGGTTACCTTATATGGTCTGGCGGTATTTTCCAAACGCGCAGTCCTGTGCGGAGAGGACAGCCGGGCCCATGTGTACCGCAGCGATACCCGCATCGGCCAGTTTGACGGCCCATCGGCATTTTTTGCCAATCTGCCAACAGCGGTGGTGGAGGTCACTGCCCACAATTAGCAAGGTCGAAAAAAGGCGTTGTCTCCCTAGGAGAAATTGCCGCTTTGGGTCAGTGACTGGGGTTACTGCCTACAATTCGCTAGGTGAGAAATCGACCCATATCCAATCCAAAAGCCTTCGCTCTGTCATGAGCGGAGGCTTTTGATATTCTATTGCCAACTGAAGCATTGTCTAGTAAAATATAGATGAAGTTTCACATTGATTGGAGTGAACACATTGAAAAATCACTATATAGATCCGTTTTCTGAGGCTACAAAAAATCTTGCATATCGTTTTGATGCTGCAACCATAACCAAAGATTACAGCACACTGTCGTTACTTGTAGATGAAGCTATTGAGTTAATCAAAACTGAATCTGCCGCATCACAATCACAGTTGTACTATTCTCTAGCTACAACATATAGTGATTTTTCAAAATCCAAAGGTATTGACGCAGATAGATCTACCAAAAAGCAACTATACTATTTCCGTAAAAGTATAGAATTAATCCAAGCCAAGGAATATGATGCTGATGAATTCAAGCCATATATTCTCGGCTTCAAAACTGTACTCCTTACAAACTATGCTAACGCACTCGACAATTGCGGAAGAAAAATTGCCGCCATTGAACAATATAAAGAAGCTCTCCGTATTTTTCCCGAATTTGGAATGGCCCTCGGTAACTTAGGCAGAGTGTATATGGACTATGGTGTACTAGAATACGATCCAGGACACAGCGATTACTTTCACTTCTATGCATACTCTCTAATGGACGAGGCAACAGTATGTAGTGACCCGAACACTCATGAAAATGCAAAAAGGCGCTTTGAGAGTCTAATTCAGCTTTATGATGTGAATTACATAGACAATCTTTTTAGTGTTCTTCCAGAAATACCCGATTATTCATATGAGAATCCGCAGGAATGTGCATATCGTAAATGGGCACTTGATAACTGCCTGTTTCTGAATACCCTAAACGATCTTCCTGAATTGAAATTTCGTTTTGCAGCGGACGTCATACAACTCCCAAGTATAACTACTGCGATAAACGCAAAGCCTATTTTTCATGGTATGTTCAATCAAATCAAACAGGAATATATTTATGCACGCTATATATATTATTCGTCGCTAACTATTCCAAATGAACCTCATTATGCAGATAAAGAAACGTATCTACTCAATCTCACTGATTATCCTCAATATAGTATCAGAATTGAGAATCTGAAATCTTCGTTCAAAACACTTTACAGCCTATTCGACAAAATCGCATATTTCATTAACTCATATTTTCAACTTGGAATAAAAGAAAGAGATGTAAGCTTCAATAGCATATGGAAGAATACACATGGCCGGGGCAAGCGCCAATACAACAACGAGAACAATCTTAATCCAAATGAGAATTATGCATTGTCTTCTTTATACTGGATATGCCAGGATTTCTTCGAAAAGTTCGAAGAATCACCAAATCCAAACCTCCAAAGATACCGGGATCTACGTCATGCAATGGAGCACAAATACTTAAAGGTTACTTGGATGTTGGCATCTGATGGAAATGTTATCGACAATGATGGTTTAGCATTATATGTTTCTGAATCTGAACTATACGAGTTAACGATGCAACTAATGCATATTGCCCGGGAAGCAATAATTTGCTTGGCTCTTTCTGTGAGTATAGAAGAAAAGGAACGTAGTCAAAAGAAGGATCCTAACACCAAATCCATTTTAATTCAAATTGACGGCTATGATGATGAATGGAAAACATAGCACAATTACTCTAATACAAAAGAGGGGAAATATCATGATGAAAGAGTTAGCTTCAGCAGGACTCGGTATACTGACGGATGCATTTATTACTGACAACATTATAAGCAGTCTCTCAGCTTTTGGTGATAAGAAATCTATAGAAAATTTTCTTAATGCAATCAAGGCATGGGAGATTGAATTTGAACAACAAAATGATGGTACAATTGCAACAAGCAGCACATTCTTTGGGTTTCTTAAGTATAACAATGTAATCGAGAAAATTATTGTTTTTGCTATCGACCCTTCATTTGATTCAGAAGGAGAACAGACTTTCCTTGACAAATTGCATAATCAAATGGTTTCTGATATTGAAAGCAAAAATGGACACAAATTATCTTACGAAGATAACAATGTGATACGCACTTTTTTGAATGGGATCCTCAGTGCATCGAAAGATTTTCTTCACAGAAAAGTTTCGTTAAATGACAGAGGCTTGCTCTATATTGCAATTCAAATTAATGCACAAATCAGAGAACTAAAAGCAAATATACAGGGTAATATCTCACTCACAGATGTAGAAACTGCAATCCAAAGTAGTCCGCAGATTAGAGATATAAAGCAATTAATTATTCAAAATCATCAACTTACCATCGAGAAAGTCGAGGAATTACAAGAACATATTCTGAAAACAACTAAGGAACAAGAAACAGCTAAGTCTATAAAAGAAAAGTTGAATGTCTGGAACAAGCGTCAGATTAAGAATTTAGGTGATCGCTATTTACCAGAAATCAATATTCCCGTTGGTTTGGAGAGTACACTTAATGGTCTTAGCCTAAATCAAGCCTTTGTCGACGCATTCTTGACCCATATTGATGATTTCCTGATCGAGATGCGGAAACGCAACTTTCTAGAACTTGTACCATTTATAGACCGGTTGACAGAATACGCTGCAAGTATTAACTTTTTTGATTTCTCTCTAGATGTGCTATCGACAATTAATGACATTTTATCCACGATGGATGCTCTACTAGAGGAGAAATCAAAGGCGATGACCGATAATCACAAGAGATACGATCTGTACCATGCAATCAACAGAATTGCAGAACTTCGAGACTATCTGGAAAGTGACGATGTATCTGCTGCAATTTGCCCCTATATTATATTGGCCGGTGACGGCGGAACCGGTAAATCTCATCTGATTGCTGATCATATCCAACAACAGGAGAAAACCGGGAATACTAGTTTGTTGCTTTTGGGGCAGCAATTTAATGGCGAAGATCCTTTGTCAATGTTGCCCACTCTTCTTGGTGTGCAAAACACGTACCAAGAAGTATTCCAAGCATTTGAAACCATTGCATGCAACCAGCAAAGTCGTTTCCTAATTTGTATTGATGCATTAAACGAAGGTTCCGGTGTTCAATTTTGGAATCACGCATTAGGGGGTGTGTTAGAGTTCATCACAGGTTTTCCCCATATTGGTCTTCTCGTTTCCATTCGTTCCCAGTATGAGGACCACCTATTTGAGGAGCATACAGATTTGTTCAAACAATTTATCCGAGTTGAGCACAGTGGGTTTTCAAAAGTAATGTATGATGCAATTCATCGATATTTTGCACATTATGGCATTACCACCGATGCTATCACAATTCTAAATAACGAATTTACAAATCCACTGTTTTTGCGTTTATTCTGTATTGCACATAATGGCACAAAAATCAGCATAGATGACTTATCTCTACCTAATGTATACGCAAAATACATAGAATACATTGAGAAAAAAATAAGCAAGCGTTGTGGTTATAATCATGTAATTAAACTAGTTAGTAAGATAATTACCCGTTTAGTTGACGAACGTATGGGCCAATCAAAAAATGCTGTCCGTCTTCCATTAGAAACTGTGGTAATGATTGTCACAGAATATTGTAAGCAATGGAATATAACCCAGGATGTATACTCTGCATTGCTAACAGAGGGGGTGCTCACACAGGGGATTAATTTCCGTGGAGAGGAATATGTGCATATTACATATGAACGATTAGAAGACTATTTTGTTGCATCCAAAATTGTTGATGCATTTGAAGATCTTTCTAATGAAGAATTTGTCAAACAATACAATTGGATTCTACATAGGTCTGATTTGCTTCAGTTCGCTTGGATTGTTTTTGCTGAAAGAAAAAATGTCGAGTTGAATTCTGTTTTTTCAGATATCGAAGAAAACAGCAGAAGCAGCCTACGAAGTGCTTTTTTATACAGCTTACTTTGGCGGAAGGATACTACAATTTCAGATAATACAATAGAGTACATAAACTCAGAGATTATTCGGTATGAGTACTCATTTGACAAATTTATAGATGTCTTGTTTGCTTTATCTATGCGATCAAACCATCGCCTTAACGCAAGGAACTCGTACCATTTCTTTGAGAATCTCTCCATGCCTGACCGTGATGCAGAGTTTATTCCGGTGTTTGACAGATTATATCGCAATCCAGATTCCGCTCTTAATCGTCTGCTCAATTGGGGCTTATACCACTCTAGAAAAAAACTTGTCGACAGCAATACTGCCGAGTTAGCCTCAACGATTTTGTGCTGGCTGTTGATTTCCCCTAATAATGAACTTCGTGACAAAGCAACAAAAGCTCTTGTCTCAATTCTATGTACACAACCTGATGCGTTGATTTCCATCATGCATCAATTTGAAGGTATTGATGAACCGTATATATTAGAACGCATTTATGCCGTTGCTTTTGGCTGCTCAGTTAACTGTAAAAATAATGGCAAGCTTAAAGAATTAGCACTTTATGTATATAAGGCAGTATTTGATAAAGATGAGGTATATCCAAATATATTACTCAGAACATATGCCAAAAACATCATCGACTACGCAGTTTACGTCGGTTGTCTCTCCAATGAAGATTGTTCTATTTCCAAAACGCAACCTCCATACAGGAGTATCTTCCCTGAAATACCTTCGGACGAAGAAATCAAAAGATACTCACTTGACACTAATTCCCCCGATTTTCAAAAACATCATTATGCACAGCTGCGTATATTAAGTTCGATGAAAGTAGAATACAGCCGAGATGGAATGCCCGGGGGCTATGGTGACTTTGGACGGTACACCTTCCAACACTATTTTTACGCATGGCCTAACTTACATCCAATGGATTTAAAGAACATCGCAATTAAGCACATTTTTGAATTAGGATATGATGTTGAAAAGCACGGAAAATATGATTGCTCGGTAAGTCGTTCTTACGGAGAAAAATGCGAAAGAATAGGAAAAAAGTACCAGTGGATTGCTCTGTACGATCTTGCTGCAAGGGTTAGTGATAATTTTCCGCTGAAGGTTAACGTTGATAGTTTTACCGATGAGACAATCGAAATTCACAGTGGTTCATATCACCCTAATATACGAAATATTGATCCTACAGTTCTCATTTCAGCAAATCCAGCAGAATCTTTCGCATTACATAGCAAATACCAATTACCTAACATATCCTATGAAGATTGGCTTGAGAACTTTGATGATACACCAATATTCGAAGATTGCATACGCGTAAAATATGGTGAAAAAGATTATATTCTGCTTAATGGTGAATATAATTGGTTGGATAGTAAAAAACTCGGATATGAACCATATGAACTTCCTCGAAAGAATTTGTGGCATCAAATTAGAGGATATATCGTAAAATCAAGTTCTGTCGATGAGTTGCTTACCTGTCTTGATGGTCATGATTTCATGGGAAGATGGATGCCAGAAGAAGGCTGCGATTCTGATATGTATAACAAAGAATACTATTGGTCTGATGCATATCACTTTTTTAGGAATCCCTATTATGGTAATAGCGAATGGGTTTCCTTTGATGAATTTAGACATGATATCAGTTTCTCAGAAAAAATATTACTCCCTGTTCGGGTATATTATAGTGAACGAAAAGGCGACACAATTACAAGTAAAGATAACGCGCCCTTGTCTTGGTATAAGATTTCTGGAGATATTTTCACTTTTCTCAATCTTGAGTATGGTAAAGACGATCGGAGTTGTTTATACGATGTCCAAGGAAACCTTGTATGTTTTGATAGTGCAGAATTATTTGGAGAAAATCTCGGCTACTTCATTGACCAGGAACAATTGAGCAAATATCTGAATGAGAATGAGTTAACGCTAATATGGACATCATTAAGTGAAAAGCGAATAATCTGTTCGGATCACAGAGCATCAGGCATCCCACCAAAAGCAATTCATTACTCAGCGGTATACCGATTCAATAAAGGGAATATTGAGCAAGTCTTTGGAAAACAATTTGTTGACAAGTTATACATCCGTTGATTTCATAATGAACATACAAAAAGAGCTGTGGCAGTTTACTGTCACAGCTCTTTTTGCGATCAGAATTTTATTCTAAAGTAATCCAAATATACTTTGAAGCGATCCTGAGCAGTCAGACAAGTATCCATCAGGAAGCCCTTCTCCCTATCCCACTCTTTCAATCCACGATAATAGAATAGCTTCAGATTATCCTCAATGATGAACGGCACAATATTATGCTTCAAACACTCCTTAAAGAGGATCAGACGGCCTACACGACCATTTCCGTCCTGGAAGGGATGGATACGTTCAAATGCAACATGAAATGCCACGATGTCTTCAAAGTTCTTAGATGGCAGCGCATTGTACTTTGTCAGCAGCTCACGCATTTTTCCCGCCACTTCTTCCGGCAGCGCAGTATCAGAGCCGCCAACCTCATTCGGCAACTTCTTATATTCTCCTACTGCAAACCAATCCTTGCGGCTGTCGCTGGTTCCGGTTTTCAGCACAGAATGCAGTTCCTTGATGAACTTCTCCGTCAGAGCATTACCTGCCTGATCGATCACCATATCAATACAGCGGAAATGGTTGGCTGTTTCAATCACATCATCCACATTCACCGCTTCGTTCTCAAAACCAATGGTATTGGTTTCAAAGATATACCGGGTCTGGTCATGGGTCAGCCGACTTCCCTCCATGTGATTAGAATTATAGGTCAAGTCGATCTGTACCTTGTGATAAATACCTCCGGTCATTTTGGACGCCTTCTGCTCCCGCAGAATCTGCAGCAAAGCAGGTTCTTTTCTTTTTCTGTTCGTCCGCTCCGGCTTCTCTGCATCTTCCGGAATGTACCATGTTTTGCCGATAAGTTTTGCACCGGCAATTCTGCCCTGGGCGCAGTAATTTCTCACACTTCGTTCGGAAATACCCCACTTTTCCGCCATTTTTGCAACAGATAAGTATTCCATAGTAACCTCCCCGCTAGTTTTCTCGTTTATATTATACCGCACTATCGGCAAAATATCAAGATTTTATACGCTATAATTCCAGTTGTTTTTGCCGATATCCTATTGTACCACAGGAAAAAATCACGCTCATTCCACCTCAAAAACGGCTGTTTTGTCGGCAGTCGTTTTAATGCTATGTACCCCCTGATTTTATGTAGCATTTAGGGTGGGAAATTGTCATTTCTTTCCGCTGTAAGCGGAGAAAATAAGATGCCCTGTATCTTTTCTCGTCTGAGAAACTTCCGGGGCATACAAAGGCAAAAATCATCAAAAGCCCACCCTTTTTCATCACTCATTTCATCGCTCATGTTCACTTCATAAATGAGCGATGAAAAAAAGCAGGACACCTACCGATGTCCTGCTTATGATCAATAATCCAAATTATCACGTACAAACCGCTCAAACCGCCAGTCCGGGAGATCATACAGAACTTCCAG
>JAFQHF010000020.1 GCA_017398105.1 Oscillospiraceae bacterium | reverse complement strand
GTCGATGTAGCTGCCGCCAAGGGCGGTGGTCAGATCCTCGTATTCATGCTCCACATCCAGACAGATCACACTCTTGCCGGATTCCCGCAGATTCGTCAGCAGGAGCTTCAGCAGATGGGACTTGCCCTGGCCGGAGTTGCCAAGGATCAGGGAGTTGCCGTTGGTCTTGTCATCGCTTCTGCGGTCCAGGTCGACCAGGATGTTGGTACCGTACTTATCGCGGCCAATGTAGAAACCCTTGGGGTCGGTGCGGCCGGAGAAGTTGAAGGGATACAGGTTGGACACAGAGCTGGCAGGCAGGACACGCTCATACTGCGCACCAAAGCGGTTGCTTCCGAAAGGCACAACAGAGAGGTAGCCCTCCTGCTGGCGCAGGGTCAGCCTGTCCACCGTGATCTTGGAACGGGTCAGCTCCATGGCAATGTCAGACTGCAGCTCCTTCAGAGCTTCCGGGTCTTTGGCTTTCAGCTCAATGAACACCGCACAGTGGAGCAGAGGCTCCCGGTTCTTACGCAGGTTTGCCAGCAGAGTCACCACATCCTGGAGGTTGCCCTCGGCTTCGATTGCCTGGTTCAGATCGTTGTCACCTGCCATGAGGCGGTTCTTGCGGTTGGCATTGTTCACGATTTGCCGCTGTTCCATAGGCTCCACCAGCCGGTGATAGATCCGCAGGGTGACACCGTTGCGGTCGGCAAGCTGGGAGAGGATCGCCTGTTCCTCGGTGGAGGGGGGATATTCCTTGACCGCCCAGGCGCAGCGGTAAGTGTCACCGACAATGTAGCTGTCGGCAAGGAACTTGATGGTACCGGGAGCGACGCAGTCGAAGAAGTCCTTGGTTGCAATGACTTCCTGCTGTTCCGGGGTCAGCTCTTTCGGCTTTCGCTTGAACAGCTTCATTCGTCCACCCCCTCGAAAAACTGACCGCCATCCACATCAGGCATGAGATCTCCGTCCATGGAGGCTCCGAAGTAGATGGCGATGAGCCGTTTGATATCCGCTTTGTCCATGCGCTGTGCTTCGAAGCCCTGCTCAGATACGGATTTGAGTACCCGGTTCATGGCAACGAATACCTGTTCGGGCTTCATGCCCTTGCAGCGCTTCACCAGTACGAACTGGCGCGCGTTGGACATTTCAGCCTGCATACTGGTGAGCATCTCCTTGTCCTTGAGGAGCAGTCCCCGGACTTCGGGGTTGCTTTCTGCCATGGCTCTGCGGTGGAGATATGCCTTGTTGTCATCGAAGCACTCACAGGAGTCGGTGCAGATGATTTCCAGGTCAGGGATTGCGGACAGAAGCATTTGCAGGTGGCGGATCTTGATTTCGATGTTGGCTGCCGACAGAACGGAGATGTTGGTAGGTGCTACCCTGTAAAAGAGCAGTTCTCCGTTGTCCGTCAGCAGTCCGTACTTGGTAAAGGTCTGGATGCCCAGTAACTGCTGGACAGAACGGCCTTTTCTCTTGTTCTTCAATCTGTCAACCTCCATTCAAAGTATTGCTGTGTGGTAAGAAAATAGCGGACGGCGTATCGCAGGTAGTCCATGATGGTGGTTTCGTCCGCTGCCCGGATCGTTAAGAATCCGAAGCACAGGCTGACCGCTGCCGGGAGCAGGATGCCGGAATGCACCAGCACGACCGCCGACAGCAGAATAGCGACACACAAAATAGTAAAATCCCGCAGTCCCCAAAGCCAAAGGTTCGCCTTTGCTTTCAGGTTCTGCGGATACAGATATTGAGTCAATTACATTCCTCCCATCGTCATGCCCGAATTCTGTTCCGGAGCTTCGTTCTGAGGCGAGTAGATCAGACCGCAGTCTGCTACCTCTACCTGGAAGCCCCTGGCACACAGGATCTGGGCGGTTCTATCTACCTCGTCGGGTGTTCTGCCAATGTCAAGCAGACCGTCTACAAGGATCTTGGAGATCCCATGCCTGCGGCAGTAGTCCATGATCCATTGCAGTTCAGATCCGCTCTGGCTCATAGGCACCGACATACTAAGACTGCCATCTTGCAGGTAGCCGTTTTCTTCGCAGTGGTATTTCAGCCGGAGTCCTCTCTGGATGATTTGATCCGGGGTAAGCCTGCCACGGTTTTTGTAGACGAATACGGGTTCGTGGTTCTCTGTCAAGGCTACCTCCTTACTTGGCACGGGCCACCGCACGGCCAATGCTGACGGCGGTACTGGTGGTATGGACGATGGAGCTCATGTTCACACGGACGGAGCTGTCCAGACCGAACTGCTGTGCGATACGAGGCACCTCATTGGCTGCCAGCATGATGCCAAGACCCAGAAGCATATTGTTCTGGAACGACAACATTCCAAGGAACAGGAGCGTTGTCTGCATGAATGCCGTCAGGCACAGTGCGGCGATTTGCTTGCACCACTGGTTGAAGCCGTCCGCGTATCCTCTGGGTACAGAGAACATATACAGTTCACCTACGGCGATCTGAATCAGCAGGATGCCGCCGCGCTTGATGTTGGCGAAGAATACCTTGATCACGCAGTAAGCAAAGGCAATCAGGATGAGCAGGGACTGTAATGCCCCAGGCACCACATTGGTAGGGTTGAACGCAATACTCAAAGTATCGAGAACAAAGTCACCGAAGGACGCGGTCTGACTGCCTGCGAAGATGCCTGTCAGGTCACCAGCAAAGGTGTTTTGCAGGGAAACGCAGAACTTGTACAGCTCTACCGGGACAATGCCAACCAGCGAACAGGCGAAGAAGCCTTTCAGGATATTGATGGCAGTTGTTTTTACACTGGCACGGCCAGTCTGGGATTCAATCGCCACATCGAATATGGCGACTGCCACACCTGCCACAAACAGCGACCAGCCAAACAGGGTGAACAGGTTGATCACCGCGCCGACCCAACTCAGGTTGAAGATCTCGGCACCCATGTGGTTGATGCCGGTGAACAGGTCAGCTACCGCTTCGAAGATAGCGGTGTAGATCCATTGGACCAGGGCTGTCCAGATGGCATCTACCATTTCACCGACAGTATTATCAAATGCAATTCCGATGGCATCGCCTAATCCCGCAAGGATGTCGCCTAGCCAATCAAACAATTGTCAATCACCTCTTTCTTGAGGGCAGCCACCTTTCGGTAGCTGCCCTGGGGATCGTGTGGATATACTTACATGGTCTGCTCTGCGGCAGGCCCTTGGGTGACTCCCTGGATCTCATCCAGTTTCACCCTTGCCCAATCAGGCAGATGCTTATCGTCAAGGATTCCGATAAAGTCGCCTCGGTCAAGATGGGTCTTTTCTCCGTCATAGAGGAACTGACCGAACACTTTCCGGCCGGAGGCTTTGGGAGAGCAGCCGAAGCCGCTGTCCGCATAGAAAAGCTGGAACTCCGATTTCTTGTAGGAGTCTTTCAGCCAGTTGGGACGGATGACCAACACCTTTCCGGTGTAGTCGGCAGGCTCTTGGGTATCGATGCAGTGGGACTTGTCATACAGCCCCAGTTCCCGCCATGCCTGCCGGGTCAGATTGATGAAGCCATCCAGCACAGCCGGATGGCTTTCTACAGTGAATGCCCAGTTGGAGTCATTCTTGGGGACATAGATGCCCTGGCTCCAATCCTTATTGGAGGGAGAGAACCGTCCGTCATGGGACTTCTCCCGGATGGTATTGGATAGGACGAAGTTTACCCGGTTGAAGCCAAACTGGGAAATGATTTCAGCGGCACAGCCACCCTGCAAGGTGCGGCCATCGAAGCTGCGGGAAATGGCATCCTCGATGGCTCTGGCACACTTGCAGTTTTCCTTGTGGCTTTCCCGCCATAGCTCCAGCTCACCATGTTCCTGGGCTTCTGCCTTGGAGTAGATGTAGAGCGATTTGTGATCTGCCATATTCGATTAACCCAGGACGGTCCAGATGTAGCTGGGTGCGGTCAGGGAGAACAGCAGACAGGCAAACAGGATCGCAGGGGCGGTGAACTCGAACTGGCCGTGCTTCCGGTAGTCCATGTATGCGGTGGCGATCTTCACGAAGAAGAGGATCGCTAGGATCATGTCGATCACGGGGAACACCACATTATTGACGATGTCCTTGACCTGACCCTGGGCTGCGTTCCAGGTGTTCTCAATAGCACCGGACACGTTGCCCGCTGCAAAGGCAGGCATTGCCATGGTGGTGACCACAAGCACCAGGACGGCGACCATGGTCAGAATTCGGGTGAGTTTCTTGGTTTTCATTTGACCTCCATTTCTTGGTTGCGCTCACAGTACACCACATAGCGGTATTTACCTCCAGAAGCATATGGGTGGCAAGTGAGCAGAGTGAGTAGTTCACGATCCTGCTGGATCAGGATCTCTTTCACATCATTGGGGTCGATGATCTTGGTTTCCACCACGGTGTACCGCAGTTCGCCCCATAA
>JAFQHF010000179.1 GCA_017398105.1 Oscillospiraceae bacterium | reverse complement strand
CTCGAACCCCTGACCTACTGCTTAGAAGGCAGTTGCTCTATCCAGCTGAGCTACTGGCGCATTTCTATGGAGCGGGTGACGGGAATCGGACCCGCGTATCCAGCTTGGAAGGCTGGTGTTCTACCATTGAACTACACCCGCAAATCCTCTGTCTATAGCTGTTTCAGCCAGAGAATTTTACCATGGAAACGGCCTGTTGTCAAGCTTCTTTTTTCAAAATTTCCGGAATTTTTTCGTAGATCACATCTGCCACCGCACCATCGGCGCAGTTGCACACGGTCTGGAAGTGCTTTGCGATGATGCCGTCGGCAGGGGCAAAGGCGTAATCCGCGTCACGCATCATGGGCAGGTCGTTCTCCGCATCGCCCACGCAGACCAGGATCTTTCTTCCCAGCCGCTGCTGCAGCTCCCGGGCGGAGCGGGCTTTGGAGACCCCCTTGGCGTGGACATCGATGATCCGGGTGGCTGCCCGGAAGACCTCACAGTGTTCACCGAATGTTTCTTTGAGCAGGGCTTCGGCTTCGTCCATCCGGCGGCGTTCCTCCGGGCTGCCGTCAAACATGCTGGCCACCGTCACGTCCCGGAACTGCCCGTAAAGCGTAAATTTCAGGAAGGGGCCCAGGTCGTCTCCGGGTTTTGCAAAGCCCCGGGCACACTGCTGGTGATCGCTGAAGGCATCCCAGGCGGGATTTTCCGTGAACCGGTAGTGGGCATCCACACCCTGCACCTCCACCGTCAGGTCGGGGAACAGCTTCTGGCATGTGCGGACAGTTTCCCACAGCTCCAGGGGGATCTCATGGCAAAAGCTGAGGGCTCCTGCATTGGGGTCGAAGGCTGCGGAGCCGTTGTACAGCAGAAGGGGCGCATTGACCGGCACCCGGTCCCGGAATACCTTGGTCATAGGGACACTGCGGCCTGTGTTGACGGTAAAGGCACCGCCGTTTTCCATGAAATACCGGATGGCCTCCAGATTCCGCTCCGGAATGGTGGAATCCGGCGCGGTCAGGGTACGGTCATAGTCAACGGTCAGTAAGATGTCGGAATAAATGCCCATGAGTGCTTCTCCTGTTCAAATAACGGATCGTAGGGGAGGATTTTTAATCCTCCCTTAGCCTTTGGTTTGTGGATTTGTTCGGAATGAATAGACCCGGTTTGATGTCGATGGGTTGAGGGGATCAGTCAGCCCATTTTCTCCAATTTTGCGAGAACCTCCTTGAAATACCGGGGAAGCTCTGCAAATACCATCACGGGCCTGCCGTCTCTGGGATGGGTAAAGCACAAGGCTCCTGCGTGGAGGCACTGGCTGTCCTGACCCAGCTCCGGCTTTTTCCGGCCGTAGACGGTGTCGCCCAGGATAGGATGGCCGATATGGGCCATGTGGACACGAATCTGGTGGGTGCGGCCGGTTTCCAGCTTGCAGCGGATGTGGGTATAGCCCCGGTATCGGGCCACCACCTCCCAGTGGGTTACGGCGCGCTTGGAATTGCGCTCGGTGACGCACATTTTCTTCCGGTCGCTGGGGTGCCGGCCGATGGGAGCATCCACGGTGCCGGTGTCCTCCCGGAAGGAGCCGCAGACAATGGCCTCATAGGTGCGGGCCATGGAATGATCCTTCAGCTGGCTTGCCAGCATGGCGTGGGCCAGATCGTTTTTTGCCACCGCCAGCAGTCCGGAGGTGTCCTTGTCGATCCGGTGGACGATGCCGGGCCGCAGCTCGCCGTTGATGCCGGACAGGTCATCGCCCAGGGCATACAAAAGGCCATTTACCAGGGTATCGTCCTGGTGGCCCGCCGCCGGATGAACGACGAGTCCTTTGGGCTTGTTGATCACCAGCAGGTCCTCATCCTCGTAAACGATGTCCAGCTGCATCTCGGTGGGCTGGATGTCCACGGGCTTTGCTTCGGGGATTTCGTATGCGATGGCATCGCCAATGTTCAGCTTGTCATTTTTTTTGCCTTTTTTTCCGTTGCGGGTCACAGCGCCCTCTTCGATCAGCTTCTGGGCGGCGCTGCGGCTTAAGTTTTCGGCGCACCGGGCCAGAAAGGCATCCAGCCGCTCGCCGGGGATATCTGCATATAATGTCACAAAAGTTCCTCCTTGACGGGGGGATTGCGATGTAGGGCGGGCTGCCCTACAGGGCGCGTTATGCTTTTTTGTCGTCCTTCCAGAAGCCCTTGTTGAACAGGAACAGGTGGACGATCAGCAGAATGCTGCCGCAGGTGATGAAGCAGTCTGCCACATTGAATACGGGAAATTCCATGAAGGTGGTCTCGATCATATCCACCACATAGCCCATTCTGACCCGGTCGATCATATTGCCCAGGCCGCCGCCGTAGATGGCCGCGATGCACCAGCGCTCGAAGGGGAGAAAGCCCATGGCGTTTTTGAAATACTCATAGATGATCATGCCGGTGAAGACCGCAAAAATCAGCGCAAACAGCCACTGCTGGCCCTCGAAGGAGGAGAAGGCTGCGCCGGTATTGCGTACATAGGTCAGCTGCAGCAGGCCGGGAATGAAGGGGATATCCTCAAACAGGGCGATGTTTGCCACAGTCAGATATTTGGTAAACTGGTCCGCAGCCACGATAAAGGCCACGAAGAGGGTATAATAGAGAAATGTCATGGAAAGATCCTCCTGATTCATTACCCTTCATGATACCATGGGAACAGGGGAAAGTCAAATTTCCGGGTGGGAAATTATCATTTGGCGTACGCTTAGTCAGCATGTATATGTAGGGGCGGATTTTTAATCCGCCCTAACCCTGCCGATGCATTCACAGTAAAATCCACCGTACAATTGCCGGTATCCAGAGGGCGGATTACAAATCCGACCCTACAATTGGTCGATCCCTGTGCCGGGAAACGATCCTTTGCTGCAGCAACAGCACGGCTGTACGGAGGCAAAAAAACCCGCCCCAGGTATTCCCGGGACGGTGCTGCTAGAGCCATATTTAATCCCTGACCACCAGACGGTCAAGATCGCGGATCAGATCCTGAACCTGCTCGTAAGAGCAGTTGGCAACGACCCGCAGGGGCTGGGTAAAGTCCAGACAGAACAGCTCCATGAAGCTGTCAGCGCTGATCTTGTTGTGGGAATCCCGTACGACTACAGGGTAGGGACGTGTGGCGGCGTTGTCCACGAAATCCTGAACGTCTTTGACGCTGCCCAGCCGAATCCAAAATTCCTGCATAATTGTGTCCCCCTGAACTGTACAAAATCGCGTTTTTCGTGTATAATGGGGGACAATGATCGAAGATCAACCCAAGCTCCCACAAAAAAGCGGTTGCTAATTATTATAGCAGTTTTTTGTGGAAAATCAACTGTCGGTTTGGACGATTAAAACAAAGAAACAAAAATGTAATTGGTGGATTTGACAAATGAAGTTTGCTTTTTATACCTTGGGCTGCAAGACCAATCAATATGAGACCCAGGCCATGGAGCGTTTTCTGTCCGAAAAGGGCCATGAGATCGGCACCTTTGCACAAAAATGCGATGCTTACGTGATCAATACCTGCTCTGTCACTGCCGTGGCGGACAAGAAAAACCGGGCGGTCATCCGCCGGTGCCGCCGGGACAATCCCCATGCGGTCATCGGTGTCTGCGGCTGCTATTCCCAGCACGATGCCGAAGCCGTCCGGGCTTTGGGCGTGGATGTGATCGGCGGCAGCGGATCGCGGCAGGAATTTGTGGAGCTGCTGCTGAAAACCCTGGAAACCAGAACCCATCAGGAAAATCTGGACAACGCCCTGCGCCGCCGGGAATTTGAGATCCTGCCCGCCGGCGGTCTGGAGGAGCGGACCCGGGCCATGCTGAAGGTGCAGGACGGCTGCGTGAATTTCTGCACCTACTGCATCATCCCCTATACCCGGGGCCCTATCCGTTCCGCACCGCTGGAGCTGGCGGTGGAGCAGGCAAAGGAACTGGCCGCAAGAGGTTACCGGGAGATCGTGGTAACGGGCATCGAGATCGCCGGATGGGGCGCCGACCTGCCGGGAAAGCCTCAGGTCACCACCCTCATCGAGGCCATCTGCGAAGCGGTGCCGCAGCTGCGAATCCGCCTGGGCTCTCTGGAACCCAGAATCGTCACGGAGGATTTCTGCCGGCGGCTGAAGGACTTCCCCAATCTGTGTCCTCAGTTCCACCTGTCTCTGCAGAGCGGCTCGGATACGGTGCTTGCGCGCATGAAGCGAAAGTATGACACTGCCCGGTATTACGAAAGTGTGCGCCTGCTGGAAACCTATTTCCCCGGCTGTGCCGTCACCACGGACATGATCGTGGCCTTCCCCGGAGAGACCGAGGAGGAGTTTGCCGAAAGTCTGGCCTTCATCCGAAAGTGCGCCTTCGCGGATATGCACATCTTCCCCTATTCCCGCCGTCCCGGCACCCCGGCGGACAAGATGCCCGGCCAGCATAACAATGCCACCAAGGAGGCCCGGAGCCGGGCAGCCATCGCCGTGGCCGAGGAAATGAGCATCCGCTACCGGGAAAACCTGATCGGTACTGCCCAGTCGGTGCTGTTCGAAGAAAAGGACGGGCAGTACTACACCGGCCACGCTCCCAACTATGTCAAAGTGTATGTGGAAGGTGACAATCTTCACAATGAGATCCGCAATATAACCATCACAGAAGTCTACAAAGACGGCGTGAAGGGAACGTAATACGTATTCCGTAGGGGAGGGATTTATCCCTCCCTTAACGTCACGATATGGAATCGGTGATGTGGATACGTCAGTCCGGCGTTTGCGTATGTTCCAGCTGCTCAATTGACGGCGGGCAGAGGGAGGGATGAATCCCTCCCCTACGTTGAGTATTTCTTTGAAATTTCTTGATATTTATTCTGCTTTATGCTATAATACCCTGTAAAATTTTTCCGGAGGGCTTTTATGAAAACGCTGATGCACATTTGCTGCGCCCCCTGTGCCAACCAGCCCATTGAAGTGCTGCGTACAGACGGCATCGAGGTCACCGGCTTCTGGTACAACCCCAACATCCATCCGGTGACGGAAAACCGGGCCCGGCGTACCTGCCTGGAAGACTATGCCAAGGTCATCGAGCTGCCCCTGATCATGAAAAACGAATACGCCCTGCGGCCC
Source organism: Oscillospiraceae bacterium (assembly GCA_017398105.1). Next base: position 40,651 of record JAFQHF010000179.1, on the reverse strand, counting down.
TTTGTCCGGGCTGTGGCCGACGACATTGCGCACCGCTGCGGCAAGTGCTATGAGATGCGCCTGTTTGAAACGGCGAAGCAGGCTGCCGAAGGAGGCTTCGACAGCTTTACATCCAGCCTGTTCATCAGCCCTTACCAGAATCACGAGCTGATGCGCGAAGTTGCCGAGCGGGCGGCTGCCGAATTTGGTGTCCAGTTCCTGTACCGGGATTTCCGGCCCTATTTCAGGGACGGCCAGAACTTCGCCCGGGAGCATGGGTTCTACATGCAGAAATACTGCGGCTGTATCTTCTCCGAAGAGGAGCGGTATATGAAGCCCAAGAAGCTGATTCCCTGAGAAAAACCTTCCCCCTCGGGGGAAGGTGGCACGGCGAAGCCGTGACGGATGAGGGGAGCGGCACCATCAATCTGCAATACACTATGAGACAAGACGAAAGACTCACACAATATTCTCAGGCGCTTCGCAAACAGGCCACTCAGGAAGAAAATACACTGTGGTATCAATTTCTGCGAAAATATCCGGTTCAGTTTCGCAGGCAGTGCGTCCTTGGTTCCTATATTGTGGATTTTTACTGCGCCAAAGCCAGCTTGGTTCTGGAACTGGATGGTTCCCGGCATTATGAAACAGAGGGAATCGTGAAAGATGCGGAAAGAACCTGTTATCTGGAATCCCTCGGGCTAAAGGTTCTGCGCTTTTCCAACAGGGATATCAGGCAAAATCTGCCTGGGGTCTGTCAGGCCATTGATCTGACTGTTCGGGAAAGGTATTCTCCCTGCGCGTCTGCTGTAGGAATGGGGCGCAGAGGAACTGTTGTTGCAATGCAAAATAGGGGGGCATCTTCCCCTCATCCGCCCCCTGCGGGGGCACCTTCCCCCCAGGGGGAAGGTTTTAAGAATGGAGGTCCTATGTCTAATTTTGAATTATCCGTTCCCTGCCTGTTTGGCCTGGAGGGCATTGCCGGTGACGAGCTGCGCCGGCTGAATATTGAGAACGTCCGGGTGGAGAACGGCCGCGTCCTGTTCTCCGGTGACGAAAGCGCCATGGCCAGGGCCAATGTGTGCCTGCGCACCGGCGAGCGGGTGCTGCTGACCATTGCGGATTTCAAGGCTACCACCTTTGAACAGCTGTTCCAGGGTGTGTACAACAGCAATCTGGAGGATTTCATCCCTAAGGATGGCTGCTTCCCTGTCAAGGGCCACTGCCTGAACAGCCAGCTGATGTCTGTTCCCGACTGCCAGGCCATCATCAAGAAGGCTGCGTCCCGCCGTCTGGGCGAAAAGTACGGCGTTTCCTGGCTTCCCGAGACCGGTGCCAAGTATCAGCTGCAGTTTTCCATTATGAATGACCGTGTCCAGCTGTACCTGGACACCTCCGGCCCCGGCCTGCACAAGCGGGGCTACCGGGCCAATGCCAACGAAGCCCCCCTGCGGGAGACCCTGGCTGCCGCCATGGTGCAGCTGACCCGCTACCGGGGCCGGGATTTCATCTGGGATCCCTTCTGCGGCTCCGGCACCATCCCCATCGAGGCTGCCCTGATCGCCCGGAACAAGGCACCCGGCATGTACCGCCGGTTTGCCGGTGAAGCCTTTGCCTGGGTGGACCCCAAGGTCTGGGGTGATGTTCGTGCCGAGGCCAAGGACAAGGAGTTCAATGGCAAATATCAGATCCTGGGCTCCGACAATGACCCCAAGTGCATCTCCCTGTCCATTGCCAATGCCCGCAAGGCAGGCGTTGCCGACTGCATTTCCTTCCGGGACGGCGATGCCACCAAGATGGATCTGCCTGCCCAAAGCGGTGTCATCATCTGCAATCCTCCCTACGGCCAGCGGATGATGGAGCAGCAGAGCGCCCAGCGGCTGTACGCTGCTCTGGGTCGTCACCTGAAGTATGCCAACGACTGGAAAAAGTATATCATCACCTCCGAGCCGGAATTCGAGCACTACTTCGGCCAGCGGGCCACCAAAAAGCGCAAGCTCTACAACGGCATGATTAAGTGTGACTACTATATGTACACCGAAAATCAGCGAAAGAAGAAATAAAAATATAACGTAGGGGAGGATTTTCAATCCTCTCCTCAGACTGTCGATAAACCCACTGGCGCGGGAGCGCCTAAGGCTGCCTGCGGGCAGCCCGGTCAGCGGCTCTGACAGCCCACCGGGCTGTCATTCACTTCCGCTGACTGCGCTTCGCTTACCCTTGTGTAAAGGGAGCTGTCATGCGAACAGCATGACTGAGGGATTGTCGCAGAAATATGTTGCAATTTCGCCGAAAACCAATGCAAATACGCAGCATTTACCGCACAATCCCTCCGTCTCGCCTTGCGGCGAGCCACCTCCCTTTACACAAGGGAGGCTTAAAAATCATCCCCCCCTACAGGTACATAGTGCGAAAGAATTTACGGAGAAAACAATGAAACATCTATTCATCATCAATCCCGCGGCGGGCAGCTACAACCGTACGGATGAATACAGCGAAGTCATCCACAAGATCTGCCGGGCGCGAAAGCTTTCCTATGAGATCCGGGTCTCCACAGCTCCCGGCGAGGCTACCCGCATTGCCCGGGAGGCGGCTGAAACCGGTGAGGAAATCCGCATCTATGCCTGCGGCGGCGACGGCACCCTGAACGAGGTGGTGGCCGGTGCGGCAGGTCATGACAATGCCGCCGTCACCGTGTTTTCCGGCGGCAGCGGCAATGATTTTGTGAAGCTTTTTGACGATCCCAGGGCTTTCTTCGATCTGCACCGGCTGATGGACGCGGACGAGGCCACCTTCGACCTGATCCGCTGCAATGAGGACATCGCCCTGAACATCTGTTCCGTGGGCCTGGATGCCCGGATCGGCACCGATGTGTCCCGGTATAAGCGGATTCCCCTGCTCCACGGCTTCCGTGCCTATGCGGCCTCCACCGTGGTCAATGTGGTCAAGGGCATTGCGGAGCATTACATCGTTGAAATTAACGGCAAGCGGTTCGACGAGGAGCAGACCTTCGTCTGTGTCTGCAACGGCCGCTACTACGGCGGCGGCTTCAATCCCGTGCCGGAGGCAGATCCCTCCGACGGGCTGCTGGATGTGCTGCTGGTGAAGAAGGTCAGCCGGGCCCAGGTTCCCGGCATCATCGGCAAGTACAAAAACGGCCGCTATGCGGAGCTTCCCCATCTGGTGCGGCACCTGAGAACGGATTCCGTCAAGATCATCTGCGACAAGCCCACCGCCATCAACCTGGACGGCGAGCTGCGCACAGCGGAAGTTGTGGAAATGAAGGTGGCGGAGGAAAAGATCCGCTTCTTCTACCCCAAAGGCCTGAGCTGGGCCGCAAAAGTGAATGCTAAATGCTAAATGCAAAATGCAGAATGTTTGGTGCGGTCATTCAGCATTTAGCATTCAGCATTAAAAAACAGACGGCATAGCCGTCTGTTTTTTGTTATGGCATATACACGTTGATATCCACGTTTCCGGAAATGCCGGGGACGCGGCCGGTCTGGGTCCACTGCCACATTTCGATCTCCCAGGGGTAGGTCATCCGGTCCTGGTACAGGGCCAGCCAGAAGGGGTATTCCTCCAATGCGTGCAGGTCGTAAACATTTTCGGACTGGTGCCAGTTGAAGTAGATCATGGGCTGGTAACCCTTATCCTTCATAATGCCGCAGAAATGCAGCTGCATATCCGTCACGGTCTGGCCGCTGACGTTCCGGGTCCGGGCGGAGGAGGCGGGAACCTCCCAGTCCAGCACGATGGGCATCTCCAGGAACCGCTCACCCAGGATCTCCAGCATGAAATCGATCTCCTGATCCACTTCCTTGATGCTCAGGGCCTGGCTGAAGAAATAGGCGCCGACCCGAAGACCGGCCTCCCGGGCGCCCTCCAGATTGTCGATGGCATACTTGTCCTCCACCAGCTTGCCGCTTTCATAGCCCCGGTAGCCCAGACGGATCATGGCAAAGTCGATGCCGGATTTTTTCACTTCCTCCCAGTCGATGACACCCTGATGGGCGGAAACGTCCACACCTGCATAGCTGGTCAGATTTTGCAGCTTCAGGTAATTGTGGCGGGTATACTGGAAATCGAACCGGTCATAGGGATTGGGGTCCGGGGGGATGGTGGGCTTTACCGGCTGGGTCTCGGAGACGGTAGGCTCCAGATACGTCTCCTGGGGCACGGAAGCCTGTACCTCCGGGCGGTACTGGGGCACCAGCTCCGGGTCTTCCTGTGCGGTCATGTAGGGCCAGCACAGCACCGTCAGGGCAACCACCAGCAGCGCGGACATGGCCGCGATGATGCCCATGATGATCTCTGCCCGGATGTTTTTCCGCTTCTTTTTCTTCGGCAGGGAGGCCATGTCTGCATAGCCGTCCTCCGGCAGGGCAGGAACGGCTTCCGGCTCCGGGGGCTGCTGCGGCGTATCCTCCGGGATCACTTCCGGTATTTCGGCAGGTGCCGCTTCCGGGATTTCCGGGGCGGTTTCCTCCGGGGGCTGTTCGGTCAGTTCCGGCGCGGCTTCTGCCGGCAGGGGGGCGGGTTCATCGTATTCCGGCCCGCTTAAGGTTTCCAGCAGGTCCATAATTCCCACGGCATTCCCTCCTTTTGTGCATACTTTCGACTCAGTATATCATATTTTTTGTGATTCGCCAAGAGGATAATATTGCTTAAGGAATTCTTAAACAATCCGTTAATTTTCGTGGGGGTATGTTGCAATCTCCGGGTTTTGCAATATAATATAAAAAATGCTTACTCTTGGCAAAAGGTGATGTCTATGAATGGATTCAGCGGCTGGTTCCGGCACTTCAGTGCAAAGCTGTCGGCAGGCCTTCGAAACTTCATGATGGGCCGTTACGGAACGGACCGGCTGAATATGGTGATCTTGTGCGTGGGCCTGGCGGCAAGCCTGCTGTCTACGCTGATCCGGATCTCTCCGGTGAATCTGATCCTGTTTCTCATCAGCTACGGCATGATGTTCTGGGCGATTTTCCGCAGCCTCTCCCGGAATACCTACAAGCGCTATCAGGAAAACCGGAAATTCATGCAGGTTTTTGACCGGCTGAAGGATCGGGAGCACCGGTATTTCGACTGCCCCAAGTGTCGCCAGATGGTGCGCGTCCCCCGGGGGAAAGGAAAGATCTCCATCACCTGCCCCCGCTGCCGGGAAAAATTCGTGAAGAAAACCTGATACAGAATAAAATGCAGACCGGAAACGGTCTGCATTTTTGTTGTCGGAAAAACCGTTGTGTTTTGTAGGGGCGGATTTTTAATCCGCCCTGAATGCTGCATGTTGCAGAAAACAAACCTCCCAGGGCAGATAACGTTGAGGGCGGATTGGAAATCCGCCCCTACGTATATAGCCTTTTATACTTCCATCAAAATATCCGCACCGGGGGCGTTCTTTTTGACGCTTTCAATGCCGTTGCGGCAGCCGGCCCAGGCGGTATAGCTTTCGGACACGGCGATGATCTCTCCGTTTCGGGCCTTCAGCCGGAACCGGTAGGCTCCTGCCTTGTCCTGATACAGCTCGAATTTGGGGTTGGTCAGGGGCTTGAAGTTTTCTTCCGTCTGATCCTCCAGCTTGGCCTTTTCCGCGTTTTTCATAACGCTGGCGATGCCCTTGCGGCAGGCGGCCTCGGTAGTATAGACCTCAGAGGTGAGGATGGACTTGCCGTTGGCGGCAAACAGGTCAAATTTTACTCCGGAATTGACGGCACGGATAATGAATTTACTCATAGGCATCCACCCCGGAGGTGATCAGGATCTCACCGGTTTCGAACAGGAGCCTGCTGTTCTGCAGTACTGCCAGATCCAGAGAAAGCGTCCGGTATTTCGGCGTGCCGGCATTTTTCAGATCCTGCGCATCCAGCTCCAGCCAGCCCTTGCCGATGGCGTTGGCCCCGGCCCGGCACACCAGACGGGAATGGGGCATGGGAACACCGTCGATTGCAATGTCTCCCGCGGAGACGGTGACATTTAAGGAACTGTCGTTTTGCACATACAGGCAGAATCCGTCGGAAAAGTCCACCAGATCTTCCTGGCTGGTGAAAATCGTAATGTCGGTCGATTCATGCAGGATGACCATATCCTCCGCAGACAGCACCGGCTCCGGCTGGACGGCTATGAGGCGGACACTACTTTCCCGTTCTTTTTCTTTTAAATCCAGTCCCCAGTTGCGCAGCATGGGCATAACGGCATAGATCAGGGTCAGCAGAAGTACGAACCGGGACAGGGGATTACGGCGGGGCGTTTTTTGGCGGGCCTGCTTCTGCCGGGCGGGCGGGTCTGCGACCGGCGGTGTGCCCGTTTTGACAGCAGGCTTCCGGACAGTTGTCTCCGGGAAGGCTTCGTACAGACAGTTCCGGCATTTTTTGCCGTTATACGGATTGCCGCAGCTGGGACAGATATTGCGTGCCATAACATCCCCTCCTTTTCTGTTTCCAGTATAGCAGAAAGCGGAGAAAATCACAAGAAAAAATCCCAAATCCATCTGCAGGGGCGGATTTTCAATCTGCCCTTGCAATAACGGAAATACCCCCGTTTGGATAACAAATAAGGGAGGATTGAAAATCCTCCCCTCAGCTTGTCGAAAAATCCCTTCGGGCTTTTCCGCCAGCTTTTTGCAGCCTGCTGCGCGCACTCCTTGTGCGCCTCTGGCGCACAACTCGCACATTTGCAGTCTGAGATGTATTTTTGTCCACGTACACGCCGCGGCCAAAAATGATTCAGATGGGTTTGCCGTTTTGGCGGCAAATTCTGCGAAGCCTATTTTGACAGTCTAAGGGGAGGATTGAAAATCCTCCCCTACGAAAAGATGCGATTACATTGCCTTTACGGCAATTCCCGGAATTCGTGCCACCAGCAGGGCGGCTGCGGCGGTGAGGATCATTTCCGGAACCATGTACATGCCGTTGTAAACGATGGAATACAGCCAGCCCAGCAGATTGGGATCAAGGCTGCTTACCAGCTCCGCACCCCAGGCGGGGAACCCTTCCTGAGTGAAGAACCATTCTGCCCACCCGGCGAACAGAATATAGCCGGAGAAGATGTGGGCCAGGTACCGACCTGCCATGGCAACCAATGCGCCGCACATCAGGGAAATGCCCCGGTTTTTGATAGTTTCCCGGAAGCAGCCGCCCAGACCCAGCAGGGTGTAGGCCAGCACATAGTCAAACAGGCACATGAGGATGGCGTTGCCGATCATGGTGCCGTCCCCAAAGTAACCGGGCTGGAAGGCCGCGGCCACGGTATTGCCGCCCAGGGCCATCTGTACCAGAGAGTAGGCGAAACCTGCGGTCAGGCCCCATTTTACGCCGTGGCGGTAGGAGATCAGCACAATGGGCAGCATGGACACCAATGTCAGCTGACCGCCGAAGGGCATGGGCGGGATGATGGTGCGGCCCACCACTTCCAGAACCACGGCGACAGCCATAAGCATGGCGCTTTCAGTTAATCGTTTGGTTTTGCTTTGCATAGAGAATCCTCCCAAAATAAAAATACCGCATTGCAAACCGTCCAGGTGCAATGCGATACTTGGAAGTATCCCGATCGTGCATCTTTCCCTCCGACGGTATTAACCGTATCAGGTTCACGGGTCAGGGCTACCAAGCCCAGTCTCAGCCGGATGCATCCGGCCCCCCGAAGACTATTTGTTATGCGATGTAAGGATATTGTAGTGGAAAAAGAAGGGTCTGTCAAGCAGCAAATCGCAGGGGCGGATTTCCAATCCGTCCGCAATGCTGCGGCAATGCCTGAAGCGTGTGGGAAAAGAAAAGAGGGAGGATTGAAAATCCTCCCCTACGGTAATTGTGATAAAATCAGGCCATCTCCAGGGACAGCTGCTTGCCGCCAAGAATGTGGAAATGCAGATGGGGCACGGTCTGACCGGCATCGCTTCCGCAGTTGCTTACCACCCGGTAGCCGTTTTCCAGGCCCTCGGCTTTGGCGATCTGGGGGATGACCTCGAAAATGTGAGCCACCACGGCGCTGTTTTCGGCGGTCACATCATTGCAGCCGGACATGTGAACCTTGGGGATCACCAGAATATGGGTAGGTGCCTGGGGCGCAATGTCCCGGAAAGCGAAAACGGTCTCGTCTTCGTAAACCTTGGTGGAGGGGATGTCCCCTGCGATGATCTTGCAGAATAAGCAGCTCATATTTGTTCCTCCTAAGAAATTATAATCCGAATACGTGTACACCGGTCATGCTGACGATACCCATGATGATGCCTGCCAGAATTACACCCAGGGAAACCGCCAGGGTGGTGGACTTGATGCCCATATTCAGGAAGGATGCAGCTAGGGTACCGGTCCAGGCGCCGGTGCCGGGTACGGGAATGCCGACGAACAGCAGCAGGGCGATGAACAGGCCGCCCCGGCCGGCCCGGGCTTTCAGCTTCCGGCCGCCCTTTTCACCCTTTTCGATGCAGTAGGTGAAGAATTTTCCGATATATTTTTTGTCGCAGCCCCAAAGCAGAACCTTGCGGGCGAAGAAGTAGATGATGGGTACCGGCAGCATATTGCCGATGACGCACACGACAAGGGCCGTCCAGTAGTCCAGTCCCATCAGCACCGCATAGGGCACGCCGCCCCGCAGCTCGATCAGAGGCACCATGGAAACCAGAAAGGCCAAAAGGTATTTTTTCAGCATTTTTATCTCCTGTTTATTCAAAATCCAAATCATTATAGCACAGAATCCATAGATATGCAACGGATAATATGCATTTTTCCTGAATCTTTAAGAACCTGTTATGTAGGGCGGGGTCATGACCCCGCCGACCCACTATCGATTACAGGCATATTTGAAATGGTTGTATTTGCTTCCTCTTTGCGATGATTACTGCCTGGGAGGAAGCTTCGACCTGACCGGCGGGGTCATGACCCCGCCCTACATATGCGTGCTATACCGGATAATGTTTGAACACCTCTTTAAATTTTCTTGAATTCTCCCGGAAAGACTGGAACTTTTCTGCACTTTATGGTATACTGGGCATACGTATATGCTGAGATAGTATACCCAACCGAAACTGTTGTTGGAATGGAGAGAGAGTTATGCTGGAATTGCTGGCACCTGCCGGGTCTATGGAGGCCCTCCGGGCAGCGGTGCAGAACGGCGCAAATGCCGTATATTTGGGTGTGGGCACCTTCAATGCCCGCCAGAGTGCAAAGAATTTTACCCCCCAGACCCTGGTGGAGGCGGTCAAGTACTGCCATATCCGGGGCGTTCAGGTGCATCTGACCATCAATACCCTGGTGGCTGACCGGGAAATGAAGGCCGCCGCGGAGTTGATCCGCCATGCGGCCCAGAATAATGTGGATGCCTTTATCGTGCAGGATCTTGGCGTGGTGCAGCTGTGCCGCCAGATCGCGCCCCACATTCCCATCCACGGCTCCACCCAGATGACCGTCCACTCCCTGTCCGGTGTGCAGCTGTGCGCCGCCATGGGCATGAAGCGGGTGGTTTTGAGCCGGGAGCTGAGCCGGGAGGAGATCCGCTATATCTGCGCCAACTCCCCGGTGGAGATCGAGGTCTTCGGCCACGGTGCGCTGTGTATGTGTTATTCCGGCCAGTGCTATATGTCCGCCGTCATCGGCGGCCGCTCCGGAAACCGGGGCCGCTGCGCCCAGCCCTGCCGCCAGAGCTACGGCTACGGCCACTGGCAGGACAAGTACCCCCTGAGCTTAAAGGACAACTGCCTGGTGCACTACCTGCAGGAGCTGGAGCAGATGGGTGTGGCCTCCCTGAAGCTGGAGGGCCGCATGAAGAAGCCCGAATACGTGGCCACCGTCACCGCTGTCTACCGCAAGGCCATGGATGAAGCCCAGGTGACGAAGCCCATGATGGAGGCCCTGATGACTGCTTTCAACCGCCAGGGCTTTACCGACGGCTATTACACCAGCCGGGTTGACCGGAAGATGTTCGGTGTCCGCAAGGATACCCATGATGATCCCCAGTGGCTTCAGGCTGCCCGGCAGTCCTTCGAGGCCGGTGAGACGCAGCTGGTGGATCTGAAATTCCGGGCCGTAGTGTCCGTGGACGGCAGCTCCCTGACGGTCACTGACCCTGAGGGACGGACATGTCAGGTGCCCGGCCCCCGTCCGGAGCTGGCAAGAAATGTGCCCCTGACCGGAGCCGTACTGGCCCAGCGGATCGCCAAGACCGGCGGAACGCCCTACCGCTGCGTGGAGGTCCGCACCCATGTGGACCCGGGCCTGACCATTTCCGCCGCGGCGATCAACGCCATGCGCCGGGATGCCCTGAATCAGCTGACGGCCCTCCGGGCCCGCCGGGAGGAGCACCCCATCCGCAAGCCCAAGGCCGTGCCCATGTACCCCGGCCCCAAGACCCTGCCCGGTCTGACGGTGCAGGTCACCACGAAGGAACAGCTGACGGAAAAGCTGCTGAAGCTGGAGACCGCCATGCTCTATGTCCCCATGCACATCCTGCTGGAGGATGCCGACCTGACGGCCCGCCTTGTCCAGCGGGGCAATCTGGCGGCAGTTCTGCCCCGGATCGTCCACGACGGCGAGCTGCCCAAGCTGACCAAGGGTCTGGCAACGCTGCGCCAGTGGGGCATTACCGATGCGCTGGTTGGCAACCTGGGCCTGCTGGGCCCTGTCCGGGAGGTGGGTATGCGCATCCGGGGCGACTTCGGCCTGAACATCTACAATTCTTCCTCCATGAATGTGCTGCGGAATCTGGAGCTTGCCTCTGCAACCGTCAGCTTTGAGATGACCATGCCCCAGATCCGGGATCTGAGCAAGGCCGTGGATGCGGAGATCATCGCCTACGGCCGCCTGCCCCTGATGGTGACGGAGCACTGCCTGATCCGCAACCGCACCGGCGAATGCACCTGCCACCTGGGCTCCGTCAAGCTGGTGGACAAGACCGGCGCGGAGTTCCCCGTCATCAAGGACGGCGACAACTGCAGAAGCGTTCTGCTCAACGGCAAGAAGCTAAGCTGGCTTGACCGCCAGGACGACCTGGCCAAGCTGGGCGTCTGGGCGGCACGGCTGTACTTCACCACCGAAAACAGCCGGGAAACCGACCGGGTCCTGAACGACTACCTGAACCCCCAGCCCTTCGACCCCGGCGCATGTACGAGAGGATTGTACTTAAGAGGCGTGGAGTAAGAAAAATGCAAAATGATAAATGCTGAATGCTGAATGAGGATTTTATGGACGGAAATGTATCTGTGGAGAAAAGTTTTGAATTTGCTGTTCGGATTGTGAATTTATATAAGTATTTGATCCGTGAACACAAGGAATACGTTCTTTCCAAACAACTCCTTCGTTGTGGAACCAGTATTGGGGCCAATGTTTCGGAAGCCCAGCGGGGGCAAAGTAAAGCAGATTTTCTTGCCAAAATGAGTATTGCATTAAAAGAAACCAATGAAACCCAATATTGGCTGCGGTTGCTATACCGTACAGAGTATTTATCCCAGAATCAATATGACAGTCTTCGCAAGGATGCTGATGAGCTGAACAGTATTTTGACAGCGATCTGCAAGACTTCTCTTTCCAGAAAATAATATATCATTTAGCATTTATAATTTAGCATTCACCAAGAGGATATTATCATGCAATTGATTTTAGCATCAGCATCTCCCCGGAGGCGGGAACTGCTGCAATTATTCCATATCCCCTTCACCGTTCGGGTGGCGGATATTGATGAGACCATGGATGAACACAAAGCCCCCTTTGACGAGGTGGCCCGGGTCAGTGCCCTGAAGGCAAAAGCGGTGCCCCGGGAGGACGGCGATCTTGTCATCGCTGCCGATACCATCGTGGTCTGCGAAGGAAAGGTGCTGGGAAAGCCCCGGGACGAAGCGGAGGCGGTGGCCATGCTGCGCCTGCTTTCCGGCCGGGATCATCAGGTGATGACCGGCTGCACGGTGCTGAAGGGGGAAAGCAGCGAGACCTTTACCGAGGTCACCGACCTGCATTTCCGGCCCCTGAGCCAAAAAGAGATCGAAAATTATGTCGCCTCCGGCGAGCCCATGGACAAGGCCGGCGCCTACGGCATCCAGGGCGGCGCGGCGCTGTTCTGCGAAAGAATGGTTGGCGATTATTATAATGTAATGGGACTTCCGGTGTGCCGCCTGTGGCAGACACTGGCGAAGATCGCGCCGGAAGCAATGGAGGAACAGTTATGAGAAATTTGTTCAGTACCCGCATCAAGATCATTCTGGTGGTGGCGGGCCTGCTGGCGGTGGGTCTGTCCATCTTAAGCGGCATCACCAATACCACCCCCATGGATCTGGTGGTGCAGGGCGTGCTGGCACCCTTCCGGGCTGCGGCCACCACCCTGACCAGTACCGCGGAAAAATACTATGGCTATATGTTCCGCTATGAAGCCCTGGCGGCGGAAAACGAAGTGCTCCAGGCGCGGATCGCGGAAATGGAGGACGTGGCCCGTCAGGCAGACTCCGTCTCCCGTGAGAATGAGCGTCTGCGCCGGGCTCTGGATCTGAAGGCTACCCACGAGGACTATAAGCTGGCTGATGCCTATATCATCGGCTGGAGCTCCACCGACTGGGAAAATACCCTGACCATCAACCGCGGCACTGCCGCCGGCATTCAGGAAAACATGTGCGCCGTTACGGCAAACGGCGAAGTGGTGGGCCTGGTCACTGATGTGGGCATCAACTGGGCCGAGGTCACCACCGTGCTGGACTCCACCCTGGAAATTTCCGGCACCATCGCCTCCTCCGGCTACAACGGCATGGTCTCCGGCGGCTATACCGAGGGCCATGAGACCCTGCTGCAGATGAACTATCTGCCCTCCGCGGCCATCATCCGGAACAAGGAGCAGGTGGTTACCTCCGGTTCCACCGTGTATCCCCGGGGCCTGATCATGGGCTACATCGTGGATGCCGGCTTTGAAGAGACCGGTATTGCAAAATACGCCCTGCTGGACCCCGCCGCAGAGATCAGCTCCCTGGAGCAGATCTTCATCATTACCCAGTATACCACCGAAGTGGTCACCACCCCCGGCAACTCCGGCAGCTCCGGCAGCGCCGAGGGGGCAGCGGCTGAGACCACCGCCCCGGTAGAGACCACCCCTGACGGCAACGTTGGCTGAGGATCATCATTATGGCTGAGAAGAAACAAAACAACAAGCGCTCCCGGCAGACCCGCCGCGCCCGTCCGGCCCGGCGGCCTGTAAACGAGGGCTTCTCCCTGTCCAGGTGGCTGCAGCAGCGCAGAGACAAAAAGCAGCTGGAATTCCGGCCCGATGCCACCACGGCAACCTGGGGCAAGACCCTGCGTATGACCCAGCTGCAGCGGCTGCGGCTGGGAAAATGGCTGCTGTACACCCTGACCATCGTGCTGAGCCTGGTGTTCCAGGATGTGATCATGAGTCAGGTGAGCATCTTCGGCGCCACCACGGATCTGGCGGTCTGCGCCATTTTGCTGATCACCGTGCTGGAGGGCACCGAAGTAGGCAGCATGTTCGTGCTGATCGCATCTGTCGTATATTATTTTTCCGGCACCGCCCCCGGTGCCTACTGCATCGCGCTGCTGACCTTCCTGGGCATCGGCACCACCATGTTCCGCCAGATGTACTGGCACCGCAGCAAGGGCTCTGTGATCCTGTGCGCCGCCATTGCGGTGGCGGGCTATGAGATGGGCCTGTTTGTGGTGGGTCTTATGACGGAGCTGACCATTTTCACCCGCATCGGTTCCTTCCTGCTCCGAGCAGCCTTCAGCTGCGCCGCTCTGCTGCCGATGTATCCCCTGATCCACAGGATCGGCCTGATTGGAGGTAACACATGGAAAGAATAAGCCGCTTCCGGGCCATGCTGTTTGTGGCATTGTTCGCGTTTATCCTGGTCCTGTTCGCAGGACGCCTGTTCGTTCTGCAGATCATCGAGACTGACGGTGACACCGACAACACCCAGGTCTACGGTACCGTCACCACCGTCCGTGCGGCCCGGGGCGATATCCTGGACCGAAACGGCAACATCCTGGTGGGCAACCGTGCGTCCTATAACCTGGTGTTCAACCACTACGTTACCAAGTCCAACTCCGGACGTAACGAAGCGCTGTACCGTCTGGTGCAGAAGTGCAAGGAACTGAACATCACCTACCAGGACCATTTCCCGGTGACCCGGACCCGTCCCTTTGAATACACCCTGACCAGCTTCAACACCTCCTGGCAGAACAACTTCCAGCTGTTCATGTCGGACATTTCCCTGGACTCCGACGTTACCGCGCCGCTGCTGGTGGAGAAGATGCGCAGCCGCTACAAGATCCCCGAAAACTGGTCCGACGAGGATGCCCGGGCTGTGGTTGGCTTTCTGTATGAATTTGACCTGCGCGGTATCACAAACCTGCCCACCTATACCTTCCTGGAGGACGTTACCGACGAGCAGCTGTCCGCCATCCTGGAGCTGAATACCCCCGGCCTGGTGGTCGAGGCTTCCACCGTCCGGGAGTACCACACCAAGTATGCTGCCCATGTGCTGGGTTACCTGGGCGGTATGAACAGCGAGCAGTGGGAGGAAAATAAGAAAAAGGGCTACTCCATGGATGCCCTGGTGGGTGTCACCGGCTTTGAGCTGGCCTTTGAAGAGTACTTACACGGCCTTGACGGCACCCGCTATGACGAGGTTAACCGTGAAGGCGCCACCACCGAATCCTACTATACCAAGGACCCCGTTGCCGGTATGCACGTGGAGACCACCCTGGATATCGACATTCAGCAGGTGGCGGAGGAATCCCTGGAAGAGGTCATGAAGAAGATCACCGACCCGGAGTACAACACCGAAGAGGGTGACAAAACCGGCCTGGACGCGGAAGGTGCGGCGGTCATCGTTATGGAGTGCAAGACCGGCAATATCCTGGCTTGCGCCAGCTATCCCACCTACGACCTGTCCACATTGCACGAGGACTGGGGCGAGATCATGAACGACCCCCTGAAGCCCTTCTTTAACCGGGCCTTCGGTGCGGAGTATCCTCCCGGATCTACGTACAAAATGTGCACCCTGATCTCCGCCATGGAGAACTATTCCACCGAGCTGAAGCGAAACATTCTGCTGCCCGGTGAGGAGATCAAGGACGAAGGCGTGTTCACCAAGTACGAAGGCTTTATGCCCACCTGTCTTGCCTGGACCTCCGGCGGCTATACCCACGGCACCATCGATGCCTCTCTGGCACTGTGTTATTCCTGCAACTATTTCTTCTATGAACTGGGTTCCCGAAACAACGAGGATAACCCGGTGGAGACCTCCAAGGCTCTGGGCCTGGGCGTGCCCACCGGCATTGAGCTGGTGGAAAAGCCCGGTGCGCTGAACACCGAGGAGCAGAAGATCAAGGTCTACGGCACCGGCGTTAACGCAAGATTCGCCGCAGGCGACCGTGTTCTGGGCGCCATCGGCCAGGGCGAAAACCGTTTCACCCCCCTGCAGCTGTGTGTCTATGCTTCCACCCTTGCCAACAAGGGCACCCGCATGAAGGCCACGTTCCTGAGCCGCGTGGTTTCCTCTGACTACCGGACTCTGGTGGAGCAGAATACCCCCCAGATCATGAGCCAGCTGGAAATGGCCGGCACCACCATCGAAGCCTACTGGTCCGGCATGCGCAAGGTTGTCACCACCCCCGGCGGCACCGCTGACCGCTACTTCGGCGGCTGCGATGATATGCAGAATGACGAGGACGGCGTCTGGCCCCTGGCAGGCGAGGTCATCGTCTATGCCAAGACCGGCACCGCCGAGCACTCCTCCGGCGGCTCTGACCATGGCGCTTTCGTCTGCTTCTCTCACCGCAAGGATGAGACCCAGCCCGATGTGGCCATTGCCATCTACGGCGAGAAGGCAGCCCACGGTTCCTCTCTGGCTCCCGTGGCAGAGAAGATCCTGCTGACCTATTACGAAAAGGAAGCCGCCAGCGAAGTCACCGGCTTCGAGAATCAGATTGGCTAAGTTAACAACTGCAGGGCGAGGACATGTCCCCGCCCTGCAGTTTTATTTTTCCTCTTTTTTGGGGAAACGGGTATACACCTGCCCCGGCTTGGGCTTGATGCCCCGCAGCCTTGCCAGCTCGGACACGGTGACCAGTTCGAAATTCTCCTTCTGCAGGGCATCGATGATATTCAGCGCCGCCTGGACGGAGCTTTGGGACATATCATGCAGCAGCACGATATCCCCGTCCCGGATGTTCGTCAGCACCGCCTGCTCAATGGCGGCGGCATCGTGGGTTTTCCAGTCCATTGGGTCCACAGACCAGTGGAGGATGGCAAGATTCCTTGCCTCGGCCACCTGCACCACCGCATCCGTGCGGAAGCCTCCCGGGGGCCGCAGAAATACGGGCCGGCATCCCTCCGGCAGCAGGGCTTCGGTGTCCATCAGTTCCCGGGCGATGGTACGGCGGCTCATGCTTTTCATAGAGGCATGGCTGTAGCCATGGAAGCCGATCTCGTGGCCCTCCTGAAAAATCTGGGCAGTGACCTCGGGATACTGGGTCATCCGGTAGCCGCACAGCAGAAAGGTAGCCTTCACGCCCCGGTCGTAGAGCCCCTCCAGCAGCTGGCGGGTATATTTCCCGGAAGGCCCGTCGTCAAAGGTCAGCGCTGCATATTTGACCTCCGCCGCCCGGGCAGGCAGAATGAGAAATGTCAGGGACAAGAAAAATACAAGAATGCGCCGCATGAAGATCACCTTCCTTTGGTAAGATGGAGAAGTTGCAGTTTGCTTGCGGGGTATGTACCCATCCAAAGCCTTCCCCCGGGGGGAAGGTGGCGCGGCGCAGCCGTGACGGATGAGGGATGGCGTGCACTGGAAGCCAGGAATAGGTCTGATACGGCGCAGAAATCGTAAGTTTTCCGCCCGCATTCCTCATCAGTCATAAAATCCGTGCCGGATTTTATGACAGCTTCCCCCCCGGGGGAAGCCTTTGGGCGCTCCCGCGCCAGTACGCCAAACGATAATTTATCTTCCATTTGACTGTTTTCAGAAAATGGGGTATAGTATACTGTGGAGGGTTATGATATGAATTTGCTTTGTCCTGTCTGCGGTTTACAATTGAATCTTGAGGGCAAGCGGTATGTCTGCCCCAACGCCCATAGCTTTGACATAGCCCGGCAGGGATATGTGCATTTGCTTCCCGTACAGCAGAAGCATTCCAAAAATCCCGGTGATACCCGGGAGCAGGTGCTGTCCCGGCGGGAGTTCCTGGAAGCGGGGCACTATGCGCCCATTGCCGGAGCGCTGATCGAAACGGCGAAAAAATACGGCATTTCCGGTCAGATCCTGGATGTGGGCTGCGGTGAGGGCTACTATTGCGCCCAACTGGCCGATGCCCTGGGCGCGCCTCTGACGGGCCTGGATATCTCCAAGGAAGCCGTCCGCTGTGCTGCCGCCAAATATAAGGGGAAGCAGTGGCTGTGCGCCACGGCTGCCCATATTCCGGTGGAGGATGGCAGCGTATCTTTGCTTACCAGCCTCTTTGCTCTGACCCTGCCGGAGGAGTTCCGCCGGGTTTTGAAGGAAGGCGGCTATTACTTCCAGGTGCTGGCGGCAGAAGACCATCTGCTGGGACTGAAGTCCGTCATTTATGACAGCCTGATCCATAAAGAAAAGAACACCGTGCCGGAGCTTCCCGGCTTTACGCTGCTGGAATCCATTCCCATCCGGTTTTCCTTTACGGTGGAGGGACAGCAGGTGCAGAACCTGTTTTCCATGACACCCCATGTGTTCCGCATCGGAAAAGACGGAGCAGAGCGGCTGAAGAATACGCAGGTTCTGACGGACACTGCCAGCTGCGTGCTGAATGTCTACCGTCGGGATTAACTTACCCCCGGAACCGGGGATGTATGTCTGGAAAATTGTCGAAAAACAAGCAAAATAACATACTGTGAATAAACCTGTTATTGCGTCGGCGGGGTCATGACCCCGCCCTACAATAAAATTTGGAGCGTGCTGCATGCTGAATAAATTACAGGCCGTTGTCAACAAATACGAAGAGCTCTGCTTCAAGTCCGAGCAGGCGGATTTTTATGCCGACCCCAAAAAGGCGGCAAAGCTGCTGCGGGAGAAGAATGACCTGGAGCCCATTGTGGAAGCCTACCAGGCTTACCGCCAGGCAGAGCAGGATATGGCAGATGCCCAGGAGCTGATGGCCGATCCGGAAATGAAGGAGCTGTGTCAGGAGGCCTTCGCTGCGGCGAAGCAGCAAAAGGAAGAACTCTTTGAAAAACTGCAGATCCTGCTGCTGCCCAAAGACCCCAACGATGAAAAAAGCGTCATCGTGGAGATCCGCGGCGGCGTGGGCGGCGAGGAAAGCGCCCTGTTTGCCCACAGCCTGTTCCGGATGTATTCCATGTACGCTTCCAGGCAGGGCTGGAGCATTGAACTGATGAACTATAACGAAACCGAACTGGGCGGCGTGAAGGAGGCAGACTTCGTCATCAACGGCCGGGGAGTCTACTCCCGGATGAAGTACGAGTCCGGCGTCCACCGTGTCCAGCGGGTGCCGGAGACGGAATCCGGCGGCCGTGTCCATACTTCTACCGCGACGGTGGCTGTGCTGCCGGAGATGGAGGAGGTGGATGTGCAGATCAATCCTGCGGACATCGAAATGCAGGTCTACCGTGCCTCCGGTGCCGGCGGCCAGCATGTCAACAAGACTTCTTCCGCTGTGCGGCTGATCCATAAGCCATCGGGAATCGTGGTGGCCTGCCAGGAGGAGCGCAGCCAGCTGCAGAACCGGGAAAAATGTATGCGGATGCTGGCCTCCAAGCTCTATGAAATTGAGCAGGAGAAGAAAGAAAGCGAAGTCACCGGCATGCGCCGCAGCCAGGTGGGCACCGGTATGCGCAACGAGCGTATCCGCACCTACAATTTCCCCCAGGGCCGCGTCACCGATCACCGCATCGGCCTGACCCTGTACCGCATCGACACCATCATGGACGGCGACATCGACGAGATCATCAACGCACTGGCCACAGCAGACCAGGCGGAGAAATTGAAGAACTCCCGTTAAAACCGTAGCTTTGTAAGCTGTGAGGATAAATTTTATGACATATATCACCAATTCCCCCGAAGAGACGGAAAAAGTCGGGGCGGCGCTGGGAACGTGTCTGCGGCCCGGTACAATCCTTGCCTACCGGGGTGACCTGGGCGCGGGAAAAACCGCTTTTACCCGGGGCCTGGCGAAGGGACTGGGCTGCGGCGAGATCGTTACCAGCCCCACCTATACCATCGTCAACGAGTACCTCAGCGGACGGCTTCCGCTGTTCCATTTTGATATGTACCGGCTGGCTTCCTCCGATGACCTGTGGGACATCGGCTGGGAGGATTACCTGGAACGGGGCGGCATCTGCGCCGTGGAATGGAGCGAGAACGTGGCCGATGCCCTGGAGGATGCCATCTTTGTGACCATTGAAAAGCTGGGAGAGGATTCCCGGCGCATTACCATTGTAGGAGGGGATTCCCTTGCTGATCTTAGCCTTTGAGACCACCGCGAAAGCCGGCTCCGTTGCCCTGCTGGATGAGAAAAAGCTGCTGGGTGAAAGCTACCAGAATACCGGCCTGACCCACAGCCAGACCCTGATGGTCATGGCGGAGGATCTGCTGAAGCAGTGCGGCAAAAGCGTTTCCGATGTGACGGCGGTGGCAGTTGCAGAAGGCCCCGGCTCCTTTACCGGTGTCCGCATCGGTGTGGCAGCAGCCAAGGGCTTCGCCTGGGGCGGAGAGCTTCCCTGCTACGGCATTTCCACCCTGGAGGCCATGGCGGAAACTCTGGGCGTGTATCAGGGCTATGTGTGCCCCTGCATGGATGCCCGGAGAAGTCAGGTTTACAACGCTCTGTTTTATGTAAACTGCGGAAAAGCAGAGCGTGTCCGGGAGGATCGGGCCATTGCCCTGTCTGACCTGGCAGAAGAACTGAAAGCGCTGGAAGGCCCCATTTTCCTGGTGGGTGACGGCAGCAATCTGACCTACAGCACCCTGTCCGGGGAAATTCCGAACCTGATCCTGCCCCCGGAGCACCGGATGCATCAGCGGGCCAGCGGCGTGGCGCTCCTGGCAGCGAAAAAGATCGCCGCCGGAGAACCCGGCGACGGCAATGCCCTGAATCCCAATTACCTGCGGCTTTCCCAGGCAGAGCGGGAGAGAATGGAAAAAATGCAGAATGCTAAATGCTAAATGATGGTATTACGATACATTTTACAATAAAAATAAAGGAGAATTACCATGGCAACTGTACATGTCCTCGATCATCCCCTGATCCAGCACAAGCTGGCCATCCTGCGCAACAAGGAAACCTCCGTCAAGGAGTTCCGGGAGCTGGTGGGCGAAATTTCCGGCCTGATGTGCTACGAAGCCACCCGGAATCTGGCTACCGAAGAGGTGCTGGTGGAAACTCCCATCACCACTGCCAGGTGCCGGATGCTTGCCGGTAAGAAGATGGCCATCGTTCCCATCCTCCGGGCCGGTCTGGGCATGGTGGATAACATGGTGGCCCTGATCCCCTCCGCCAAGATCGGCCACATCGGTCTGTACCGTGACCCCGAGACCCACAAGCCTGTGGAATATTACTGCAAGCTGCCTGAGGATGTGGGCAACCGCCAGGTCTTCGTGGTGGACCCCATGCTGGCTACCGGCGGCAGCGCCATTGCGGCCATTGATTTTTTGAAGCAGCACGGCTGTAAGCAGATCATCATGATGAACATCATCGGCTGCCCCGAGGGCGTGAAGGCCGTCACCGAGGCCCATCCCGATGTGGACATCTATCTGGCGGCCCTGGATGAGAAGCTGAATGACCATGCCTACATCGTCCCTGGCCTGGGCGATGCCGGCGACCGGATCTTCGGCACCAAGTAAATAAGGAGCGGCCTGCCCAAAAAGCTTCGCAGAATTTTTTGCGTAAGCAAAAAACAAAGTCCAAAGCATTTTGTGTCAGGGCGTGTACCTGGCACAAAATACATCTCAGGCTGCAAGTGTGGAATCTGTTCGCTGTAGGTGAACAGATTATGCACGCAGCAGACTGCAAAAAAACTGGCGGAAAAGCCCGAAGGGCTTTTTCGACAAGCTCGGCCTGCCCGGCGGGAAATCCTGCCGGGCAGGTTTTCTGCGTCTGCAACTCAAAAACGGTGGCAGGGACGAAAACGGTATGCTACCTTGTAGAAAAATGTTGAAAATGGGAGGAACTGTTCGTGCATATCCCCAGAACCTACCGAAAGCTGATGTCGAGCCTGCTGGCAGCAGCTCTTTTTTTATCCCTTTCCGGCCCTGCCGGTGCAGCGGAAGTGCCGGCTGAAACCGCTGCGGAACTGCTGCCGGTGGAAATTCCCGCTGTGACGGAGCCTGCCGAAACGGTGCCTGCGGAGACGGTTGTGCAGACACTGCCTGCGCAGCCCCCGGCGGAAACGGTACCGCCGGAAACAACGGAAGCAACCCTGCCGCCCGAGACCGTGGAAGAAACGCTTCCTCCTGAGACAACGGCGCAGACCCTTCCGCCGGAGACCACGGAGCCGACGCAGATGCCGGAACCTGACGTTTCCCCAACACAGCCGCCGGAACCGGCTGTGACCCCTGTGACGGTGCGTCTGGCCCTGTCCATGGCCGCGGGAACGGAGAATATCACCCTCCGGGGCACCGTTGTCTATCTTTCCGGCACCCAGGCTGTGCTGCAGGACAGCACCGGAGGCATCCGGCTGCGGTTTGCGGCGGCACCCTGCGCTTCTTTGGGCGATACCCTGCTGGTCACTGGCAGCCGCAGCGGCGGACTGTATGTGACGGAGTATGAAAATCTGGGCCCCGGAACCCTTCCTGTCCGGCCCGCGACCCTGCTCAGCGCCGAGGAAAATGTCCGGGTCTGTGTCCGGGATGCGGTGCTGGGCTACGGCAGCCTGATGCAGGGGGGCTTTTCCGTGCCGCTGGTTGCCTCCCTGCCGGACAGCGCTCCGGCGGGAGGCCGGGTGGATGCCTGGGGTGTGATCCTCGACGGACAGTTTTATGCGGACGACATTCGGCCTGCGGAGGCGGAAAAGGAGACGGAAAAACCGGAATGGAACCACTATTTCGGCCTTCTCCATGCCCATACCAGCTTTTCCGACGGAACCGGCACGGTGGAGGAGGCCTTTGCCTATGCCTCCCGGGTGCCGGGGCTGGACTTTTTCGCCGTGACAGACCACAGCGATTCCTTTGACAATGCCCTCTTTGGTGCCGTGGGCAAGGACGGCAATCTGGTGAGCACCGAGTGGGCCCGGGGAAAAGCTGCCGCTCAGGCGGTGACGGACGGGGATTTTGTGGGCCTGTTCGGCTACGAAATGACCTGGACGGAGGATAAATCCATCGGCCATGTGAACACCTTCAACACCCCCGGCTGGCAGACCCGGGATCAGCAGGGCATGGAGACCCTGGAAGGCTACTGCGAAGCCCTTTCTGTAATCCCCGGCGCTGTCAGCCAGTTCAACCATCCCAGCCATGGCTACGGAAATTTCCGGAATTTCACCGGCTATACCCCGGAGCAGGACGACCGGATGCACCTGATCGAGATCGGGAAGGTGGGCACCTGGGATGCGTATGAATACTATGTCAAAGCTCTGGACAACGGCTGGCATCTGGCCCCTTCCTGCAATCAGAACAACCACAACGGCTTCTGGGGCGATGCCAGCGAGGTTCGGACGGTGATCCTGGCAAAGGAGCTGACGGAGGCGACAATTTATGAGGCCATTGCCGAATACCGGGTCTATGCTTCCGAGGACAGGGATCTTGCCCTGACCTACCGGCTCAACGGCGCGCTGATGGGCAGCATTCTGCCGCCCCAGGAAAGTCTGCGCCTCAGCCTGACCCTGGAAGACCCTACGGACGGCGCTGCCGGCCTGGTGGAGGTCATCGGAAACCAGGGCGAGGTTCTGACAAGCGCCGAAGCGGCCGGACAGATGGAGCTGGAAGTTCCCTCCGGAAAGGACTACTATTTCCTGCGCGTGATCCAGGAGGACGGCGATATTGCAGTGTCGGCCCCGGTCTGGGTGGACAATTTTGAGGATATGGGCATCAGTGCCTTTACTGCCGATAACCTGACACCGGAGCAGGGACAGGAGGTTATGCTGTCTCTGGAACTGTTTAACCATGAAAATGCGGAGTTTGTGCTGGAACTGCTGGAAATTTATCAGGGGGATACCCTGATTCACCGGCTGGCCCAGCCGGGCACGCTGGGGCCGGTGCGGAAGCTGACCTATGAGCTGCCCTTTTCCCGGCAGGAGCCCGGCCCGGTAACGCTGACGGCAAAGGTCACCGGAACGGTTCTGGGTGCAGGCCGCAGCTACAGCCGGGAGCTGACACTGCACTTCCAGCCGGAGAAGATCACCCAAAGCACCATCGCACAGCTGCGCACCGGTACACCAGGGGATGCCTTCCGGATCAGCGGCTATGTTACCGCCGGAAGCAGCAATCCCTACACCACCTTTTCCGATGGCGTATACCTTCAGGATGACACCGGCGGCATTGCTGTGTCCGGTCTCGGCGGGGCAAAGCTGGAGGTAGGCGCCCCGGTGGAGGTGACCGGTACACTGAGGTGGGAAAACGGGAATCCGGTGCTGGTGCAGACGGCCTACAGTGTCCTTGACCGGGACTACTACCGCTTCGTTCCGCGAACCATGGCCCACAGGACTGCCATGGATTATGATGCCCACGGCGGACAGCTGCTGCAGATCGAGGGCAAGGTGATCTCCCTGACCAAAACCGCCGACGGCAAAGGCGTGTCCCGGTTCACATTGCGGGATGTCCGGGGCGATCTGGCCACGGTGCTGGTGGAGCAGGAGATCCGTTCCGGTGCCTACGGCGCCAATCAGTTGGCCTCCCAGGTAAAGAAAAACCGAACCGTACGGGCCATCGGTCTTCTGCATAAGGACGAATACGGTGAAACCGTCCTTCGTGTACGCAACTGTGATGAGGTGGTTTACGTCCCGCCCCTGCCGGACTACAGCAATTACAGAACCTGGGACTGGCTGGGATGGATTTTGCATCTTTTCGGAAGTTAAACCATGTGGTTATCACCTGAAATAAGCATGGTATCCATTTGAACATGCCTCCGTAGGGCGGGCTGCCCTCAGCCCGCCGCCAAACGGCAGATTGGTTCCGATACGGCGGCTTGAGGGCAAGCCGCCCTACAGGAACTGTTTTTCCCGCATTATGATACTTGCTTTGTAAAAGGGATAACCACATTAAACGATAAGCCCGGATGCGATTGCATCCGGGCCTTTTCTGATTCAGGGTTCCTTGGTATTTTGGCAGCTTAGCAGCAGCCGCAGTTGTTGTTGTCGTTGTAGCAGCCGTTGCCGCCGTAGGGAGTGGCGTTGTTGCCGCAGCAGCAGAACAGCAGGATCAGAATGATGATCCACCACCAGTTGCCATTGTTGAAGCAGCCGCAGATACCGTTATTGTTGTTGCACATAAGATTACCTCCGCAAACTTTTCTTGAGCTTCACCGCTCATTCCATGGTATTCCGCAGGGCAGAAAATGTGCAGCCGGTGAAAAGAGAGGAAAGCTTACGGGTGTGTTATCCTTGTGAGAAGTTCCTGGTTACAGTGCCCGCAGGGCATCCACCAGTGCGGTCTTGCCGGCGGTCTTTTCGTCCTTGATCTTGATGACCCGGGCGGGGCAGCCTGCGACCACGGTGTTGGGGGCCACATCGCCAACCACGATGGCACCGGCGGCAACCACGGCATCATGGCCGATGCGGCAGCCCTCGATGACCACGGCGTTGGCGCCGATCATGACATTGTCTTCCACGATGACGGGGGTAGCGGAGGCAGGCTCCACCACACCGGCCAGAACGGTTCCGGCGCCGATATGGCAGTTTTTGCCCACAGTGGCACGGCCGCCCAGCACAGCGCCCATATCGATCATGGTGCCGTCGCCGATGACGGCGCCGATGTTGATGACGGCACCCATCATAATGACGGCGTTTTTGCCGATCTCCACCTGCTCCCGGATGATGGCACCGGGCTCAATGCGGGCGGGGATATCCTTCATGTCCAGCATGGGGATTGCGGAGTTGCGGCAGTTGTTCTCGATCTCCACATGAGAAAATTCGTTGTTATCCAGAACCGGCTTTACATCCTTCCAGTCACCGAAGACGATCTTGCAGCCTTCGCCTGCGGGGAATTCCCGGCAGTTGGGGAAAGCCACAGGGGTCTTTTCCCAGACATAGACCTTCACAGGGGTCTTCTTTTCGGAAGTGCGGATATATTCAATGATTTCCTGTGCGTTCATATAGTCTCTCTCCTTGCGGTATGATTTTCTATCGTACCATCTTTTTGCCCGATTGACAAGCGGGAAATTGACACCGGGGTGCAATTGGAGTATAATTATCCCAAATTTTTCTCAGGAGGCGGTTTTTATGCAAATATACGCTGACCGTCATGCATTGCACCAGATTCCGGAGCTGGACCGGGAGCTGCCCCGGACCCTTGCCTATCTTCGGGATTCTCTTTCCGGTTTGAACTGCAGCGTCTTTGCGCCCATGGAAAGCGCCCTGTGCGCCTGGTTTGATTTCGGCCGGGAAAGCGCCATTGCCTTCCGGGCGGATATGGATGCCCTGCCCATCGCGGAAAAGACCGGGGCAGCTTACGCATCCTCTCACCCGGGCAGGATGCACGCCTGCGGCCACGACGGCCATATGGCGATCCTGCTGGAACTGGCCCGGCGTGTAAGTGAAAAGAAGTGCCTTCCCCACAATGTGCTGCTGGTTTTCCAGCCTGCAGAGGAGACCACCGGCGGCGCAAAGGATATCTGCGATACCGGGGTTTTGGCGCAGTACAGGGTACAGGCCATATTCGGACTGCACCTGTGGCCGGGATTGGAAGCGGGCAGGGTGTTCAGCCGGAAAAACGAGCTGATGGCCCGTTCCTGTGAGGTCACCGTGGATCTATACGGCAGGTCTTCCCACATTGCCAAGGCAGCGCAGGGCATCGATGCCCTGATGGCAGGTGCCGACTTTTACCGACAGGCCATGGCTATGGAGCGCAGCGTTCCGGAGGGTATTTTCCGGCTGCTGAAATTCGGCAAATTCCACAGCGGCACCGTTCGCAATGCCCTGTCCGCTCACACCCATATGGAGGGTTCCCTGCGGGCATTTCAGGACGAGGTATTTGACTCCCTGGCAATGGGGCTCCAAAACATTGCAAAAACAGTGGAAAACCAATACGGCTGCACGGTAAAGCTCCACATGAGCGACGGATATCCCGCTGTCATGAACCCGGAGGAGCTGTATGACCGCGTAGCACGTACAGCAGCCTTTGAAGCCCTGGAAGAGCCCTGCATGACGGCGGAGGATTTTTCCTGGTATCAGAGATCTGTCCCCGGCATGTTCTTCTTCCTGGGACTGGGGGATACCCCGGCGCTGCATGCGGATACCTTTGATTTTGACGAATCCATTCTGGTGAAAGGCGCGGACTTTTTTGAAGGTCTCGCGGAAAACTTCCTATGATCCCATTAAATCAGAACCTATCTACTCTGAAGCGCAGCGCCATCCGGGTCTACAGCAACCTGGCCCGGGAAACACCTGACTGCGCCATGCTGACCATCGGTGAGCCGGACTTTGATACCCCCGAGGCCATCAAGACCGCCGTCACCGCTGCCCTGAATGCCAATCAGACCCACTATGCCCCCAATCAGGGCACGGCAGCTCTGCGCAGGGCTGTGGCGGAATTTGAGACGAAGCGGGGCAATGTCACACAGCCTGACAACGTCCTCATCACCATCGGTGCCTGCAACGCCCTGTTTACGGCGCTGTTCGGCATCCTGAATCCCGGGGAGGAGGTCATCGTCCCCACGCCCGGCTTCGGCCTGTATGAGACCATTGCCACCATCGCGGGCGCGAAGACTGTACCTCTGGATGTGACGAAGACCGGCTTCCAGATCACAAAAGAGGCTTTGGATGCTGCCATTACGCCCAAAACCAAGGCCATCGTCATCAATTCCCCCTGCAATCCCACCGGCGTGGTGTTCAGCGAGGAGAGTCTTGCCAATGTAAAGGCCGCGGTGCAGGGAAAGCCTATTTTCGTTATTTCGGACAATGTTTACAATCAGCTGACCTATGGGGAATGCTGCCCTGACCTGAGCCTGGACGAGGAACTGAAAGACCAGCTGATCCTGTGCCAGAGCTTCTCGAAGCCCTATGCCATGACCGGCTGGCGGGTGGGTTATCTGATCTGCCCGGATTACGTTATGGAACGGCTTTTGCTGCTGAGCGCGGCGGAGATCACGGCTGTGCCCACCTTTTTGCAGGAGGCTGCCGTCACTGCCCTGCAGACCGATCCGACCCCCATGCGGGAAACCTACCGCAAGCGCAGAGACTATGTCTGCGCCCGGCTGCGGGACATGGGCCTGGAGTTCCCGGAACCGGAGGGAGCCTTCTACGTATTCGTAAATATCGAAAAATTCGGCATGGATTCTGCCGCCTTCTGCACCCGGATGATTAAGGAAGGAAAGGTGGCCGCCGTTCCCGGCTTCTGCTTCGGCGCGGAAGGGTATATCCGCCTGTCCTACTGCTATAGTGACGAGGAGCTGAAGAAGGGCCTGGACCGGATGGAGGCATTTCTTGCAAAACTAAAAAAATAACTGTAGGGGCGGATTTTTAATCCGCCCTTAAGGTAACGATTCCAAACCGGCTGCAAATATTACGGACAACGCTGCTGACGAAGGGATGAGGGCGGATTGAAAATCCGCCCCTACGATTCTAAAAAGCAACCCCGAGGTGTGAAAACCTCGGGGTTTTGGCGTATATTCTTACTTTTTCGCCTTTTCCAGGTGCTTCTGCAGCCAGTCCTTGCCGTCTACGAACCGGGCAACGATGTAGCTGACCACGTAATCTCCGGCGGCGTTGACCATGGTGGCGGGAGGGTCGATCAGGTTGCCCAGGGCCAGGGCCATGGGGTAGGCAATGGCCATCTGCTCCGGGAAGAACACGGTGCACAGTGCCAGCTCGCCGGTGCCGCCGCCGCCGGGGATGCCGGACATGGCAACGGAGGAGAACACGGCGACCACAATGGCCAGGATCGCCCGGCCGGTGGTAAAGTCCTGACCGAACATGCCGAACAGGAAGGCCACCTTCAGAATGGCACCCATGGCGCTGCCGTCCATGTGCATGGTGGCGCCCAGGGGCAGGACGATGTTGGAAACATCCTTGTTGATACCGGTGTCCTCAGCCGCTTCCATATTGGTGGGGATGGTGGCAACGCTGGAGCAGGTGCCGAAGGAAACGGCAGCGGGCTTGAACAGGTGCTGGAACATGACCTTCACGGCACCCTTGCCGCCGCCGAAGCGGGCATAGACGGGGAAGAAGACGAACATGTAGGCAAAGCTCAGTCCATAGTACAGCAGCAGGGTGCGGCTGTAGTCGCCGATCAGCTCGGGGCCGTAGGTGGCCACCAGATTGGCAAAGAAGCCGAAGAAGCCCACGGGGGCATAGTAGGTAACGATCTGCACGGCCTTCATGATGCAGCCGGTGATGTCCTCCAGGAGCTTGGCGGTCATGGTATTGGGGCCGCCCTGCATCTGGACACCGAAGCCCATGATGACAGCGAAGACGATCAGGGGAAGAATCGCCCGGCGGCTCAGGAGCTCTACGAAGTCTGGCTTGGTGAAGAAGCTGACGATCATATCGCCCACGCCCATGACGGCATTGGGGTCAGCCTGAGGTACATCGTAAGAACCGGTGACCACGGGGAACACGCGCATGACGGTATACATGATGACGGAGGCGATGCCGGCGGTGACAAAGAAGGTCACCAGAGTCACGCCCATGACCTTGCCGGCCCGCTTCATACTGGGCATATTGGCAATGGCGGAGCAGATGGAACAGAACACCATGGGCACCACCAGGCAGAACATCATGTTGGTGAACAGTTCGCCCAGAGGCTTCAGGGTGGGGGCAAAGCCGGGCCACAGCAGGCCCACCACACAGCCGCACACAATGCCGGTAAGCATAGCCAGAATGAAGCCATAGTTTTTCAGAAAGGTTTTCATAACGATTCTCCTTATTTAATTTCCTTATGCTCCATTGTACACCACAGCTATTGCAAATAAAATGCGATATGTGCTATAATTGTTGCAAAATGTGCTATATGGAGGTTTGCTATGCAGGAATACAAAAAACGGGGCTTTCTGCTGGAGAATTTCCGGCTGTTTCACCTGAAATCGGCCCAGGGAACCCAGGTGGATTACCATTATCACGAGTTTTGCAAGGTGCTGCTGCTGATTCGGGGCCGGGGCAGCTACTTCATCGACGGTCAGCGCTACCTGCTTCAGTCCGGGGATATTGTCCTCATCGGAAACCGCAGCATCCACCGGCCGGAGCTGGACAGCGATGCCCCCTACGAGCGGATCATTCTGTACATTTCCCCGGAGTACCTCCGAAGCCAGTCTACCGTCGAGTGCGATCTGCTGTCCGTCTTTTCCGGAGAGCGGGGTCATGTGCTGCGGCCGGGGGACGGCAGAAAACAAAAGATTTTCCGGATGGCAGCTGCTCTGGAGCAGGATCTGGAAGGAAGCGCATTTGGCCGGGAAATCTTAAGCAACACCGGTATGCTGCGGCTGCTGGTGGAGATCGGCCGGAACAAGGCCCTGTCAGAAAGTGAAGGCCCCGGCCCCGCGGTGCCCAAAAGCGGCCGGATCCCGGAAATTCTCCGTTACATCGACGACCATCTGTCGGAGGAGCTGGATGCGGAGCATCTGGCGAAGGTATTCTACGTCAGCAAATACCACATGATGCGCCAGTTTCGGCTGGAGACCGGCACCACCATCCACAGCTACATCACCCAGAAACGGCTGATCCGGGCGAAGGAGCTGATGGACGGCGGTATGCGGGCCACGGAGGCCTGCTATCATTGCGGTTTCCACAGCTATTCCGCCTTCACCCGGGCCTGCGGCAAATATTTCGGCACCACCCCCACAGGCCGCACCGGTTCCGGCCGGGTCAGAGAGGCAGATTATGAGTAAACGCAACTGTAGGGCGGGGGTATGTCCCCGCCCTACAATCCGAAATATCGTTATCGGTTGATGACGGTCACCTGGAAGCCGGAGAGCACATCCAGCACCTTTTCGTGGAGGGCTTTATCAAAGGAATCGGTGCAGGAAGCATCCACGATGATCTTCGCTTCGGGATACTTGCTCTGCAGAACAACGGCATTGCTGACCACGCAGATGTTACTGACCAGACCTACCAGCTCGATTTCGTCGGCTTTTTCGGGCAGTACGGCGGCGGTGGCGGGATCGGTCACATCCATGCCGAAGACCAGCTTGTCAATGCCGGGAGCTTCCACATCTGCCAGAGCCTTGGCGGTCTCGCCGTAGACTTCCCAGCCGGGCGTGCCCTTGATGCAGTGGACAACGGGCAGATTCCGCCCTTCCCGGGTGTCCAGGTAGTTTTCAAAATGGGTATCCCGGGTGAAGAACACGCGCCCCTTGCCGTAGGAGCGAACCTTGGCGGCGATTTTTTCATCCAGCTTTTCGGCACCGGGGAAGCCCAGCGCGCCGTCCACGAAATCATTCTGGTAGTCAATGACAAATAAATAACGGTTCATAGGTTGACCTCCATAAATTTGATGGTTCAAACATATCAAAATTGCACGAAAAAGTCAATGAAGCATTGCAAGAACGGGTGAGATTTGATAAGATAGATAAAAATGCAAAAAGCAGAATGGTAAGTGCTGAATTCTGCACTCCCATTCATTCAGCATTTCGCATTTTGCATTCAGCATTTCCCAGGTTGGTGAATCTATGAACGCAATCCATGACTATATTGCCGTATTCGACTCCGGTGTGGGCGGCATCAGCGTGCTGCGGCATCTGCTGAAGCGCATGCCGGGAGAACGGTTTTTATATTTCGGCGACTCCGCCAATGCGCCCTACGGCTCCCGGACCACGGAAGCGGTGCGGCAGCTGACTCTGGCAGCGGCGAAGAAGCTGACAACGGAATATGAGATCAAGGCACTGGTCATCGCCTGCAACACAGCCACCGCCGCGGCGGTGAAGGATGTCCGGGCCGCGTACCCGGAGCTCATCGTCATCGGCATCGAGCCTGCCCTGAAGGTGGCGGCGGATCATTTTCCCGGAGGCCGGGTGGGCGTCATGGCTACCGAGGTGACCCTGCGGGAAGAAAAATTCGATACCCTTCTGCACCGCTTCGATGAAAACTGCACCATTGCCAAGATTCCTGCGCCGGGACTGGTGCAGCTGATCGAACAGGGAAAGGTGGACGCAGAAGAAACGGAAACGCTTCTGCGCGGCATTCTGGAACCCTACATCGGAGCGCTGGATGCCCTGGTTTTAGGCTGCACCCACTATCCCTTCGCGGCCGGAGCCATTTCCCGGGTACTGGGAGAAGGCACTGTGCTGCTGGACGGCGGCGATGGCACTGCCCGGGAAACCAGGCGGCGGCTGGAAGCAGCCGGACTGCTGGAAGAAGGAGTGGGCGAAGTGGTAATTACCAACAGCGCCAATGATCCCCGGATGATTCAGCTGTCCTGGGAACGGTTGCATCAACTGTAGGGCGGGGTCATATAAATTGTTGTATGATTGCCACTGGCAATCATCAGTATTGATGATTCGCTGCGCGTAGCACCACCCCGCCGACCCGCTAACGATGGATGCCTGGGCTGGTATTTTATGCGTTTTGCGGTTTGTTGTATTTAGCCTGGTTAATTTTGCGACCTGATCGGCGGGATCATGACCCGCCCTACAATCTATTGGGACAGAGGGATAGAAACTATGGACAACAACATCTTAGTCATCGGCATTGCCGGCGGTACCGGCAGCGGCAAGACCACGCTGATGAACAACCTGATCGAAACCTTCCGGGAGGATGTGACCCTCCTGAGCCATGACAATTACTATAAGCGTCACGATGATCTGACCTACGCCGAGCGCTGCAAGCTGAATTACGATGAGCCTGCTGCCCTGGAAACCGACCTGATGGCAATCCATCTGGAGAAGCTGCGCCGGGGTGAGGCCATCGACTGCCCGGTGTATGATTTTACCCAGCACAACCGCTCCAATGAGACCATCCGGATTGTTCCCAGGAAGGTCATCATCGTGGAGGGCATCCTGATCTTCGAAAACCGGGAGCTGCGGGATCTGATGGATATCCGTATTTTTGTGGACACCGATGCGGATGTGCGCCTGTGCCGCCGGATTGTGCGGGATGTCCGGGAGCGGGGCCGTACTCTGGAAAGCGTTGTGCAGCAGTACCAGGATACCGTCAAGCCTATGCATGAGATGTATGTGGAGCCCAGCAAGAAGTATGCCAACATCATCGTCCCCGAGGGCGGCGAGAATCTGGTGGCGCTGGACATGATCAAGGGCCGCATCCTGCGGCATCTGGAGGAAGCATGAATTACGAAAGTCTGATTTTTGACATTGACGGAACACTGTGGGACTCCCGGGCGCTGGTGGCTGAGGGCTATAACATCCAGCTGAAACAGGAGGGCCTTGCCCACCTGTGCGTCACCGCCGAAGACTTAAAGCCTCTGTTCGGCAAGGTCATGACGGAAATTGCCGATGTGATCCTGGCCACCATCCCCGAAAGTGACCGGTACGACCTGATGGACCGGTGCATGAAGACGGAAAACGACTATCTCTTTGCCAACGAGTGCCGCATCGGTTACCCCGGCATCCGGGAGACCATGGCGGAGCTGGCAAAGCATCACCGGCTGTTCATCGTCAGCAATGCCCAGTGCGGCTATCCGGAGCTGTGCATCGATAAGCTGGGTCTGGGAGAATTCATCCAGGGCCACATGTGCTTCGGTGATACCGGCACCAGCAAGGGAAAGACCATCCGCACCCTGATGGAAAAACATAACATCGAAAACTGTGCCTACATCGGAGACACCCAGGGCGACTACGAAGCTACTGTAGAGGCAGATGTGCCCTTTATCTGGGCTGCCTACGGCTTCGGTGACCCGGAAGGATATGATGCGAAGATTGATGCCTTCGAAGATTTGCTGAAACTTTGAAACAATCCCGTAGGGGGCGGCGTCCCCGACGCCCCGCATACCGCTGGGCGGGGAATGATCGCAGGTTTTCCGGAAATCGAAAACATTGCCGCCCGGGACGTCGAGGACGCCGTCCCCTACAAGCGGCATATCACACTGTAATTTAAGTGGAACCCATTCCGCTGATAATAAGAAAGGAAGTAATCACTATGATCGTATGTCCCTGGAAAGATATTAAGAAGTATGCCGCTCTGCTGCCCGGAATCGACGAGGCTTTCGACGCTGTCAACGCCCTGACCGAGTACGAGGACAAGAAGAACTATCCTCTGTCCAACGGCAACCGTTTCTTCCTGGCTGTTCAGAGCACCAAGCCGGTAGACCTGGCTGAGGCTCACCGCAACTACCTGGACATCCAGTACATCGTCAAGGGCAAGGAAGTCATGGGCTGGGCCGATCTGGCTGACTGCAAGCTGGAAGGCGAGTTCAACGAGACCAAGGACGTGGGCAAGTACTCCGGCAACTTTGAGTACATGACCATCAACGAGGGTGTCTGCTACGTTGCATTCCCCGAGGATGCCCATATGCCCGGCCGTCACCTGGACGTTCCCAACGATTTCGTTAAGGTCGTTGTGAAGCTGAAGGTCAACTAATGAGCATCGCTTTTGACGCACAATGTTTACAGTGCCACCTCCGGAGAAATCTGGAGGTGGCGCAGCCCTTGGGTACGGAAGAACAGACCATGGCCTTTGCCCGGGATCTGATGCGGATGTATCTGGAGGCACCTGCGCATGTGGCCTCCCCCTGGTTCCATCCCCAGGTGACGGACCTGCTGACCAAGCACTACGGCCTGCCGGAGGACCGGTTCAGGGAGGAAAAGGAACTGTCCAACCGCTTTGTGATGGAGCGGCTGGATACCATCCGGGAGAAGGTGGAAAATGCGCCTGATCCGGTGTTCGCGGGACTGCAGTTTGCCATTCTGGGAAACTATCTGGATTTTTCCGCCCTGCAGGGCCAGGTGAGCTTTGAAACGCTGGAGGATATGCTGAACAAGGCCCTGGAAATGGAACTGGACGAAGACACCTACCGGGACTTCTGCCGGGAGCTGGAAACCGGAGCGAAGCTGCTGTACCTGACGGACAACGCAGGCGAGATCGGTTTTGACCGGGTCTTTGCGGAACAGATCGCGAAAAAATACCCCCATCTGGACATTACCTTCTGCGTCCGTGGTGCCGTCACCATCAACGATGCCACCCGGGCCGATGCGCAGGCCGTGGGAATTCCCTTCCCCGTCATCGACAACGGCAACCGGGTTCCCGGAACCCAGATTGACATGCTGAGCGAAGAAGCAAAGGCTGCCCTGGACAGCGCCGATGTGATCCTGGCCAAGGGCATGGCCAACTGCGAGACCATGCACGGCTGCGGCTACAATATCTATTACGCATTCCTGGTCAAATGCCAGCGGTTCGTCACCCGGTTCGGAAAACCCCTGATGACTCCCATGCTGGTAAAAGAGCGCAAATAATCTAAAATGTAGGGCGGAGGCGTGCCTCCGCCGGGCAGTATCGACACCTGTGCGGAACCGTCTGAACGCTCAGAAGAAGCCACTGCCCGGCGGGGACATGTCCCCGCCCTACAGGTCGTTTCCAACAAAAAACAGGCCTTTGTTTTGTCGGGAATGCCAATTTTTTAAACTGCCATTGGAAACCGTTGACGGATTTGCAGAAACCAACTATACTTTTATGGATGAAACGTTTCCAGTTTCGGAAACGGGAACAGAGAAGGAGTATTTGATTATGAAGCGTTATGCAGGTGTTCTGCTGTCTGTCACCAGCCTGCCGAGCAAGTACGGCATCGGCTGCTTTGACCGGGCGGCTTATGATTTTGTGGACTGGCTGGCCAAGGCCGGTCAGAAATACTGGCAGATCCTGCCCCTGGGCTCCACTTCCCACGGCGGCAGCGATGATTCTCCCTACCAGGCTTATTCTGCCTTCGCAGGCAATCCCTATATGATCTCCCTGGAAGACCTCATCGAAGAGGGTTTGCTGACTGCGGAAGAATGCGATGCCGTGGACTTTGGCGCGGACCCCGCTAAGGTGGATTTTGACAAGCTCCACGAAAACCGCTTCGCCCTGCTGCACAAGGCCTACGAGCGCAGCGATGTGAGCCGCGACCCGGATTTCATTGCCTTCTGCAACGACAACCACTGGTGGCTGAACGACTACGCCCTGTTCATGGCTCTGAAGACCTTCTTCAAGGAAACCTCCTTCCGCACCTGGCCGGAAGATATCCGGATGCACTGGGGCTTTGCGGTGGATTACTACAACCGGGTGCTGTATTTCGACATCGAGTTCCAGAAGTACCTGCAGTTCAAGTTTGACCAGCAGTGGACAAAGCTGAAGGCCTACGCCAACGAAAAGCACATTCAGATCGTGGGCGATATTCCCATCTACGTTTCCCCCGACGGCGCTGACGTGTGGGCCCATCCCGAGCTGTTCCAGCTGGACGAGAAAAACGAATCCTCCTCCATTGCCGGCTGTCCTCCCGATGCCTTTGCCGAGGACGGTCAGGTCTGGGGCAATCCTCTGTACCGCTGGGATTTCCACAAGGCCACCGGCTATGAGTGGTGGGTGACCCGTATGTGGCATTCCTTCAAGCTCTACGATGTGGTGCGCATTGACCATTTCCGGGGCTTTGACGAGTATTTCTCCATCCCCGCCGACAAGGGCCTGGCCAAGTACGGTCACTGGGAGAAGGGCCCCGGCATGGATCTGTTCAACACCATTCACGCCCGCCTGGGCGAGGTGGAAGTCATCGCCGAAGACCTGGGGCTCATGACCCCCGGCGTGCGCAAGCTGGTCAAAGACAGCGGCTATCCCAACATGAAGGTGCTGCAGTTTGCCGTCGATCCTTCTGACATTGCCTTTGTCAATGACTACTGGCCCCAGAACTACGACCCCAACTGTGTGGTCTACACCGGTACTCATGACAACGAGACCCTGGCAGGCTGGTACGCAGGGCTGAGCAAGGAAGCAAAGCAGCAGCTGCGCAGCTACCTGTGGAATCCCGACATTGCCGACAAGCGGATGTACAAGGCTCTGCTGAACCTTGTCATGACCTCCGTTGCCAGAACCTGCATCATTCCCATCCAGGATCACCTGAATCTGCCCAACACCGCCCGGATGAACCAGCCCGGCACCGTGGGCTTCAACTGGCGATGGCGTCTGCTGCCCGGCCAGGTGACGGACGAACTGGCAAAGGAAGTGCTGGAGCTCACCGTCAAGTCCAACCGCGCCAACTGGGATGCCCTGAACCAGGCAAAGAAGGCTGAGGACGAGGAAGAAACCGAAGAATAACCGACTGCCGCCCCGGGAATCCCTGGGGCGGTTTTTACGGCACACAAAACGCGGGCAATCTGTTTTGTGTAGGGCGGAGGCATGCCTCCGCCGGGCAGGGTCGATGCCTGAGCACCGCCAATAAAACATGCAATGGCTGTAAGTGCCCGGCGGGGACATGTCCCCGCCCTACATTTGTGTTTGCGGATGCAGCGATGCTGCACCGGGGGAAGGCTTTGCTTTTGTTCACTTTCTGATAAAAATAACCGGAAAAAGGAAAAAGATTGTCCGATTTTCTGAAGAATACCTCTTGCAAATCCCAGGAAACGGTGGTATAATACTACCGTAAATAGTAAGTATGTAGGCAAAGAGAGGCGCACGCGCCTCTCTTTCTTGTTAGTCTTTTGGACGAAGAAAGGAATATGTGTCAATGAAAGTAACCGAACTGGTTGCATCCTTTGCAGAGCCCATCGTAAAGCAGCACGGCTGCGAGCTGTGGGATGTGGAGTATGTCCGGGAGGGCAGCGAGTATTTCCTGCGGCTGTACCTGGACAAGGAAGGCGGCGTGGACATCAACGACTGCGAAGCCATCTCCCGTGCCGTGGACCCCATCCTGGACGAGAAGGACCCCATCCAGGGCTCCTACCATTTTGAGGTCTGCTCTGCCGGCCTGGAGCGGGCACTGAAGCGCCCCTCTGATTTTGAACGCTTTATGGGAAGCAATATCACCGTCAAGCTCTACCGTCCCAGAAACGGCCTGAAGGAGATCCCCTGTGTCCTGCGGGGCTACGAGGACGGAAAAGTTACCGTGGAAGCCGGTAAGGAAACCATTACCTTTGAAA
Organism: Oscillospiraceae bacterium; assembly: GCA_017398105.1. Next base: position 3,557 of record JAFQHF010000179.1, on the reverse strand, counting down.
AATCCGAGGTCGCCCTGGTGCGGCTTCGCGTGGAATTCTAAATAGGAGGAATATAGAAATGGCACCCAGAAAAAATGCCAAGAAGCAGCCTGAAGCACCCAAGGTAAACATCGGTGCGGAGATCTTCGCAAGCCTCCGGGAACTGGAGAAGATCAAGGGCATCCCTGTTGACTACATGGTGGAGCGTCTGAAGCAGGCGCTGACCAACGCATACCGCAAGGACCGTGAGGATCACCGGGATGTTCCCGGCGAGAACGTGGTGGTGAACATCAGCGAAGAAGGTCTGACCATGCACCAGATCAAGACCGTCGTGGACGAGCTGACCGATCTGGCCCTGGAGATCCACATCGACACCGCCCGCCGTCACAATCCCGACCTGAAGGTCGGCGATACCGTGGCCATCCCCATCGACATCCAGAAATTCGGCCGTATCGCAGCCCAGACTGCCAAGCAGGTGGTCATCCAGGGCATCCGGGAAGCCGAGCGCGGTGTTGTTTACGAATCCTACTCCTCCAAGGCACAGGAGCTGCTCACCGGCACCGTGCTGCGCATCGATCCCACCAGCGGCGATATGTTCGTCCGCATCGGCCAGGGCAACGACGCATCCGATGCAGTGCTGCGTTCCTCCGAGCAGATCCCCGGCGAGAAGTACGCTGAGGGCGATCTGATCCGGGTCTATGTCCTGGAGGTTCATAAGGCCAACCGCGGCCCCCTGGTTCACGTTTCCCGTACCCATCCCAATCTGGTTCGCCGTCTGTTCGAGCTGGAGACCCCCGAAATCGCCGAGGGTCAGGTGGAAGTGCGCAACATTGCCCGTGAAGCCGGTTCCCGTTCCAAGATGGCTGTCCGCGCCACCATGGAGGGCATCGATCCCGTGGGCGCCTGTGTGGGCCCCCGTGGCGGCCGTGTTGGCGCCGTTGTGGAAGAACTCCACGGCGAGAAGATCGACATCGTGGTCTGGTCCGAAGATCCCTGCGAATATGTCCGGGCAGCTCTGAGCCCCGCAGATGTGATCTCCGTTACCCTGATCCCCGGTCAGAAGGCCTGCCGGGTCATCGTCCCCGATGATCAGCTGTCCCTGGCCATCGGCAAGGAGGGTCAGAACGCCCGCCTGGCTGCCCGCCTGACCAGCTACAAGATCGACATCAAGCCCGCCTCCCAGGCTGAGCCTGTGGAAGAGGCTGCAGAAGAGACCGAAGAGTAAGTTGATAGTTGACAGTTGTGGTGTCCGCTGTGCGGACAGATTTGAATTATCGCCAAAGGCGATACCGAAATTTGTCAACGATACACTGTACACTGTCAACGGATAAAAGGAGGTAGTCCAAATGCAGAAGAAAATCCCCCAGCGGCAGTGTATGGGCTGCCGTGAGCGCCGGGCAAAGCGGGAGCTGATCCGGGTGGTGCGGACACCGGAGGGTGCCGTGAACCTGGATTTCGGCGGCAAGATGAACGGCCGGGGCGCATACCTGTGCCCGAATCCCGAATGCCTGAAGAAAGCCATCCGCTCCAAGGCTCTGGACCGGAGCCTGGAGGTTGAGATTCCCGAGGAAGTCTACGCAAGACTTCAGAAGGAAATGGAGGCTGCCCATGAATAAAGCCCTGAATTACCTGTCCCTGGCCCGGAAGGGCGGTCTGGCAGAGCTGGGCGAGGAGCCTGTAGGTGCCATTGCCAGAACCGGCAAGGCCTATGTGATCCTGGTCGCCGGTGATGCTTCCGACCACACCTGGAGAAGAGCCAAGTCCTTCGCTGCCGGAACCGAGCAGCAGTGCGTGCGCCTCAGCTGCACGAAAGAGGAAATGGGCTTCGTGGTGGGCAGAACCAGCCTGGCCATTGCCGCCATCACCGATGTGCAGCTGGCCCTGGCCCTGGTGAGCGCCCTGGGCGAGCCGGAAAAATATAAGCAGGCGCTGGAAGTCCTGGCAGAAAAGTCCGCCAAGGCCAGAAAGCGTCAGGCAGAAGCCAAAGCACATCAGCGGAATGTGCGCAAGGGAAAGAAGAAGTAAGTGTATAATTGACAGTTGACAGTTGGCAGTTGACAATTATGGTGCCGTCGCTGACACCATAACTGTCCACTGTTCACTGTCCACTGTCAACTCCCAAGTATTTTGGAGGTGCGTTTATAGAATGAGTTTTGTTAAGTATCGCGTGAAGGAAGTTGCCGCCGATTTTGGCGTGGCACCCAGAGAAATCTCCGAGATCATCGGCAAGTATATGGAAAAGCCCAAGTCCTACACCCAGGTTCTGACGGATGCAGAGCTGAATGTGGTGTTCGACCATATGACCCAGAAGAATCAGATCAAGTCCCTGGAGCAGGTCTTTGCGGTCAAGCCCGCAGCCCCCAAGGCTGAGGCTCCCGCTGCCAAGCCCGCTCCCCAGCAGGGCAGCCGTCCCCAGGGCCAGAATCAGAACCGCCCCCAGCAGCAGGGCGGCCGTCCCCAGGGTCAGAACAATAACCGTCCCCAGCATCAGAACAACCAGCCTATCCAGCAGGCCGCCGCGCCCAAGGCTGAAAAGCCCAAGGAGCCCGAGCGCAAGCGCGAGCGCCGCGTGGTTGACACCTCCGCTGTCCAGGTGAATGCCAACCGTTTTGCCGACGTGGACAATCTGGTCTCCGAGCGTGTCCAGAATTACGAGGGCGGCAAGCAGCGCATCGGCGGCGGTAAGGGCAAGCAGCAGAACAAGCAGCAGAAGAATAACTTCAAGGGCAACAAGTCCCGCAACGAAGAGCAGGAGAAGATGCGCCGCCTCCAGATGGAGGTTGCCCGCAAGGCTCCCGTCACCGTTAAGATCCCCGACGAGATCACCGTCGGCGAGCTGGCTTCCCGGATGAAGAAGACCGCCGGTGAGGTCATCAAGTGCCTGATGAAGAACGGCGTTCTGGCTGCCATCAACCAGACCATCGACTTCGAGACCGCCGAGTTCGTAGCCACCGAAATGGGCTGCAAGGTGGAGAAGGAAGTTACCATCACCATCGAGGAGCGGATCATCGACGACCATGTGGATACCGCTGAAGAGCTGGAGACCCGCGCTCCCGTCGTAGTCGTCATGGGTCACGTTGACCACGGCAAGACCTCCACCCTGGACGCCATCCGGAAGACCTCCGTTACCGCAGGCGAGGCCGGCGGCATTACCCAGCACATTGGTGCATATACTGTCGATGTGGACGGCCAGATGATTACCTTCCTGGATACCCCCGGCCACGCTGCCTTTACTTCCATGCGTGCCCGCGGTGCCAAGTCCACCGATATTGCCATCCTGGTGGTTGCTGCTGACGACGGCATCATGCCCCAGACCATCGAGTCCATCAACCACGCCAAGGCTGCTGAGGTGCCTCTGATCGTGGCCATCAACAAGATGGATAAGCCCACCGCCAACCCCGACATGATCAAGGATCAGCTGACCATGTATGATCTGGTTCCCGAAGAGTGGGGCGGCGACACCATCATCGTGCCCATCTCCGCCAAGACCGGCAAGGGTCTGGACGAGCTGCTGGAAATGGTTCTGATGACAGCAGAAGTCCAGGAGCTGAATGCCAACCCCAACCGCCAGGCAAAGG
>JAFQHF010000019.1 GCA_017398105.1 Oscillospiraceae bacterium | reverse complement strand
GTGCAGCTCCTTGAACCACATCTTGGCGTGCTCCTTCTCGTTGTCAGCGGTCTTCAGGAACAGGGCAGCGATCTGCTCGTAGCCTTCCTTCTTGGCCTTGGATGCGTAGTAGGTGTACTTATTTCTTGCCATGGATTCGCCTGCGAAGGCAGCTTCCAGGTTCTTCTCAGTCTGAGTGCCGGTGTACTTGTTAGCCATGGGATATTCCTCCTAAATCTCGTCCGGATCTGTCCGGGTGATATGGATAGTATACCAGATTTTACCACAGTTAGGCAAGTCTAACTGGTATTTTTTCCGGCTTCGTTCCCTCCGTAGGGGCGGATTTTTAATCCGCCCGCAATATTATGTTGTTTTGCGCGGCTCGATTTATACAGAACCCATCCTTGTGCAGCAAATAAACCCGCGTTTTTCACGATGGTTCCCGGGCGGATTGAAAATCCGCCCCTACAAGGCATTATGCAAAAAGCCTCCGCTTACCGCGGAGGCTTTTCGTATGCTTATCTCGTTCCCTTGTCGTAAGGGACACCGGATGCCTTGGGGCCCTGGGACTTCTTGGAGGTGAAGGCCAGAACCACCAGGGAGATGATATAGGGCAGCATGTTGTACACAACGCTGGGGATGTTCAGCGCCAGCATGAAATCAAAGCCGGAGTACACATTGCCCAGTGCCCGGAAGAAGCCGAACAGCAGCGATGCCAGGGCGATCTTCAGGGGATGCCAGCCGCCGAAGATCATAACGGCCATTGCCAGGAAGCCGAAGCCGGCAACACCGTTTTCAAACTTCCAGACGGAAACACCGGCGGTGATATACACAATGCCGCCAAGGCCGCCCAGCAGACCGGAGATCAGAACACCGGCGTAGCGCATCTTGTAGACATTGATACCCACAGAGTCCGCAGCCTGAGGATGCTCGCCGCAGGCCCGGAGACGCAGACCGAATTTGGTCTTGTACAGGGCTACGAAGGAGACCGCCAGACAGATGACCGCCACCAGCATGAACCAGTTGAACTCAAATTCGCCCAGGCGGACGATGAACAGATCCTTGGAATGGGTGTAGGCGATGTCGGAGGAGACATCGTTACCGCCGGAGGCAGCAGTGTTCATGGCCTTGACAGCCACGGTGGCGCCGGCGGTGGCCAGCATGTTCATGGCAGTACCGGTGATGGTCTGATCAGCCTTGAAATTGATGGCGGCAACCGCCAGCAGCAGGCTGAACAGCAGGCCGAACAATGCACTGACCAGCACGGTGGTGATGACCATGACAGGTGCGCCCAGAGACACCGGCAGGAACTTCATGACCAGGGCGCCGCCCAGGGCACCGATGACCATGATGCCTTCCAGGCCGATGTTGATGACACCGGAGCGCTCCGCGAAGCAGCCGCCCAGTGCCACCAGCATCAGCACGGAAGCGAAGATCAGCGTATATTGCAGCAGCAGAGTCATTTCTCTTCGCCTCCTTCCTCGGTTTGCGCCGCTTTGACTGCGGCGGCTTTCTTTTCGTCACTCTTGCGGATACGGCTCTGGATGAATGCCTTGAAGAACACCACGAAGGCACACAGGTAGATGATCAGGCTGGAGATCAGGCTGGAGATCTGGGAGCAGTAGACCTGCAGATCCACATTGCCGCCGCCGGTGGTGATATACTGGATAAAGAACGCAGACAGAATGCTGCCCAGGGGGCTCAGACCGCCCAGGAAGGCAACGGCAATGCCGTTGAAGCCCATGCCGGGAACGGAGGAGATGGTGGTTTCCCAGTCCTCGATGCCGGTCAGGTACAGCAGACCCGCACCCATACCGGCCAGAGCACCGGCAATCATCATGGTCATGATGATATTCCGGTTTTCCTTCATACCGGCGTACTTGGCGGCGTTGTAGTTGTTGCCGGTGGCCTTCAGCTCATAGCCGAACTTGGTCTTGTTCAGCACCACCCACACCACGACAGCCATGACAATGGCAATGGGAATGGCTATGGTGACGGACTTTTCATTGTTGAAGAACTTGCCCAGGCCGAAGCTGGGGATCAGGGCTGCGGGATTGGTGCCCAGGATAGCCTTGGTATAGGGGCTGCTGGGGCTCTTGACGGTGCCCAAGATCAGGTTGGTCAGATACAGGGTGATCCAGTTGAGCATGATGCCGGAGATGACGATGTTCACATTCCGGGAGGTCTTCAGCAGACCGGACAGGCCGCCCAGGACGGCACCGGCCAGCATACCCAGCACCAGGCACACATACCAGGGCAGGTTCCAGGCCAGCGCGCCGTACAGGCAGGCGCAGGCACCGGCCACATACTGACCGGCAACACCGATGTTGAACATGCCGACCTTATAGGCAAACAGCACGCTCAATGCGCACATCAGCAGCGGCACGGTACGAACCAGGGTCTGGCCCAGATACTTGTACATGAGCTTGCCGGGATACCGGAAGAAGCTCTTCATAACGGCAATGATGGCCTCAAAGGCACCGCTGGGCTCAATGATCAGCAGCACCACATAACCCACCAGCAGGCCGCCCAGGATACACACCAGGGAGGCAAGCAGGGTCTGGAAGCCATCTTTGCGGATCAGGGAAGTCTTTTCGTTTTTCACTTCTGCTCACCCTCCTTCTTGGCACCTGCCATGTACAGGCCCAGTTCTTCCACAGTGGTGGTCTTGGGGTCCAGCTCGCCCACGATCTCACCCTCGTACATCACGAGAATGCGGTCGGAAACGGTCATGACCTCGTCCAGTTCCAGGGAAACCAGCAGCACAGCCTTACCGGCGTCCCGCTGGGCAACGATCTGGCGGTGGATGTATTCGATGGCGCCCACGTCCAGGCCGCGGGTGGGCTGCACGGCGATCAGCAGCTGGGGGTCCTTATCAATCTCACGGGCGATGATGGCCTTCTGCTGGTTGCCGCCGGACATGGCCCGGGAAATGGTGATGGGGCCCTGGCCGCTGCGGACGTCATACTGCTCGATGAGGCGCTCGGCATAGGTACGGATATTCTTGCGTCGCAGGAAGCCGAACTTGTTGGTAAATTCCGGTTCAAAGTAGCGCTGCAGGACGATGTTGTCCTCCAGGGTATAGTCCAGCACCAGGCCGTGCTTGTGACGGTCCTCAGGGATATGGGACATGCCCATGAGGCTCCGCTTGCGGATGGGGGCACGGGTAATGTCATTGCCCAGCAGGCTGACGGTGCCGCCGGCCACATTCTCCAGACCGGAGATACCGAACACCAGCTCGCTCTGGCCGTTGCCGTCGATACCGGCGATACAGACGATCTCACCGGCGCGAACCTGGAAGGAAACATCGTTGACAGCCATTTTCTTGCTGACCTTGGAGGCCACGGACAGGCCCTTCACATCCAGCACCACGTCCTTGGGCTGGGCAGGTGTCTTCTGCACGGCGAATTCCACATCACGGCCGACCATCATCCGGGACAGGTCGTCCTTGGTGCAGTCCTTAATGTCCACGGTGCCGATGTACTTGCCCTTGCGCAGAACGCTGCAGCGGTCGGCAACGGACATGATCTCGTTGAGCTTATGGGTAATAAAGAGGATGGATTTGCCTTCGGCTGCCAGATTTTTCATGATCTGCAGCAGTTCCTCGATCTCCTGAGGGGTCAGGACGGCGGTAGGTTCGTCGAAGATCAGGATCTCATTGTCCCGGTAGAGCATCTTCAGGATCTCGGTACGCTGCTGCATACCAACGGAGATATCCTCGATCAGCGCATCGGGATTGACGCTCAGACCATACCGCTCGGACAGGGCAATGACCTTTTCCCGGGCCTTGTCCCGCTGCAGGATGCCGTTTTTGGTATCCTCCACGCCCAGAATGATGTTGTCCAGGACGGAGAAGCATTCCACCAGCTTAAAGTGCTGGTGCACCATGCCGATGCCCAGGTCGTTGGCATCATTGGGGTTGTTGATCTGTACGACCTCACCGTTTTTCTTAATGACGCCCTCTTCCGCCTGGTACAGGCCGAACAGAACGCTCATCAGGGTAGACTTGCCGGCGCCGTTTTCGCCCAGCAGTGCATGGATCTCGCCGCTTTTCAGCTGCAGCGTAACATTATCGTTTGCAATGATGCCGGGGAACTTCTTGGTGATGTTCACCATCTCGATTGCATAAGGAACGTTATTCAATCCAATTACCTCCTTCTTTTCGTAACTGCCTTTTCATTATACACGAAGTATAGACAGAATTCAAATAAAATTGTATTCCTTTTGCAGTAATTTTGAGGATTTTTCACAAACCCGCCGGGAGAAGGCCGGGAAGCGGAAATAACCATTTAACGCACTGGTTCGTACATATTCTGTAGGGGCGGATTTTCAATCCGCCCTCAACGCAGCGGCGATTGTGCGGTATGATATGTAAAAAACTTCCCCTAATCAGCAGATCAGGGCGGATTGAAAATCCGCCCCTACAATTGTGTGCACCATTCGTTCGCTGAACGATCACTTTTAAAAAAGAGGACGGGCAGAGCCCGTCCTCAAAGATGCGAAGTATGAAATTACTTCAGGTTGCCCAGCCACTCAACGTTGACTGCTTCGGTAGCAGGCTCAGCGGAGATGTCGTTGGAAACCTTGATGGTGCCGTCGAACATACCGGCGACCAGAGCGTTGTAATCCTCAACGGTGAACTTGCCGTCCTCGAACTGAGTGGTTGCAACGGGGATCTGGACGTAGTTGGCAGCGGGATCAGCGGAGACCAGGCCCAGGGTCTGGATCTTGCCGGCGTAGTTAGCCCAGTTGCCGTTAACGACGATGTCGGTCAGGGTATCGATGGTGGTGGGAGCCAGACCCTTCATAGCGGAAGTAACGGTCATGCCCTCGCCGTACATGCCATCGATGATGGCAGACTGGTCAACGTCAACACCGATGACCTTTGCGCCGACCTTCTTGGCAGCCTCAGCAGCGGAGGTGTAGATGCCGCCGCCGCAGGCGAAGACGACCTCAGTGCCGCCGGCGTACCAAGTATCCATAACAGCGGTGATGTCAGCATCGCCGAAGAACTGGTTGCCGTAAGCGTACTTCATGTCAACAGTGATGCCCAGCTCCTTGGCAGCAGCGTCAACGCCCTGCACGTAGCCGTAGCCGAAACGCATAACAGCGGGAACAGCCATGCCGCCCAGGAAGCCCAGCTTGGTGTAGCCCAGCTTGACAGCAGCGTAGCCGGCCATGTAGCCGGACAGCTCTTCCTGGTAGATAGCGGAGTAGACGTTGTCCATGTAGACATAGTCAGCCAGGTTCCAGTTGTCGGGGTTGTAGTCATAGGACTCGCCCTTCAGAGCAACAGCGGTCTCCAGCAGGTCGCCGGCGCCCACGTCCAGAGCGACGAACTTGATCTCGGGATAGCTCTCGGAAACCTCAGCGATGGTGCCGCCGAAAGCGTAGCCGGGCATAACGATCACGTTGTAGCCCTCAGCAATTGCCAGTTCCACGGATGCCACACGGCCGGCGGTATCGTTGGAAGTGGGCTTGTAGTACTTGTACTCAACGCCGTTGGCCTCGCCGAAAGCGATGACGGCTTCCCAGGTGGTCTGGTTGAAGGACTGGTCGGTGATATCGCCGTAGTCGGTGACCATAGCGACCTTGTACTCGACAGCCTCTTCAGCGGGAGCAGCAGCCTCAGCCTCGGGAGCCTTCTGCTCAGCGGGAGCCTTCTCACCGCCGCCGCAGGCGACCAGAGACAGAGCCATAGCCAGAACCAGCAGCAGAGCCAGAATCTTCTTCATGTTTCATTCCTCCATAAAAATCTTTCTTGGTAATTTTACATACCTTATTTATTCTCGCACATTTTCAGGAAAAAATCAACACCTTAACAAAAGGTTTCTGCGTTTTTTCCCTTTTTGTTCCTGCTGTCAGGACATATGTTTCTTTGCGGAGAAGCTGAAGGGCAGAATCTCCGCCAGAGTCCTGGCCTCATAGCCGGCAGCATCCACCATGTAGATGATAAAATCATCCTCACAGAATTCCCGCATGACCTGGCGGCACACACCGCAGGGCGGAAAACCGCCGGTTATGACACCGTCCTTGCCGCCGCAGACGGCGATGGCGGTAAAGTCCCGGTGCCCGTCGTAGACCGCCTTAAAGAAGGCGGTGCGCTCGGCGCAGTTGGTGGGGCCGTAGGCGGCGTTTTCGATGTTGCAGCCCTGATACACGCTTCCGTCAGCACACAGCAGCGCAGCGCCGACCTTATAGCCGGAATAGGGCACATAGGCATGGGTCATGGCTTCTTTCGCCAGTTCGATCAGCTTTTCGGGTGTCATAAGAGGTCCTCCTCACAATTAAAATCAATCGCCTGTTTGTTCCAAATACTGTAGGGGCGGATTTTCAATCCGCCCTTAATGCAACGACAATTGTGCGGTTCCTTTTGACGGGAATTGGATCATCCGGTCAGGGCGGATTAAAAATCCGCCCCTACACACCAATATACCCATACAGAAACCAAACGTCCCGGATTCAGATAATTTTCTCTGCGAAGCTCTTACCCACGGTTTCGTATTCCACGCCCAGCAGTTCGGTGACGGTGGCCGCGATGTCGGCAAAGCTCTGTCTTGTGCCCAGGTTCACGGGCTTTACGGCCTTGCCCAGGATCAGCAGGGGCACATATTCTCTGGTATGGTCGGTGGTGGCCGTGTAGGCAGGATCGCAGCCGTGGTCGGCGGTGATCATCACCAGATCCTCTTCGCCCAGGGTTTCCAGGAAGCCGCCCAGCCAGGTGTCAAATTCCGTCAGGGCGTTGGCATAGCCGTCAATGTCCCGGCGGTGGCCGTAGAGCATATCAAAATCCACCAGATTCACGAAGCACAGGCCATGGAAATCCTGACCGGCATAATTGGCAGCGTGCTCCATGCCGTTGGCGTTGGACTTGTTGAACACGAACTCCGTATCACCGTGACCTGCGAAAATATCATGGATCTTACCCACGGCGATGGAGGAAAGGCCGGCAGCCTTGATGGCATCCAGCATGGTCCGGGCCGGAGGTTCCAGGGAATAGTCATGCCGGTTGGAAGTGCGCTTGAAGCCACTCACTGCATCACCAACGAAGGGCCGGGCGATGACACGGCCTACGCCGTGCTTGCCCCGCAGGATATTTCTTGCCTTGTGGCAGGCTTCGTACAGCTCTTCCAGCGGCACAAATTCCTCATGGGCCGCCACCTGGAATACGGAGTCAGCAGAGGTATAGATGATCCACTTGCCGGTGTCCAGATGCTGCTGACCGTAATCCCGGATCACATCAGTGCCGGAATAGGGCAGGTTGCACAGGCAGCCCCGGCCGGTTGCCGCTTCGAAGGCATCCAGCACCTCCTGAGGGAAGCCCTCAGGGTAAGTCGGCAGGGGCTCCGGGGACACGATGCCGGAAATTTCCCAGTGGCCGATGGTGGTGTCCTTACCCATGGAAGCCTCCTGTAACCGGGCAACGGCACCCCTGGGCGCGTCGGTTTTGGGCAGATAATCGATGCCGTCAACATTGCCAAGGCCCGCGGCGATCATGTTGGGAATGTGGAATTTTTCGGAAGAAGCACAGGATCTCAGGGTGTTCACGCCCACATCACCAAAGTCTGCACTGTCCGGCATGGCACCAATGCCGCAGGAATCCAGAACGAATAAAAAGATACGTTTCATAATTCATCGCTCCTTAACGTTGTCATTTCCAGATACGTTTTGTAGGGCGGAGGCATGCCTTCGCCGGGCAGCACCGACCTCTGCGCTGTAACACGCAAGCGCTCAGCAAGCTGCAAGTGCCCGGCGGGGACATGTCCCCGCCCTACATTTATATTGCATTGATTGGAAGATTACTTATTCTCCATAGCCACAGCCACGTCCAGGGCCACCTTCATCATGGTGGTGAAGGAGTTCTGGCGCTCCTGCGCGCTGGTCTCCACGCCCTTGAGCACATGGTCGGAGATGGTGCAGATGCACAGGCCCCGCTTGCCGTAGCGGGCAGCGTTCATATACAGGGCGGCAGCTTCCATTTCCAGAGCCATGACGCCCATCTTCTTCAGGCCGTAAACGCTGTCCAGGCCCTCGGGAACATCCACATGGTCGCCGTAGAACACGTCGGAGGAATTCACATTGCCCACATGGTAGGTAGCGCCGTGGGCTTCGGCAGCCTTCACCGCTTCGCTCAGCAGGGTGTAGTCTGCGATGGGGGCAAACTGGCCGGGCAGGTGGAACTGCTTATACCAGTTGGAATCGGTGCAGGCGCCCTGGGCAATGACCAGGTCATACAGGTTGATATTATCCTGAATGGAACCGGCGGAGCCCACGCGGATGATATTTTCCACACCGAAGAAATTGAACAGCTCATGGGAGTAAATGCCGATGGCAGGCATACCCATGCCGGAAGCCATAACGGAAACCTTCACACCCTTATAATAGCCGGTATGGCCCTGAACACCCCGGACATTGTTCACGAGAACCGGATTTTCCAGGAAGTTCTCGGCAATGAATTTGGCGCGCAGAGGATCACCGGGCATCAGAACAGTCTTGCCAAAGCCGATGGGGTCGGCAACGTTGATGTGGGGGGTAACAGCGAAGTCGGACATAACGATTCTCCTTTGAATTACAAATTACAATTTACAAATTACAAATTCATTGATTACTCTGAGGATAATGCTTACAAATAGCTGTCAAAATTTTCAGAATTTCCACCAAATCATCATGAACACTTGTAAATTCTCTATCCGTGATATACTTTGTTTCACGCAGGAGCTGCAGCCAATACTGGGTTTCATTTGCCTCTTTCAAAGCAATTTTCATTTTTGCCACAAAATCAGCTGTGCTTTGTGCCCGTTGGGCCTCAGCAACATTTGCACCTATGCTGGTTCCACTTTTGTATATCTGTTTCGAAATAACGTATTCCTTCTTTTCCTGTGACAAATACTTATGCAGGTTCACAATTCTAACAGAAAATGCAAAACTTTTTTTCATAATCACATTTTCTCTCACCGAATTCACTCCCGCAATTTGTAATTTGTCCTTTGTAATTATGAATTAATACGTGCCGTCGTCGGCCAGGCCTTTGGCGATCTTTACGATCCGGGAGGTGCCCAGACGGTCTGCACCCAGGGCGATGAACTTCTCTGCGTCGGCAATGCTGGAAATGCCGCCGGCAGCCTTGATCTTTACATGGGGAGCAACATGTTTGGCAAACAGCGCAACATCTTCAAAGGTTGCGCCGGCCTTGGAGAAACCGGTGGAAGTCTTGATATAGTCCGCACCGGAGTCGGAAACGCACTTGCACAGGGCGATCTTCTCCTCATCCGTCAGCAGGCAGGTCTCGATGATGACCTTCAGAATACGGCCCTTGCAGGCGGCCTTGATGGCGGCGATCTCAGAGGTGATGTCCTCCCACTTGCCGTCCTTGGCCCAGCCGATGTTGATGACCATATCCACTTCGTCCGCACCGTTGTCCACGGCATCAGATGCCATGAAGCACTTGGCAGCGGTGGTGGCATAGCCGTTGGGGAAACCGATGACGGTGCAGATGGCCAAGTTTTCGCCCACGTATTCCTTGGCCTGCTTTACATAGGAGGCAGGAATGCAGACGGATGCGGTCTTGTACTTCATACCATCGTCACAGATGGCTTTGATCTCTGCCCAGGTGGCAGTCTGACCCAGCAGGGTGTGGTCGCACTTTGCGAGAATATCTTTCAGTTCCATAATTCGCTCTCCTTCTAAATTGAAAATTGCTAATTGAACATGGAAAATTTCGGTATAGTATCAATCTGCAGTAGGGCGGGCTGCCCTCAGCCCGCCGCAAAACAGAAAATAGTGCGAATTGCGGCGGCTTGAGGGCAAGCCGCCCTACCGAGGTGTCTTTTTACGTTGTCATTTTCCAGCTTGCTGAGTTAACCCGATAAGCGCATTTTTCAGTTCTGTCCGTGCAGTTTGATTTTCTTATGCTCCCGGATGCCGCGGATATAGCACTTGTGGCACATGGCGATATAGCTGTCGTTGCCACCCAGCACCACCTGGGCGCCTTCGGTAACGATATAACCATCGTTGATCCGGGCATTGACGGTGGCCTTCGCGCCGCAGTCGCAGATGGTCTTGATCTCCTGAATGGTATCGGCCACTTCCATCAGCCGCAGGCTGCCGGGGAACAGGCGGGTCTGGAAGTCCGTGCGCAGTCCGAAGCACATAACGGGAATATTATGCTCATCCACGATGGTGCGCAGCTGGTCGATCTGTTTGCTGGTCAGGAACTGGCACTCGTCCACGATGATCACATCGCTGCGCCGAGCCTGACTTCCCAGGAACCGGGCATAGATATCCACCTCCGGAGGGATCACCTCCACCTGGGCTTCCAGGCCGATGCGGCTGCGCAGGATCTGCGCCCCGTCCCGGGTGTCCGCGCTGGGCTTGATGAGCCAGACGTTCAGATCGTTCTCTTCATAATTATATTTTGTGATCAGCGCCTGAGCCGTTTTGCTGGAGCCCATAGCGCCGTACTTGAAATAAAGCTTTGCCATTTTTCTGTCTACCTCCGTTCATACCCCTTCATTATACCGAAAACCAGGGCCTAACGCAACCCCTATTTTATGCGGTTTACACAATGTTCACTTGCAGGAAGATGCTGGAAATGGTATAGTAACTGTAACAAGAGTCAGGCTGTAAAGGATCCTTTGTCGGCATGAGACTCAACCAACCGTAGGGGCGGATTTCCAATCCGCCCTCCGGATACCGACAATTGCGTGGAGAATTTCACTGTGCATGTGCCGGCGGTGTTAGGGCGGATTAAAAATCCGCCCCTACAATAGATGCTTTTAATTATCGGATAAACGATAATTTCCCCGCCTTCCCTGCAACCACTGCCAGAATTTGACGAGTATAGAAACAGAAGACAATATAAAAGGAGGAACCGAAAATGAAAAAACTGACCGCAATTCTTTTAACCCTCTGCCTGCTGCTGGGTTTGACCGCCTGCGGCGGCAGCGCCAAATCCGAAGCAGCAATGCCGGAGGAGGCTATGGAGGCCCCCGCCGCCATGGCTACGGCCTCCAACGGCACCTATGCCATGGGCGCAGGCGGCACCAGGGGCGGCTCCACTGCCCTGCCGGAAGGCCGCAAGTGGATCATCACCATCGACATGAATGTGGAGACCGATGACCTGGATGTGCTGATGGAATCCCTTGACCGGCATATCAAGACCCTGGGCGGCTATGTGGAGGATCAGAATGTCCACAACGGCAGCAATTACGCCTCCCGCCGGTACCGCAACGCCAACCTGACCGTCCGCATTCCCGACGAAAACGTGGATAAGTTCACAGAGGCGGTATCCGGCATCGGCAATGTGGTTTCCCAGAATCTGCGCCGGGAGGACATCACCTTGAAATATGTCTCCACCTCCAGCCGGGTCACCGCTCTGGAAACCGAGCAGGCCCGACTGCTGGAGCTGCTGGCCAAGGCGGAAACCATGGAGGATCTGCTGGAGATCGAAGCCCGGCTGACGGATGTGCGCTACGAGCTGGAAAACTACGCCTCCCAGCTGCGCCTTTACGACAACCAAATCGACTACGCCACCATCTATCTGTACATCGACGAGGTTCAGGAGTACACGCCCGTTGAAGAACCCACCTTTGTGGAGCGGATCACCAAGGGCTTCACCGACAGCCTGAAGGGCCTGGGCGAGGGCACCGTGGACGTGATCGTATGGCTCATCAGCGCATCTCCCTACCTGGTGGTCTTCGGCACCATCGGCACCGTCACCTTCCTGATCGTGCGCCGGATCAAAAAGAAAAAGGCCGCCAAAAAGGCAGCCTCAGAAGACAATCGCGCAGAATAAAACAATTGTAGGGCGGAGGCATGCCTCCGCCGGGCAGTATCCACATCTGAGCGTCCATATAAAATGCTCAGTTGCAGTAAGTGCCCGGCGGGGTCATGACCCCGCCCTACGTTTCTGTTTTCGTATGATACAAGGTGGTCATCAAAATCACCGGCATGCACAAAAACACAGGATAGGCATACCGGAAATCCGCGAACACCGGCGTACCCAGCCACAGGCCTACCACCAGCACAAGCACCGGAATGGACAGCAGGAATTCCTCCCGCTTTTTTAGAATGTTCAGCACAAAGCAGCCGATCACCACCCAGACCTGGAAACCGATGCTCTGCAGGGGCTGCAGAATGCCAGGCTTTTCCTGATAGCGGAAGAAGGCCTGGAAAGCTGCGGAAATCAGAGGATTTCGCACACCGTTTTCGATGCCGTATTTTTCGACCTCAGCCCCGGTGGCATAGATCCAGTGCAGATAGCCGCCGTTCCAGTAGCCCCGGGTCTCCTCGATCCAGGCTTCCAGATAATCGCCGGGATATTTCAGACCCAGTTCGATGTACAGCTTAATATAGTCTTCCATATGCTCCGTGATGTAATCCACATTTCCGTAATAGAAGGTTTCAAACTTGATGGGGTCCACGGTATAGGGCGTATACAGCTCCTTCACCCTGTCCAGCATGAACGCCATGGACAGCAGCTCCGTCTGCTCCGGTGTCAGGGGCCGGTCGTTCCAGATCACCCGGGCAAACTGCTGGAAGGGAACGCCGAAGGCCTCCACAAAGTTCATGGGGCTCACGTCCAGCCCGTCCAGCACCGGATTGATCAGCACCCAGCAGAGAATCAGAACCAGAAGCATGATGATCAGCAGCGTTTTGTATTTTTTGCGCATCAGGAAGAACATCACCGCAAAGGCTGCCAGGAAGGCATACCAGCCGTTTGTCCTCCACAGGGAGAAGCCCAGTGCACCGATGATCAGCACCGCATAATTCCAGTGCCGTCTGCCTACCTGCTTCATCAGCCGGTACAGCGCCGTCACCAGCAGAAGCAGCGCCGCGCTGAAGGGAATATCCTTCCACAAGGTTACACTATAAATAATATTGTAGAAGCTGAACACGTAAATGCCATACACGATCCCCAGTCCCAGCTTCGGCACACCGATCTGATACAGGGTCATCACCGCATAGGCAAAGCAGAAAGCCAGGAACAGAATCTGGGCAAAATGGAACAGGGCCACCGCATCCGTTGCATTGCCGAAGAGTGCCATGCCGATCTCGTAGAACAGCTTGAAGGTGATGGTATGGTAAAAGGGCATGATATTATTGTAGACCCCCTTGACGCACTGGGCAACGGTGGTCACGGAATCCTGAGTCATGGCACCGGGGTACATGGCAAAGAGCAGAAATACCGTATCCACCAGCACCACACTGCCAAAGACGAACCAGAAGACCCGCAGCGGATGCCTGCGCTCCCCTTCCTCCATTTTCAGCGGCAGCCGCCGCAGGGCGCAGCACAGCACATTGAAGCATACGAAGAACCCGCCGGCCAGCGTCAGACAGGCATTCATCAGGTACATCAGGGCCGTGATGGGCTTAAAGAGGTAATAATTGGCCAGTACCGTGGCAAGGCCGAACAGCGCCGAAGCAAAACTGATTCCCACAAGACTGCTCCGACCAAAGGCAGGCCGGGCCCGGTAATTGTCATACAGACACAATACCCCCAGCACACCGCACAGGGCATAGCAGCTGTAATAGGAATCGGTTCCCTGCAGATTCGTCAGCCAGGAGTAGAGAAAAAAGGCCTGAAGCAGCACTATATTTTTAGACCAAAGTTTTCCCTTGTTTTGCAGTAATTTCATAAAAGCATCCTTCCTGCTTCTGATGGCAAGAATTTTTCTTAATTATAGCGTATATCCGGAAATTTGACAAGGGAAAAGCGGTTTTGGGTTCTCTCTCATCACAATAAAGTAGGGCGGGGACATGTCCCCGCCGGGCAGTTACGATTTCTGAGCTGAACCAACAACGGTTATCCGGTTTCGATACTGCCCGCCGGAGGCATGCCTCCGCCCTACATCCCCTTATGATCACTTACAGGCAAGAAAAAACCTCCTACTTTCGTAGGAGGTCTTATGCTCGCGTTACCTGGCTTTCCGGGTAGGCCAAGTATTGTTCTGCCGTCCGCAAGTGTCCGGTGGACACTTGCAGGCAGAAAAAAGCCCCAACCTTGCGGTTGAGGCTTTGTGTTCGCGTTACCTGGCTTTCCGGGTAGGCCAACGTATTGTTCTGCCGTCCGCAAGTGTCCGGTGGACACTTGCAGGCAGAAAAAAGCCCCAACCTTGCGGTTGAGGCTTTATGTTCGCGTTACCTATCTTCCCGGGCAGTCACCCGCCAAGTATTGTCGGCGCACATGAGCTTAACTTCTGTGTTCGGGATGGGAACAGGTGGACCCTCATGACAATCAACACGAACTCATTTGTGGAAGAGCTTTTTACCCTTCCTATATTCAGCTGTCCTTCCGCGGATTTCTGTTATCAGCCGCTCGTTCAGCTTACTTTCTTTGGTGACCCATACCGGATTCGAACCGATGTTAACGGC
>JAFQHF010000018.1 GCA_017398105.1 Oscillospiraceae bacterium | reverse complement strand
GGTATCCTCCGGTTCGCCAAGTACAAGGGGCCGGAAATCGGACACATTGAAGCCCACAACGAACGCATGAAAGAAAATTATGCCAGCAATCCGGATGTGAAAACGGAGCTGAGTAAAAACAATTTCCATTTGATCGAACCGGGTGGAAAATACCGGGCAGAGGCAGAACGGCAGATCGCGCAGGCTGGATGCAGGACCCGGAAGGACAGTGTCCGTATCGTGGAAACCCTGATCACCGCCAGTCCGGAATTTTTCCAGGGAAAGAGCGATAAAGAGATCCAGGCCTATTTTGAACGGGCACTGGCATTTATGAAAACCAAGCAGGACCCCAGCACCTTCGTGTCTGCGGTGGTACACATGGATGAGAAAACACCCCACATGCACCTTTGCTTTGTCCCCATCACCGCCGATGGACGGCTCAGTGCCAAAGATATCGTTGGCAACAAGAAAAAGCTGACCCAGTGGCAGGATGAATACTGGTCTTACATGGTGAAGAAGTATCCGGATCTGGAGCGGGGTGAATCTGCCAGTGAAACCGGAAGAACCCACCTGCCTCCCAGAATCTTCAAGCAGGCCACCAGGATGCACCGTCTGGAGCAGAAACTGAGAGATCTGCTGGCCAGTATCAATCCTATGAACACCAAACGGGTGAGAGAGGAAATTCTCAAAATTCTGGATGAATATATCCCCGGCGTTGCGGAACTGATGACCAAAACCAAGGCACTGAAAAAAGCGGAAAAGGAATTGAAAGCGGAGATTGCCCAACTGAAAAAGGAAGCAGACAGCAGCAAGCCTAGTGTGCAGCGATTGCTGGAACTGGAAAGAAAAGTCCAGGAGCAGGAAGAACTGCAGCGCACTATCGCTTCCCTGCAGCAGACACTGACGGCCATCCCACCGGAAATCATTGCAGAATACAACGATCCCAAGTCTGAAAGAAAGGAAACTATTGCGATTGAATAAAAACAAGAATATGGTACAGGCTATGCAACTGCCTGTGGACAAGCTGCGTCCCTTTGAAGGACATCCCTTCCAGGTAAAAGACGATGCGGAAATGGACCAGCTGGTATGGAGCATTCTCACCCAGGGACTGCTGACGCCCATCACGGTCAGACCGCTTGAAAATAACGAATACGAAGTGATCTCCGGACACCGGAGACTCCACGCATGCCAAAAGGCAGGAATCGAAACGGTTCCTGCCTTAATTTATACCCTTGACCGGGATGCGGCGGCGATTGCTCTGGTGGACAGCAACCTCCACCGGGAGAAGATTCTACCCAGCGAGAAGGCGTATGCCTATAAGTTGAAAATGGATGCCATGAGTCGACAGGG
Organism: Oscillospiraceae bacterium; assembly: GCA_017398105.1. The sequence continues at coordinate 25,637 of JAFQHF010000018.1, read as the reverse complement.
CGAGCGGACTGATTTAACTTCCACCCAAGTTGGGCGGAAGTTGGAAACGGCTGAAATTATTGGAGAACAGAGTGGTGAAAGTAAGAATCAAGTGCGTCGATATGTCCGTCTAACAGAACTGATCCCCGAAATCTTGTCCATGGTGGATAGCGGCAGAATTGCCCTAACTCCTGCCGTAGAACTGTCCTACTTAACCCGGCTGGAACAGCGTGACCTTCTGGAAACCATGGAAAGCGAAGACTGCACCCCGTCCCTTTCTCAGGCTATCCAACTGAAGAAGCTGAGCCAAGTCGGGGAACTGAACATGGATAAGATCTTCGAGATCCTCCGGGAGCCGAAAGCCAACCAGCAGGACAAGATCAGCTTCCGCACTACGGAGTTGAAGAAGTATTTTCCCAAAAGCTACGATGCCGCCCGTATTCAGGCTCACATTATCAAGCTGTTGGAAGCCGATTACCGCAAGCGCCAGCGCGCACAGGAAAGGTAAGGTGCATGACATGATGAGACGGAAGAAACATAAGGTAATACGAGGTGAGTGCAGATGAAAAAGGTACAGCAGGATGTTATGTGCGTCTTATTGCAGGCGCTTTTGGATAAGGAACTGATCACGCAGGATATTCACGACAAGTCCCGCAGCAGAATTCTTGACACATTGGACTGGCCGGAAGCTTTCTGCTATGCTGAGGACGACAGAAAGGAGGATCAGGATGGACATACGTAAGATTCGCGCAGAATTGCGAATGGGCAGGCCGATTTACGACCTGCCCCTGCGGGTGACTTTTTATGCCCGTGTTTCCACAGACCAGGATGAGCAGTTGAATTCTCTGGAAAATCAGGTGCAGTATTACACGGAGCTGATCCGAAGCAAGAAAAACTGGACCTTTGTTCCGGGGTACATAGACGAGGGCATTTCCGGTACCAGCACGAAAAAGCGGGATGAATTCAACCGTATGATCCGAGATGCGAAAGCCGGATTGTTCGACTTCATCATCACCAAGGAAATCTCCCGGTTTTCCCGTTCCACCCTGGACAGCATCAAGTACACCCAGGAACTGCTGGAGCACAATGTGGGCGTTTTCTTTCAGAATGACAATATCAATACTCTGGACACTGACAGTGAGTTCCGCTTGGTCATCATGGCGGGTGTTGCCCAGGACGAGGTGCGGAAGCTTTCTGAACGTCTGAAATTCGGTTTTCGGCAGGCCATCAAGAATGGTCATGTGCTGGGCAACGATAAACTCTATGGCTATGGCAAAAAGGATTGCGTCCTGACCATCAACGAGGAAGAGGCGAAAATTGTACGGATCATTTTTGATCTGTATGCCAACCATCGCTATGGCACCCGGAAAATATCTCAGGAACTTTTGAAGATGGGTTATACCAGCCGGGAGGGAAATGCCTTTAACACCCTGACCATCCGGCATATGCTGGAGAATCCCAAATACAAAGGCTGGTACTGCGGCAACAAAACCCAGAATATCGATTACCGCACCAAGAAGAAAGCCTTTCTGGATGAAAGCGAATGGGTCATGTATCCGGACCCCAGCATCCCCGCCATCGTCAGTGAAGAACTGTGGGATCGGGCAAATGCCCTGTACAAAGAGAGGAGAAAAGAATCAATGTCACACAGCAGCGGAACATCCTATCACAATCGTTATCCTTACAGCACCAAGATCATCTGTGAGGAACATGGAACCACCTTCCACCGTCAGGTGCTGCAGAGCGCAGCGGGGGATAAGGAGGTGTGGCAGTGCAAGGTATATCGGCAGAAGGGCAGAGCTGCTTGCTCCGCACCACAAATCCGCAGTGAGGAGCTGGATAAAATTCTGGCGCAGATTTTCACCGAGATGATGAAAGATAAGGATGCCATCATCGACTCTCTGATCACGGTACTGACCCATGTGCCGAAAGAGGTGGACTATGAACGACTGCTTTCCCATGTGGAAGGGGAGATTGCAGCCACCAGACAGAAGAAGGACCGTCTTCTCGATCTGCACATTGCCGGAGCCATCACCATCGAAGAATTCAAAGAGCGTAACGATGGTCTGAACGATCAGCTAAAGGCCCAGGAATCCCAGCTGGCAGCCATCCGACAGGAACAGTCAAAGGCCACTTCGCAGGAGTTAGATATTGAAGCCATCCGTCAGGAGTTGGAAAAGCAACTGAGTTTTGAGGGTGAAATCAACACAGCCCTGGTTGTCACGATCCTGGATAAGGTGGTTGTGAAGAAGGAAAGCACCAAAGAAGAGATTCATTTGGACATTTATCTCAAATTAGGGCAAAAATATGAGGCGATTTACTCGCCTCAAGTGCTACCTGCGGGCATCAACCCTCCAAAAAATACTACGCCCAGACCTCTGACCAGGAGGATCTGATTTCCATCGGTACGATCGGCCTGATCAAGGGAATCACGACTTTTGATGCATCCAAGGGTGCCCGGCTTGCGACCTATGCTGCCCGGTGCGTGGAAAATGAAATCCTGATGTATTTTCGGGCGCAGCGAAAGAGTGCGCAGGATATATCCCTGTCGGATTATATTGAAACCGGAGCAGATGGAGCTCCGCTGGAGCTGATGGAGGTGGTTGCGCAGGAGGGCGACCTGCTGGAGCAGGTATCGGCACGGGAGCAGGCGGATTTGCTCCGCAGGGCTGTGGATCACTGTCTTACGGAACAGGAACGTCAGGTGATCCGGCTGCGTTACGGCCTGGACGGACAGCTGCCCAAACGCCAGAGAGAGGTGGCACAGATTACGGGAATCAGCAGAAGCTATGTTTCCCGCATCGAAAAGCGTGCCCTGGAAAAGCTCCGGCAGGTAATGGAAAAATAACCTGCCGCAACCGGAAAGGGGTAAGCTTTTGTCAGCGCGGCAGATATAATGCAGAATTATAAGCATCCACCGGCTTTTTTGTATGGCGGAGGATGCGGACCGGAAGAAAGAGAGAATGGCTATGGACGGCAGAATCTGGCTTTCCTCACCGACCATGCATGGAGAGGAAATGGAATTTATCCGGGAGGCCTTTGTGCGCAACTGGGTCGCGCCTGTGGGCTTCAACTGTGATGGATTCGAACAGGAAATGCTTCAGTATCTGTATGGGGATGATGGGAAAAATCACCAGGCCCTGGCGTTGTCCTCCTGCACAGCGGCGCTGCATTTGGCGGTAAAGCTGGCTGGTGTGCAGCGTGGTGATGTGGTGTTCTGCTCGGATCTGACCTTTGTGGCTGCCGCCAATGCCATCTGTTACGAAGGCGGCATTCCTGTCTTTGTGGACTGCGAGGAAGATACCTGGAATATGGACCCGGAAGCGCTGGAAAAGGCTTTTGCGAAGTATCCCGGAACCAAGGCAGTGGTGCTGATCCATTTGTACGGGGTTCCCGCCAAAATCGGAAAGATCCGGGATATCTGCCGCAGAAACGGTGCCCTACTGATCGAGGATGCCGCAGAGGCGCTGGGTGCGTCCCTGCCGGAGGGACAGTGCGGAACCTTTGGCGATTTCGGGACCATCAGCTTTAACGGCAATAAGATCATTACCACCTCCGGCGGCGGTATTCTGATCTGCCATGGGCAGGAAGAACGGGAAAGGGCTTTATCCTGGGCGACGCAATCCCGGGAAAGGGTGCCCTGGTATCAGCATGAACAGCTGGGGTACAATTATCGGCTGTCCAACATCTGTGCCGGAATCGGCAGAGGGCAGCTGCGTCACCTGGAAGAACACAGAGCACGGAAAAAAGAAATTTACCATATATATCAGGAGGCCTTTCGGGAGCTGCCGGTGACCATGAATCCCTGGCTTCCGGATACACAGCCCAATTTCTGGCTGTCCTGCCTGACGGTGAACAGGGGATGTGCTGCAGAACCGGGGACACTTTTGTCTGCGCTGGAAATGCAGAATATGGAAGGACGGCATATCTGGAAACCAATGCATCTGCAGCCTCTGTTTGCGGACCGGGATTTTATCAAGCTCCGGGAAACGGCAGTGGGTGCGGATATTTTTCTGCGCGGATTGTGTCTGCCCTCGGATATTAAAATGACCCGGCAGGATCAGCAGCGGGTGATCGACACCGTGAAGGGGTGTTTCTGATATGGGTGTGTATGAGCGGTTTGGGAAGCGGATGATGGACATCAGCCTGTCCCTTTTGGGGCTGGTACTGCTGAGTCCTTTGCTGCTGCTTCTGGCAGCGGTGGGGACGGTTGCCTTTTCCGGGAACCCCCTGTTTACCCAGCTGCGCCCCGGCCGGGCAGAGCGGTTCTTCCGGCTGGTGAAGTTCCGCTCCATGACAGACAGGCGGGATTCATCCGGAACGCTGCTTCCGGATGAGATGCGGCTGACGGCCTACGGGCGGTTTCTCAGGAAGACCTCACTGGATGAACTGCCGGAGCTTTGGAACATTCTTTTGGGGGAAATGTCTCTGGTGGGCCCCCGGCCCCAGCTGGTGCGGGATATGGTCTTTATGACACCGCAGCAGAGACAGCGGCACCGGGTAAGGCCTGGGCTGACGGGGCTTGCCCAGGTCAATGGCAGAAATGGCATTACCTGGGAGGAAAAACTGGAATTTGACCGGAAATATCTTGAAAAGATCACGTTTCGAACCGATGTCCGGATACTGCTTCAGACGCTGAAAACCGTACTGTCCCGGGAAGGAATCGGAAGCGCTGACCGGGATACGGCGGAAGACCTGGGAGACTGGCTGCTGCAGACCGGACAGATCAGCCCGAAAGAATACCGTCAGAAGCAGAAGTCTGCGGCAGAACTTCCGGAAAAGGAGGCGGTGCGGTGAAAACACCGTTTTCCGTGATGCTGTGCGTTTATGCCGGGGACGATCCTGTATGGTTTCGGGCAGCCTTTGACAGCATATGGAATCAGACTGTCCGGCCGTCGGAGATCGTCCTGACAGTGGATGGCCCGGTGCCGGAGACTTTGGCGCGGGAAATTCGGCGCTGTGAAGAAAATCCTGCCTGCCGTGTGGTTCGCCTGGAGAAAAATGTGGGGCACGGCAGTGCCAGGGCAGCTGCGCTGGCCCGGTGCAGGTTCCCCCTGGTTGCGTTGATGGATGCGGACGATCTCAGTCTGCCGGACCGGTTTGAAAAGCAGCTGAAAGCCTTTGCTTACGAGCCGGAATTGTCTGCCGTGGGCGGTCAGATCGGGGAATTTACCCGCAGTCCCGGTGAAATTCTTGGCCGCCGTCTGGTGCGGGAAGACCACGAGTGTATCCTGCGGGATATGAAAAAACGCTGCCCCATGAATCAGGTAACGGTGATGCTGAAAAAAGAACCGGTTCTGGCAGCGGGCGGCTACCGGGACTGGTACTGCAATGAAGATTATGACCTTTGGATCAGAATGGCACTGTCAGGCTGTCGGTTCCGGAATCTGCCGGATACACTGGTACTGGTTCGGACGGGAGAAAATATGTACCGCCGGCGGGGCGGATGGCGGTATTTTTCCAGTGAAGCGGCTTTGCAGATAGCTCTGCGCAGGAACGGCATCATCGGGCCGGTACGCTGTCTCTGGAATCTGGCGCTCCGCTTTGCGGTTCAGCTGCTGATGCCGGGAAAGCTGCGGGGCCGGATCTTTCGGAAATTTGCCAGAAAGGCGGAGAAACATGGAAAATGAGCGGCTCCTGAAGCAAATGCTGGCAGACATGCTGCGCTGGTTTCATACATTCTGTGAAGCGCATGATCTGCGCTATTATGCGTTGGGCGGCACCATGCTGGGCGCTGTCCGCCATCAGGGCTTCATTCCCTGGGATGATGATGTGGATCTTGGCATGCCCAGGCGGGATTACCTCCGGTTCTGGTCTTTGATGACGGAAAACCCCCATCCCCGGTACCGGCTGGAAACGCCTTTTTCGGAGAAGGAAGCGTTTTGCTATGCCTTTTCCAAGGTATACGATACGAAAACCACCCTGATAGAGAATACCCGGAGCAAGATCCGGCGGGGGATCTATCTGGATATTTTTCCGCTGGACGGCATTGGGGATTCTGAACGGGAGGCTGCCCGGCTGCACCGGCCCATCCTGCGGCGGGTGCAGCTTCTGCTGGCTCTGACCACGGGAATCCGCCGGGAGAGAAGCTTTGTAAAAAATGCCGCGGTATATCTGCTGCGCCCGGTTCCACAGAAACGGCTGAAGCAGCTGCTTCAGCGGCAGCTTCACCGGTTGTGCGCAATGCGGGATTTTGACAGCTGTATCTGGTGCGGCAATCTGACCGGGAACTATGGCCCCCGGGAGCGGATGCCCCGGGCGTTCTTCGGAACCGGGGCCCTTTATGCTTTTGAAGATTTTGAAATTTACGGCCCGGAGCAGTGGGATGCCTATTTGACCCATTTGTACGGAAACTGGCGGCAGCTTCCGCCGCCGGAGAAACAGAAAAGCCACCATGATTTCTGCCTGGTGGACTTAACGAAAGGGTATTTATGAAGGTTCTGATCCTCAGCCACAATCCCATGGGCGGAACATCCAATATGGGAAAGACGCTGCAGGCCTGGTGCGCGGCCTTTGCTCCGGAGGAGCTGGCACAGTTTTACATCTATCCGGAGGAACCGCCGGAGGACAGCCGGTGCCGGTGTTTTTACCGCTTTACTGACTGGGATGTCCTGGGCTGGAAGCCCCGGCCGGGCCGGGGAAGCGGAGTCTACGAATACGGCAGGCGGCGCACCGGGCTGGTATACCTGCTGCGAAATCTGTTGTGGCAAAGCGGACGGTGGAACCGGAAACCCCTGTGGGACTGGCTGGAAGAAATCCGGCCGGAGGTGCTTCTGCTTGCATCGGGAGACTATGGCTTTCTGTACCGGATTGCGGGGACCATTGCAAAGCGGCTGAAAATTCCCATGGCGGTCTGCTGCCTGGATGACTATTACCTGCACAACCGGAACGCGGATTCTCTGCTGGGACGGTGGGTGCACCGGAGTTTTCTGAAGACGGTCAGAAATACGATGGAGCAGGCGGCCGCTGTTTTTGTGATCTGCGATGCCATGAAGCAGCAGTACGAGTCTGCGTTCGGTATTTCCTGCCAGGTTCTGCATACGCCTGCGCCAAAGTGGGAGCAGTCGGGTAAGCCCTGCCGGATCTCGTACCTGGGGAATCTCGGCTTCGGCCGGAACCGGCAGCTGGTACAACTTAGCAGGGTGCTTCAGAATCTGAAAATTCCCGGCTTTTCCGGGCAGCTCCATGTCTATTCCCAGGAGAAAAATCCCCTGATTCTACAGGATTTGACACCGGAAAACGGGATCTGCTTCCATGGAGCCGTTTCCGGGGATGCGGTCAGGCGTATTATGGCGGAAAGTCTGGCAGTGATCCACACGGAGTCCTTTGAGGAACGCTATCGCCCGATGGTTCGTTTTTCTATATCGACGAAAATTGCGGAATCCCTGCGCAATGGGCCCTGCATTCTGGCCTATGGTCCGGAGGGAGTCTCATCCATCGACTATTTGAAGCAGAATGGAGCGGCATATGTGATCTCCTGTCCGGAACAGCTGGAAGCGGGACTTCAAACATTTCTGACAGAGGAGGATCTCCGCCGGGAGATCCTTGCCAATGCCCGGGCATTGGGGGAGCGGAATCATAGCCTGGAAGCAGGCCCGGTGCTCCTGCGGGAGCAGCTTCAGGCACTTTTGAAGACGGGAGGCAGGAAGCTTTGAAGCTTGTGCAGATCAACTGCGTCTATGGCCGCGGCAGCACAGGGCATCTGGTGCGGGCGCTGCACCGGCACGCAGGCAGCCTGGGATGGGAATCTCTGGTTCTGTTCGGCAGAGGCCGGGCAGTCCGGGAGCCGGGTGTCGTGCGGCTGTGCCCGGATTGGTACGGAAAGCTCAGCCACGGATTGTCTGCGGTACGGGGTCTGCCCTATGGGGGATGCCTGCTGGCAACGCTGCATCTGATATGGCGGCTTTGCCGGGAGAAGCCGGATGTGGTGCATCTGCACTGCCTGAACGGATATTTTGTGAACCAGTACCGGCTGCTGTCCTGGCTGAAAAAGAAGAAAATCCCCGTGATTCTGACCTTACACGCGGAATTTCCCTATACGGCAAACTGCGCCCACGCCTATGGCTGCGAAAAATGGAAAACCGGCTGCGGCAGCTGCTCCCGGTGGCGGGAATCTCCCCACAGCCTCCTGTTCGACAGAACAGCGGAGTCGTTTCGCCGGATGCAGGCGGCGCTTGCGGGCTTTGAAAAGAACCTTACGGTGGTGTCCGTATCGGATTGGCTTTACCGAAGGGCAGTCCAGTCGCCGCTGCTGAAGCAAATGGCACACCGGGTCATTTTGAACGGTGTGGATACCGGGATTTTTCGGTTCCGTCCGGAGATTTCCCGGGAAAAGATCTTTCTGCATGTGACGGCCCAGTTTTCTGATGAACCGGAGCATCCAAAGGGCGGCTTCTGGTTTCTGAAACTGGCACGGCAGATGCAGGAGCTGTCCTGGCGCTTTGTTGTGGCGGGAAAATACCGATTTTCCGGTGAAATACCGGAAAACGTGACATTTCTGGGAGAAATCCAACAGCCGGATATGCTGGCGCAGCTGTACAGCGCCGCCGCAGTGACCGTTGTGACCAGCCGTGCGGAGAGCTTTTCTCTGGTCTGTGCGGAAAGTCTGTGCTGCGGAACGCCTGTGGCAGGCTTTTGCGCCGGTGGGCCGGAGGAAATATCCCTGCCGGAATACAGCCGGTTTGTTCCCTTCACAGATACGCCTGCCCTGATGGCAGCGGTGCTGGAACTGGCCCGGGAAAAGACCGACAGGGAAAAAATCGCCAGGCGGGCTGCACGGCGTTATGGCATGGAAGGCATGCTGGCGCAGTATGCCCGCCTGTACCGGGAGCTGGGGGAGAACCAATGAGTATTTATGGAATCTGGCTGCTGGCAGCGGCAGGATTATACAGCCTGCTCCGGCGGCTTCCTCTGAAGGGGAAGGGATTCTGGTATCCGCTGATCATCAGCCTGATGCTGACTGCCATTCTGGGTCTGCGGCATCCGGGGATGGGGGTGGATCTGGGATATGGAAAGCCCTACGGATATCTTCCGTCTTTTCAAATTTTGAAGGAGCTTCCCTGGAAGACCCTTCTGACTATGGAACCCTTTCAGAATTATGAGCGCGGCTTTGTGCTGTTCAACAAGCTGGTGGGAATGCTCTGCGGAAAAGAACAGTGGTTTCTGTTTTGCTGCGCGGCGGCATCCATCCTGCCCGTCGGCGCAGTGATCGGTGCCTTCAGCCGGAATCAGAGACTGTCCTTTTGGATTTATTTTGGCCTGACAGCTTTTCAGATCCCCTTTTCCGGGCTGCGTCAGGCCATTGCCGCGGCTGTCGCCTTTGCTGCCTTTTTCGCTGTCCGGAAGCAGAGCCCCATGGCCTTTCTGGCATTGGTGATCCTGGCATCTTCCTTTCATGATACTGCCCTGACAGTTCTGGCAGTATATCCCCTGTACCGCTGCAGGATGGACAAGCGGGGGCGTGTGATCAGTCTTGGCCTGCTGGCCATTATTTTTGCCCTCCGGGTGCCGCTGTGGAACAGTCTGGTAACGCTGCTGAACCGGGGACATCCTGCGCTGCATTCCGGGGATGTGGGGCTTCTTTTGCTGTTTTGCGGAATTTATGGGTATATGCTCCTGTTTGCACCGGAAACGGAGGAAATCAGCGGACTGGTCAATCTTCAGTGGCTGTGCTGCTGCGTCCTGTGCTTTACGGAGGTCAGTACGGTGGCGGCGCGGGTGGCGTATTACAGTATGCTGTATCTGACCCTGAGCCTGCCGGAAATACTGCAGCACATCCGCACCCGGTTTGGAGAACGGGAATATGCACTGCATACGCTGGCGGTGGCGGCGGGGTTTGTGCTGCTGGGATTTTACAATCTGCTGCACGCGGATTGGGCCGCTGCGGTGCCCTATGCCTTTTTTTGGGAAGGCCTGTAACGGGAGGAAGAACATGACCATCAAATGCCTGCTGCATTATGCGCCGGGGGAAGAAGACCGGTGCCACTTCCCGGCAGCGGAGGAGAAAATTGACTATTTGCTGTCCTGTGTGCAAAGAGCAGGACACGAGGCGCAGATCCTGTCGGCCTGCAGAACGGAGGAAGGAAGATCCTCCCGGGGCGGCGTAAAGCAGCTTCGTCCGGGGATCACCCTGGAATTGCTGCCCTGCAGCGGCGGAAACAAATGGGAAACGTTTTTGTTCTATTGCAGACTGACCCGCCGTTTGCTGCAATTTGTCAGCGATGGAGATACCCTTTGGGCTTATCATGCCCTGCCGCTGATGGTTCCGCTGCGGATCGTCAGACGGCTTCGCAGGATTCGGCTGATCCTGGAGACGGAGGAGCTTTATGGGGATGTGCTGGGAAAAAACTGGATCAGGAGAAGGGAGCTGGCTTTTTTCAAAACAGCCGATGGCTTTCTTGTGCCCTCGCGGGAACTGGGCAGGCTGATTTCTGCCGGAGATCGGCCCCGGGTGATCTGCCACGGCGCCTATGTACCGGCGCAGGCCCGGGAAAAAGAGCGAAATGGAACAGTCCATGTGGTCTATGCAGGATCGGCAGATCCCGGAAAAGGGGCGTTTCCGGCAATGGAGGCCGCGGCGTTTTTGCCGGAAAACTTCCACGTGCACATTCTGGGGACAAAGACACCGGAAATCCGGAAAGTTCTGAACCGGGTGAAGCCCCGGTGTATGCTGACCCACCATGGCTCTTTGGACCATGGGGCCTGCCGGGCATTTCTCAGAAGCTGTCATATTGGACTGTGCACCCAGAATCCGGAGGCTGCCTTCAGTGAAAGCGCTTTTCCGTCCAAGATCCTGACCTATCTGTCCTGCGGTCTGGAAGTGGTCTGCACGCCCATCGCTGCAGTCCGGGGATCGGAGGTAGGCGGTATGCTTCATTATTCCGAATCGTCAGATCCGGAGGCTGTGGCAAGGGCCGTTCTGAGGGCGGCGAAAGAAACCGGCAGCCGGGGAAGCGCGCGGCTCCTTCAGCTGGATCAGTCCTTTCTTCCTCTGTGGAAGACACTGCTGGAAATGGATGGGAAAACCGATGGATAGGCGGATACTGGAAAATCTGGGAGCATCCCTTGTGATCCGGGCGCTTTCCCTGCTGGTGTCTCTTTGCACCATGCCGGTATACCTTGCCTTTTTCCGGGAGGAGGCGGCGCTGGGCTGCTGGTTTACGATCTGGTCCATGCTGTCCTGGCTTTTGAATCTGGATTTTGGTCTGGGAAACAGTCTGCGGAATCAGCTGGCCGGCGCTCTGGCCCGGGAAGACCGGCATCAGGCCGGTGCCTGTGTGACCGGGGCCTATGGGGCCATGGTCGGGATCTGTCTGGTAACGGGGGCTGTCTTTTTTTGTGTGTTTCCCCGGATCCTGTGGAACGACTTGCCGGGACTGAAGGGAATTCCCCTCAGCGCGGTGAAAACAGCTGTGGGAATCGGCTTTCTGGGAATGCTGGGGCAGCTGCTGCTGCGGCCCGTTACCGGAATCCTGTATGCCATGCAGCTGTCGGCGGTGAACGGGCTGCTGGGTCTTTGCAGCTCGGTTTTGGGGATTTTGGGAATCCTCCTTCTGCCTTCCGGAGAGGACGGGCAGAATCTGGCGGCTATGGCGGCGGTGCAGTCTCTGGCGGGGGTGCTTCCGCTGCTGGCAGCGACATTGGCGGTGTTTTCCGGCAGAACCATGCGCCATCTCCGGCCCGGTCGGTATCCCTGCGGGCCCCGGACGCGGAAACAGCTGCGGACTCTGGGCGGCGGCTTCTTTCTGGTGCAGACGGCCTATATGCTGATCATGAACACCAATGAATTTCTGATCACGGCTTTGCGCGGCGCGGCCTGTGTGGTGGAGTATCAGATCAGCAGCAGGCTGTTCTTTTTGGGCAGCAGCTTGTTTTCGCTGGCAATGATGCCGGTCTGGTCTGCGGTGACCCGGGCGGCGGCCTTGGGGGAGTATGCCTGGACGAAGCGGCTTTGCAGGCGGCTGCTGTTCGCTTCTGCAGGAGCTGCCGGAGGATTGTTTTTACTGGTGCCTCTGATGCAGCCGCTGACGGATCTTTGGCTGGGAACCCAGAGCATTGCGCTTCAGGAAGGCAGCGGGATCTGGATGGCGGCGCTGGGGGCGATGCTGATCTGGAACAGCGCCGTATCCAGCATTGCCAACGGTTTGGGACGGCTGCGGGTGCAAATGATCTGCTTCCCGGCAGGCGCAGCGGCGAAGTATCCCCTGTCGGTGCTGCTGACAGGCGCGCTGGGTTCCTGGACGGGGGTGGCGGCAGCCAATGTTCTGGTGCTGCTGCCTTACTGCCTGGCGGAGACCGTTGCGCTGATATTTTATTTCCGAAAGCAGGAGATGCTGTATGAATGATACCAATCTGAACCGAACCGGCATGGAACTGGATCTGGGGCGGTTGATGCGGGGCGTGAAGCGAAGAGCGTGGCTGCTGGTGCTTGCCCTTGTGCTGGGAGCAGCAGGCTTTGCATTGGCCGGATACTGCCTGATCACACCGCAGTACCAGTCTTCGGTGGTGCTTTATGTGAACAATGCCCAGGAGCAGAATGTCTATTCCGGCGACCTGACCATATCCCGGAAGCTGGTGGACTCCATTCTGGTGATCCTGAATACCCGGGAGACCATGCTGGATGTGATCGGCTTTGCGGGGGTGAATCACAGTCTGCCACGGATGGAGGAGATGATCTCCGCTACGGCAGTCAACGGCACAGAATTTTTCCGGATCACTGTCACAAGCCCGGATCTGTACGAAGCGGAACGGATCGCCAATGCCATCGGCAGCGTGCTTCCGGAGCACATTTCTTCGGTTTTGGAGGGAAGCTCTGCCAAGGTCATCGATCCTGCGGTGATTGCTTCCCGGCCCAGCACGCCGGATGCGCTGAAATGCGCGGTGCTGGGGGCCCTGCTGGGACTGGGCGGCGCCTTCTGCGGTGTGGTGCTGACAGAGTTGTTTGATGATACCATCCGTACCCCGGAGGAGCTGCTTCGGGCGGGATTTCCGCCGGTTTTGGCGGAGCTTCCGGGAGAGGAGGGGCTGCGCCTGCTGGGAGCAAAGCTGGCCCTTTCTTCGACAGAGGGGCGGTGCATCGGAATTTTGGGGGAGGCGGAATCCGGTCTGGAGGCGTATCTGCAGAGCGCCGGCTGGCAGACGCTGGTGCTGCCGTCGGTGCTGCAGGCGCTGGAGCACAGCGAAGCGGTGAGCGGATATCTGCTGACGGTGCGGGAAGGAAGCAGCCGGCTTTCCGGTGTGGAAACGCTGATCCGGGAGCTGGAGTGGACAAAGGTTCCTGTTTTGGGAATGCTGTATTTTGGATAAACGTAAAACGCAGACCGGGGAAAACCTGGTCTGCGTTTGTCGCTTTCGATAAAAAAAGTGCAAATATTACCAAAATGAATCTTGCGGTTTACAACATAGAATGATATGATAGTATACGAGAAAGTATCCTGGGGGAAGTGTTTCCATTTTTGGCGGCACCTCCCGGGGGTGTGTCATGTTTCTCCGGCAGGAAACATGGCGGTGCGCGGTTCTTCGCTTTGACCCGGCGGTGAACGGCACTGATTTTCCGCACTTGCCATACTGTCATTGAAAGGATCGTGAAGAAAAATGACAAACATCTGGAAGAGAAGTATCGCAATGCTTCTGTCTGCGGTCATGATCTTCGGTATGCTGCCCGTGAATGCGCTGGCATCCGAGGTCGAGATCCTGATGGAAGAAGATATTTCCGTCGCAGAAACTGCGGCACCTGAAACCACGGCAGCACCCGTGGAGACGGAAGCGGCAGTTGCTGAAACCACGCAGCCTGTACAGGCTCCCGTGGAAACCGTTCCCGTTACCGAAGCGGCTCCTGTGCAGGAGGAACCCGTTCCTGCTGTGGCGGAGACCGAAGCGGCTGCGGCAGCTGAAGAAACAGAGCCTGCATTCACGGTGACCAGCTATACCGCTGTTCCCGACCAGATGCAGCTCACCGATGAAGAGCTGTTCCGGGGATATGCCGAGCAGCAGCTCTACGGCACCCAGGTGCAGACCTTCGGTACCGCCGGCGGCGCACAGCTGAGCGGCGATGAGAAGAAGGCCTATGATGCTCTGGTTCCCTATTTGAAGCAGATCGCTTCCGGTCAGCGAACCGATGCCACCATCCATCTGGGCATCAGCCTGGGCAACCAGAACTTCACCGGCACCATGGAGAATTACGATGCGGATACCGAGGTGCAGTTCACCGGCAGCGATTTTGATCAGGCATCCCTGACCAACGTGCTGCGGGCTCTGCTGGCAGACATGCCCTATGAGCTGTACTGGTTCGACAAGGTCACCGGTGTTTCCGACCTGGTGATCTCTGCCGGCGGCAACCTGCATATCGTATTCAACTTCCAGGTGGCTGCCAACTACCGGGGCGCGGATGCACTGACGGCAGATGCATCCAAGACCGGCGCGGCTGCTGCCACTGCCGCCGCAGCACAGGCTGTGGTGGACAGTGTGGAAGCTGACGAGAATGTGAAGACCGATTACGACAAGCTGGTGGCCTACAAGGACTGGATCTGCCGTGCGGTATCCTACAACACCAACGCAGCGGCAACCAACAGCTTTGTGAGAAACTCCGATCCCTGGCAGGTGATCTACGTCTTTGACGGCGATACCACAACCAAGGTGGTTTGTGAGGGTTACTCCAAGGCGTTCCAGTACCTGTGCGACCTGACGGAATTTGACGGCGATGTTGTGTGCTACAGCGTCACCGGCACCATGGGCGGCGGTACCGGCGCAGGTGCCCATATGTGGAATATCGTCACCATTCAGGGTCAGAATTATCTGGTTGACGTGACCAACAGCGATTCCGGCACCGCCGGTGCCAACGGCCAGCTGTTCCTGGCAGGCGTGCCCGCCAATGCCAACGGCAGCTACACCATTTCCGGCGTTACCTTTACTTACGATGAATCCACCCAGAGCCTGTGGGAGAATTCCACGGTTCTGAATATGTCCGAGGCCAGCTTTGATCCCGCTGGCTCCGGCGCTGTCGGAATGACTGATGCTGAGTTCCTGGCTGCGCTGAATGCAGCCATCGCCAATGGCAATACTGAGTTCAGCCTGCATCAGGAAACGCTGACTCTGACTGGCAACACAACAATCGACCTGCCTGACGGCTTCGTGCTGTATGTCAATTCTGCCACGCTGAATGTCCCCGCAGGTGTGACTCTGACGGTCAATGGCGGTCAGAACGGCAGCAGCATCACCTTCAATCAGGGTTATCTGAACGTGGATGGAACCCTGAACATGAATACCGCTCTGTTCCTGAATGACAACAGTACCGCAACAGTCAACGGTACCCTGAACAGCAATGTTGCTCTGCACGTTGGCTTCTGGAAGCAGGACAATGCCGCTTACACCGCAGGCACCCTGACGGTCAACGGTACTATGAATAACCGGGGCTATCTGAACATTGCACCCGCAGGTACCAATTGCGGCGCTGTGGTCACTATCAACGGCACCCTGAACAGCCTGCGCAACGAGCCGGATGCAGAGGGCAATGCCATGCATGGCTTCATCCAGCTGGATGGTACTATGAATGTCAACAGCGGCGCCACCCTGAGCGTTGCTGCAGAAATCTGGAACGGCGGCATCCTGGTGGGCGGCGATGCAACTCTGGCAGTCCAGAGCGGTGTTGACCTGTCCGGCGTGGAGCCTGCCATGATTGTTTACTATCCTCAGAGTGAGGCCAATGTTTCCGGCATTCCCAATAATCTGCTGATGGTGAGCTACGAGGTCTACAGCACCGAGGAGATGGTTTCCACCATCAATACCATCAACGCTAACGGCTATGCCAACGCGGAAATCCATCCCATGGGCGGCTTCCTGCTGGAGCAGAGCGTAACCATCCCCGAAAATACTGTCCTGGTTCTGGACAACCCCGACCATGACAATTACTACTGGATGGGCATGGGTGTCGGCAATAATTCCACCCTGACCAACAACGGCCAGATTTTCATCAATGACTGGGCCCGCCTGGCTATCGAGGGCGGCAGCTCTCTGGTGAACAATGGCTACATCGGCATCGCGCCCAACGGCTGGCTGATGCACATGGGAGAGTTCGAGGACAACGGCACCGTGGAAAGCGAAGGCCAGGTCAATGACGGCACCATGAGCCAGGATGAACTGGAAGCCCATCTGGAAGGCGCCAATGGCTGGGTACACGAGATGACTACCCGTCTGGAGCGGGATCTGACCATTGACCTGCCCAACGGCTTCTTCCTGGATACCTACGGCAGACTGATCGTTCCCAACGGCGTGACCCTGATCCTGAACGGCACTGTGGAGTTTGTCGGCTGGGGCGAGATCAATGTGGAAGACGGCGGTACGCTGATCATCAACGGCACCCTGACCATCCCTGAGGACCGGGGCTGGGTCAACATCTATCCCGGTGCCGAATGCCAGATTAACGGCACCGTCAACGGCGAGATCAACTATATCGAAGGGGAAGAACCCGGCGATACCGAGCCCTACATTTCCTCCTACTGGGTTCATGATTTCGGTGAAGGCTTCTTCTTGAACGAGCAGTACCAGGAGAACCGGCAGGCCCAGATGTCTCCCGGCGTGGACTTCATGTGGATCTTCTACCTGAATGTCTGGGATGAGGATGCAGGCCAGTGGGTGCGTACGCCCCTGAAGCCTGAGCAGCTGGGCACCGAGGGCTATGTGAATCTGGTTAGCCTGAGTGAGTATGACTGGGCAGAATTCAAGCCCGGCGAGCCCAATACCGACTGCTTCATGAATGTGGTGATCCCCAACGAAATGGCGGCCTGGGATACCATTGCCTACATTACCTATAACCACAACGGCAATGTTCTGAAGATGCCCATCTACCTGGAGCGCGACAGAGCAGCAGGCTTCTATTCCGGCCCCGTTGCTTCCAACGCCACCTGGATGCAGTTCGGCATGCAGATCAATCCCTTCGGCGGCAATACCTTCTATCTGATCATCACCGATGAAGTCATGACACCGCAGAACGTGCGCATGACCAATCACGCAGACAAGGTCACCATGACCAAGGTCAGCAATACGGTCTACCGCTTTGATGTCAAGGATGAGGTCGCGGCCAATATGTGGCAGACCGGCAGCTTCCATGTGAACGTGGAAGTGGATATGTACCAGGACGGTGAGTTCCAGTACACCTGGCAGCGGGATCTGTCCTGTAATCCCAAGGATCTGGGCAGGTATGATGCCTGGTTCAGGATCAACGGCGAAACCTACACCTACTATGCCGAAGGCGACGGCTTCCTTGTGAGCGGCCCCAACGGTTCCCAGGTGGGTACCCTGCCCAGCGGCGTATTCTATGACTACGACAACAATATCCTGACCCTGCAGAACGCAACGCTTGAGGAGCTGGGTCTGAGCTACCACTGGCAGGAGCGGGACAATCAGGGCAACCTGGTTCCCGGCGGCGATGAGCATTATGACCTGCCCAATCAGAATCTGACGCTGAATCTGATCGGCAGCAATACCATCTCCTGCGATTATGACGCTGCACTGTCTTTGGACAATGACATCCATGTGACCATCGGCGGCAGCGGCAGCCTGTACCTGTTCAGCGACAACGGCACCGGCCATACCAACGAATGGGGTAACTATGCCTTTAATACCGTTCAGGTCAATGGCCGTCTGACCATTGCAGGCAACACCACCGTTACCGCAGAGATCGCAGGCATTGGCAAGCATGGCGACAATGACGCATGGCTCCATGCGGTCTGCGGCAATAACGGCGCTTACCTGACCGTTACCGACAGCGCTACCCTGAATGCAAAGCTTCCCCAGGGTGCAAGACGCTACGATGATACCGATGATTACTGGGGCGGCTACGCCGGTATCGAGAATATGGACGGCATCACCGTGGAAGAAAACGGCAAGCTGAATACCGATACCCTGAACGTCAGCGACGGCCGCAGCTTCACCCAGACCGGCGGTACCGTTACCCTGAACCCCGTTGGCGGTATCTGGGTCAATAACGAAGGCACGGTAGGTGTCAATTACGAGGGCTTCTGGATGTCCGGCGGCCGTCTGGATCTCTCCGGCGGTACCCTGACCATCAACGCCCAGGTTTCTTCCGGTGAGAATGGCAACTTTACCGGTATCGGCACAGAGAACTCTGTGGTGAACATCTCCGGCGGTACCCTCAACATCAACAGCAACAGCCAGGGCTGCAGCCTGGGCATTGGCTGCCAGTTCAATGAGCAGGGCCCCATTGCCGGCACCGGCTCCACCCTGAATGTTTCCGGCGGCACCATCAACATCAATACTGCCATGGCAATGAATGCGGCTATGGATGTGTACCCGATTTCCACTGCGAACTTCACCGGCGGTACCATCAATGTTGACATGGCGCACTTCTACTTCGGCGCAGTTAAGGACAATGAGCCTGCCATTATCTGGGACGGCACTACCCTGAACGGCGACTGTGTTGGTATCCATCTGGACGGCAGCTTCGAAATGAGAAGCGGTACCATCCACCTGGAAAATCTGGGCTTCCTTGAAGCCAATGGCATGGTAGCCATCAATGGCGGCACCATTGACCTGGATAACTCCATCATGAGCGTGAACATGGGCACCGGCCTGGCTGGCAACGCCTATGTGGATATCGATATTGACGATACCATCCTGGCAGAGCCCATCCATGCTGCCCTGCAGAATGACATGTATCTGTCCCTGAATGACAATGCCAGAATCGACATCGATATTGCAGGTCTGGCAAGCAAGGACCGTATCATCCATGGTATCCTGAACAACGGCACGTTCCATCAGATGGATAATGCAACGGTAACTGTCAATTCTGATGCCAATGCACCCGTCATGCTGTCCGTGGGTCAGCTGCTGCTGAATGATGGCACCCTGAGCCTGAACGGCGGCAATATCGCACTGGTGCAGGCCCACGACTATGAACGGCCTGAGGAAAACCGCTCCATGACCCAGGTCATTGACGGCACCCTGAATGCCAACGGCGGCAGGCTTGGTATCCTGGTCAACGGTCTGGTGGTCATTGAGGATGCCAACGGCACCATCAATGCCTCCGCACGGGGCGCGGCCAATAACGACATCAGCACCTGGCCTGTGGCGATCTTCGTCGAAAAGCAGACCGGAAATGCAGACCTCACCGGTGAGAATGTTTCCGAATTCATCGTCAATGGCGGCACCGTCAACCTGACAGCTGTGGACACCTCCAATAACGAGGCCTGCAGCAAGGGCCTGGTGGCCTGGTATGCCCCCGTTGTGGTCAATGGCCAGGGCGAAACCATCAACATCGAGGCGGAAATGGCAGTCTACAGCGCATCCGAATCCGCTGAGGAAACTTACTTCCACGGCGACATCTCCTTCTTCGATGTGGATGCCAATACCTACCGTAATCTGACAGCCATCCCCATGGGTGACGGCTATGTGCACACCGTCAAGAACGGCGACGAATATGTGGGCAAGATGGTCATTGCTTCCGGTGTCGACACCGGCCTGGTGACTCAGAATCAGCTGCAGGCAGCGCTGGATGCAGCCTGGGCAGCCGGTGAGCATGAGTATCATCTGCATCAGATGGTCACGGTCACCTCTGACTGGGTGCTGAGTCTGCCTGAGAACTTCGTCCTGTATGTGGACGGCACCAGAGCAGGCATCACGGTCAGCTCCGGCGCAACCCTGTATGTCAACGGCGGCATGAACGGCAGCAGCATCACCTTCAACCAGTCCACACTGAATGTGGAGGGCGAGCTGGTGCTGAACAACGCCATCTTCCTGAATGACAGCTCCACTGCCAATGTCAGCGGCAAGCTGGTGAATAACGTTGCTCTGCATGTGGGTTACTGGAGAGCAGGTACGCTGAACATCACCGGCACCCTGGATAACTATGGTTATCTGAATATTGGCGCAATCACTGCAAACAGCGGCGGTACCGTCAATGTGGAAGGCACCCTGAACAACCTGTCTGATGAAGAGCAGGGCCTGAATGGCTTCATTGAGCACCACGGTGTGATGAATGTCAACGGCACCCTGAACAATAATATGGGCATGGTCGTCTGCGGCGGTGTCTACATCCGCGGTACGGTCAACAACAATTCCAACTCCATCGAGATGCTCGATGAGATCTTCCCCGAAAATGAGCAGACCCTTGAGATCGT
The DNA here is from genome assembly GCA_017398105.1 of Oscillospiraceae bacterium. The sequence goes on along the minus strand of JAFQHF010000018.1, from coordinate 5,526 downwards.
TGCTTACACCGGCGCAGTGGTGAACAATAACGGTTCTATCCTCAATGCTTCCCACGGCGTGCTGGATCTGAGCAAGGCACGGTACAACCACGGCCAGTTCCCCAATGGTGAAGCTGCCGAGGTTCTGACCGCATACTTCGATGACGGCACCGTGGCCATGGTAAAGGGCGTTGCGATTGCAAACATTTACCTGCGCTACGAGGGCGCGAATGCCCAGTCCGCAATGGATATGGTCGACTATGCCGGTGCCAACAGATATGGCAAGTACATCATCCGTGTCAACGGTGAAATGACCATTCCTGAGGGCGCAGAGCTGGTCATCAACGAGGACAGCTACCTGGTTGTCCTGTATGACGGCCATCTGATCCTGAACGGCACCGTGTACAACCGGGGAACCATGCGTCTGTTCGGTGCGGATCTGACCATCGGAATCGACGGCTGGCTGTCCAATACGGGCCTGCTGGAAACCTTCGATACCGGCAACGGTAATTACCGCAGACCCCAGATCACAGTGGACGGCACCATGGAAAACTACATCACCGGAACCATGGATCTGAACGCTGCCGACTGCATCACTGGAAACGGTATGATCGGCAACGATCTGGTGGACGGCGAGATGGGCACCATTGAGGGCCTGGATATCTCCCGCCAGACTGTATGGACCGGCATCAGCGATGGCAACGGCCAGGAGCAGCTGAAGTCCCTGATCCAGTGGATCGGCGATGAGGGCTACCGCAACGGCATGCTGTGGCTGGCGGTGGATACCACCATCACCGAGCAGGTGATCGTTCCCGAAAACATCACCATCATCATGCAGGATGGCGAGCAGAACGGCAGAAAGCGGCCTACCACCCTGACCATTGCTCCTATCAATAATGAAACCCTCGAGGGTGGCTGGCTGTACAGCGAGGGCTACCTGAACATCACCGAGTCCAGCAAGATCGTCAACAACGGCCTGTTCGTGATTGGCAAGAATCTGCTGAACCTGATGGAAGGCGCAACCATCGAGAACAACGGTCAGCTGAACAACATGGGCCTGGCCCGCATCCGGGAAGGCTCTACCCTGATCAACAACGGCCTGATCCAGAATGGCAGCAGCACCGGTGATGCCTCTATGAATGTGGAAGGCGAGTATATCCACGGTGAAAATGCATCTCTGGAGAACATGTTCGTGGTCAAGAACGACGGCATCGTGGCCCACAGAGCCTTCGGTGTGGATATGCATCTGCAGAAGCTGGTGCACACCATCAGCGAGGAGCTGCCTCTGCACAACGAGGCAAGCCTGCTGCGCTACTTCGACATCGTAAGTCACAGCGGCTATATCGGCGGTAACGTGTATATCCTGCGGGATATGGACATGCGCAGCAACTGGTATGTGGAGCCTCTGGATTGGGAGGATGAGAAGTACAGCGACTTTGACGTTGACGTATACGTGGACGGCTGCACGCTGACAGTGCCTGAGGTTTACAATACCCTGGGCGCCAACACCTCCTTCTATGTGCGCAACGGCGGCAAGATCGACATCCAGGGCGCAATGTTCCTGAATGCCGACATGCTGATCCAGGATGGCGGTACCCTGAACGTGGACGGCACCATGAATGCCGGCACCGTCTATGTCTACGAAGGCGGCACCCTGATCGCCAACGGCAACTGGCGCGGCTACAACCCCCATAACTACGGCGGCACAATCACAGGCTCTGCCTTCGCCATGACCCAGGATCAGCTGGAAAACCTGCTGGCCCAGGCCGAGCAGGATCAGTGGAGCCAGGTCAGCCTGCGTGTGCCTCTGGTTCTGGAGCGGGATATGGAGCTGAACTCCACTCTGATCCTGAACGGCACCGGCGTGACCCTGACCATTCCCGAGGGCGTGACCCTGACCATTACGGATCGCGGCAGCATTTTCGCATGGTTCGGCGCCAAGGTGGAGAACCTGGGTACCATCGAAAACCACGGCATGATCCGCATCATCACCGACGGCGAGATGACCAGCAGCGGCACCGTGAACAATATTGGCGATGTCTATGTCAATATGGGCGGCAGCTTGATTGCAGACGGCATCTGGCTGGGCAATCCTCCCATTGGCGATGAGGAATCCACCATCGGCGGTTCTGCCTTTGTGAAGGATCAGGATGCTCTGGAAGACCTGATTGCAAACGGTCAGCCCCTGCACAGCCAGGTGACCCTGGAGCGGAATCTGGTTCTGGAAGGCAATCTGACCATCAGCAGCGGCGGTCACCTGATCGTGCCTAAGGGCAAGACTCTGACCGTTAAGGGTTACCTGTTCGTTGAAAACGGCGGTAAGGTCGATGTGGAAGCCGGCGGTAAGCTGGTGAACAACGGCGGCATCTATAACCATGACTGCTACAGCAACGGCTATATCCATGTGGCCGGCTCCTACAGCGGCAAGGGTATCTTCCAGGTGGATGCTGTGATGAACAAGACCGCAGATGTCACCGGTGTTAATATCAAGAACCTGAACCTGAATTACAATAACGCAGACGAAGAGACCCTGCATTGCGCAATTGAAGCAGGTGTGGGCTACGGTATGGTCACGGTATACACCAGCAATACCGAAGCTCTGGCAATTACCGAAGATGTGACCATCCCCGCTAATTTGACCCTGCTGATCAACGGCGAGGCAGAAATCGAAGAAAATGTTACCGTAACTGTCAACGGCAGCCTGGTGGTCTACCACTTCGAGGGTGTCAACAACTACGTGATCCACGGCAGCCTGACCAACAACGGCAGCCTGATCCTGAATAAGGGCAGTTACCTGAACATTTTCGGCGACTACTTCGGCAATGCACCCATCAACAACGGCGGCACCATCACGCCCAAGGCTCAGTCCGTTACCATCGAGGCAGTGGAGAATATTACCGTTGATGACAAGGGCAAGGCCAATATTGAGCAGGGTGATCCCGCTCCTGTCCTGCGGACTGTCGTTGACAACGGCATCGCCGGACTCCAGGCAGTCACCTGGACCTCCAGCAACAAGAAGGTTGTGGATGCAGCCCAGATCATTGACAACGGCGACGGCACCTACACCATTCCCGTCATCGGCGGCGGTACCACCAAGCTGACCGCAACTGCCATCGACGGCAGCAAGAAGTCTGATTTCATCAATCTGACTGTTGCCCCCGCACAGGTCAAGACCCTGACGCTGACGCCTTCCGAGCTGATCCTGGATAAGGCTGAACTGACCGATGCGGCTTCCCGTACCTTCACCATCGGTGCTGAGGCACAGGATAAGTACGGTAACACCATGACCCTGGATAAGAAGGCAATCAAGTGGACCTCCTCCGATACCAAGCTGGCATCCGTGAAGGTCAACAACGACGGCTCTGCGACCCTGACCATTGCAGCGGGCAAGGACGGCACCGCAACCATCACCGCTCAGTCCACCGACCTGGCCAAGACAACGGCCACTATGACGGTAATGGTCTACGACAAGGCTCCCAAGCTGGGTGCGGCAGCCGTGACCCTGAATCCCAAGATGGAGACCGGCGTGAATGTGGCCCTGATCCCCGGCTATCAGAATGCCATTGAGGATGTCAGCATTGACAGCGGTCTGGATGCAGTCTATGATCCCGAAACCCAGCTGCTGAACATCAAGGGCGATCCCGATCTGAAGAACGGCAATCTGAACACCAAGCTGACCGTGACCTGTGAGGAAGGTGAGTATACCCTGAATCTGAAGGTCACCGTCAAGAGCACCATTCCTTCCATCACCATCAAGCAGAACACCAAGATGGATCTGTTCTACAAGGGTAGCACCACCACCCTGACCGTTACCGCCAAGGATACGGCTGTTGTGGGACTGGAGCTGGCTGAAACCGATGACTTCTACATGGACGAAGACGGCGTGATCCACTTCGCAGAAGACCTGGCGGACAAGTATGCGGACAATCCCAAGTACAAGCCTGATACCAAGGCTGATCTGCTGGTCTACCTGGAAGGCTACAGCCAGCCCGTGGAGAAGGCCATCACCATCGGCACCTCCGCAACCAAGCTGAGCTTGTCCACCGAGCCTGCTTCCAGCATGGTCAATACCAATGAGAAGTTCGGCATGGGTCTGGAGATGTTCTTCCAGCTGTACAATAAGACCGAAAAGCAGGTTCTGGATCTGGAAGACACGGATGTGATCGTGATCACCGGCTACGAGGATGAGGTCACCACCCTGACGGATTCCGATGAGCTGAGCCTGACCCTGAAGGAAGCAAAGAAGACCACCCTGAACATCTCTGTTCAGAAGGAAGACTGGATGTATCCTGTTACCCTGAAGCACAATGTCACCGTAACGGATAAGGACCCGGCTGTGAAGCTGGGCAAGTCTACCCTGAAGCTGAACAGCAATGTGCCGAACCTGACGGATTCTACCTCCGCGGTTCTGAGCAACGGCAACCTGCCTCTGACCGGCTTCGGCACCGATGACCTGTTCGTATCCACCGCCAAGGAAGACAGCGATGCCTGGAACAATGCCCAGATGATCCGTGTGGAATATGAGAATGCAGGCAACGGCGGCGATATCGTAGCCTCCATTCTGCCCGGTATGAAACCCAAGGCCGGCACCTACACTTTCACGGCAGTGCCTGATGTCAACGGTGTCAATCTGAAGGCTGTAACTGTCAAGGTCAGCATCAGCTCCGCAGAGCCCAAGCTGACGCTGGGCGCCAAGGGTAAGCTGGATGCCATCGTTCCCGAAAGCGAGATCGTCTACACGGTGAACAAGATAGCCAATGTGGAAGGCAAGCTGGATGACATTGTCATTTCCGGTATCGAGGTCAACGGCGAGGCTCAGGATACTGAGCTGTTCACCCTGTCTGATCTGGCAGTGGATGACAAGGGCAAGCAGTACTTCACCCTGGGACTGAATCCGGATGTCCAGTATTCCACCAAGGCAACCTACAAGGTGACCTTCACCTATGAGCTGTGTGGTGAGACCTTCGAGGTCAAGCCCGTGAACGTAAAGGTCAGCCAGAGCAGCCTGAAGACCAAGGCAACACCGGAAGTTTACGTTCCCGGCCAGGCAGCCATGGCAGTGAACCTGCAGCTGACAGCACCCGTGGGCGCACAGCTGGCGGAAGTGGTCGTCAACGAAGCCAAGACGGCCAAAGAGCTGATCGCAGCCCTGGATGCTTCTGCCATCGGCAGAAATCTGCTGGAAGAGCCGACAGCCAATGCAGATCTGGTTCTTACCATTGCCAACGGCAGCGGCCTGGCAGCTGGCAAGAGCTATAAGCTGGCACTGGATATCATCCCTGTGGGCAATGCAAGTGATGCAAAACTCACCACAGTGACGGTGAATATCAAGATCGCAAAGTAACACAACATACGCAAAAAGGTACCGCCCGAAAGGACGGTACCTTTTTCAGCTTGTCGAAAAAGCCCTTCGGGCTTTTCCGCCAGCTTTTTGCAGCCTGCTGCGCGCACTTCGTCGATGCATCAGATACACTGTTGCATTTTCTGCAAGCAGAAAATTCCACCTGTATCTGCGCATCTCCTCTCCCCATCAAGCACAATTTGCTT
>JAFQHF010000178.1 GCA_017398105.1 Oscillospiraceae bacterium | reverse complement strand
TTCGACCGCGGCGTGTACGTGGGCGAAAACACATATCAGGCTGCAAGTGTGCGAGTTGTGTGCCGGAGGCACACAAGGAGTGCGCGCAGCAGACTGCATAAAATCTGGCGGAAAGCCCCGAAGGGGATTTTCGACACGCTGAGACCCAGGCACTATGTGCCTGGGCCTGCATTTTGAGAAGGGTGTCAATGGCAGCGACACCCAAAGATGGGGGTATGGTTATTGCTGCCTGGCGGCAGCCATTTTTTCCCGGAGCTCGGGGGTGATGTTCCAGACGAACCGGAACACGACCCAGCTGCCCAGGGCGCAGATGGCGGGGAACAGCAGGCACAGCACCTTGATGCCCAGAATGGTGCCGTCACTCTGGACGGAGGCGGAGGCATTGTAGCCGATGAGGCCCAGCAGGGCAACGCCGCAGGAGGCGCCCAGGCCCTGACCCAGGCGGCGCAGCATGTTGAAGGTGCCGTTGATGGAGCCTTCGGTGCGCTTGCCGGTGAGATATTCGTTGTATTCGATGGCTTCGGACAGCATTCCCCACTGCATCATATTGCTCAGGCCGGAAATGCCGGAGGCAATGGCGTTGATGCCGATATGGACCCAGACGTTGATGCTGGTGGTGATGTGCAGCAGGAACAGCCCCACATACAGTCCACAGCCCAGCAGCAGGCTGCCCCGGAGCACCTTCTGGGAGCCCAGCTTCCGGGAGATCTTCGGCACCACGGACATGCACACCAGGCTTACGGGCATACCGATCATGGAGCCGACGCTCATCAGGGTCAGGCTGCCCAGCACATCGGCATACATGTAGGTGCCCAGGGCGCCGCCCACGCTCATGAGGACACCGGACAGCAGGCCGTGCAGGCACAGGGCCAGAAATGCCCGGTTCACCCGGAAGACCTCCAGGATATCCGTGACCTGAATGGGCGCGGAGCCGGCCTTCTGCTGGCTGACGTTGCGCTCCTCGGTGAAGAAGTAGCAGCCCAGGCAGCAGATATAGCCGATGACGGCGCAGACGGTAACGCCCATGCCGTAGCCCAGGGCAGCGTTGCTTTCGAACAGGGAAATGATGGCGGGGAACATCATCTGGGGGATAATGATGCCCAGCATACCGCCGATGCCCCGGGCAGAGGACAGCTCAGCCCGCTCGGCATCATTTTTCGCCATGGCAGAGATCAGGCCGCCCAGGGCAATGTGCTGCATGGCGTAGAACACTTCGTACATCAGGTAGGTCACGAAGGCCACCACCAACCGGGACATGCCGGTGACCCAGCCGGGGGCGGTGAACACCAGAATACCGGCCAGGCCGGTCAGGGGTGCCACCCGGAGAATCCAGGGACGGAACTTGCCGCCCTTACCTTTGCCGCCGGCAAAGGATTTGTCCATCATCACGCCGATGACGGGATTGCTCAGAGCATCGAAGATCTTCCAGATCAGGGTCATTGCCGCAATGACGGCGGTATCCATCAGCGCGACGTTTACATAATACCGGGTCATAAAGGCGCTCATGAGAGAGAAGGTCATGCAGCCGCCGAAATCGCCCAGGGCATAGCCGATCCGGTGCTTCAGGGTCAGGGGGGAATTGGTTTGGGTCATGGGATGTCCTCCGTAAATCATGATTAACCGACAGTGGGAACTGTGGTATCTGTGCTGTAGGGGCGGATTTCCAATCCGCCCTGAAACCACCGATCGCTCTCGGGGGGAGAATGTGCCGCACAATGTGGGCATTCGAAGGGCGGATTGAAAATCCGCCCCTACATTCGCGAAAACAGCTGCCCCTATCATAGCAGACAGCCTTGCATTTTGGTGTGACATATGGCACAATGGAAAGAAAAAAGAAGGTGTTTTTTATGCGGGAGATCCGGGATCAGGCGCTTTTGGAGCAGTACATTGAAAAATTTCAGATCCGATCCTATTTTGATACCCCAGATCTGCCCTTCCGGCTGTATGAATATGAGCCGGGGGAGATGATCAATGTGGTGCATCCCATGGAGGAGAGCATCAAATTCATCGTGGAGGGTGTTTTTGATCATTACATGGTTCACGAGGACGGTACGCTGTACCTGATCGCCCACTGTGACGGCTTCGGCTTTATGGGAGACCTGGCCTTCTGCCGCCGCCAGCCCCAGAACCGCTACCAGCAGGTCATCGAGACGCTGCGGGCGGTGGAGCTGCCCCTGGAGCCCCTGCGCCCGGTGCTGGAGCAGGACAACCGGTTTCTGCGGTTCCTGCTGGACACCATGGCTCACAGGATGACCATGTCCATGCACCGGCGCTCCGGCCTGCCCAGCGCCCAGCGGGCTGTGCTGGCGTATCTTCGCTGGATGAGTGCGGATCACACCATCACCAATGTGACGGATGCGGCCTACCGGCTCAATTACAGCCGCCGCCAGCTTCAGCGGGCGCTGAAGGAGCTGACGGAGCAGGGCACCGTTCAGAAGCTGGGCAAGGGCTGCTACCGGCTGATGGAATTTCGTCATATTACATGAAAAAGTTTATAAAAATTGTACACACTGCGATAACCCGCGCCTTTCAAATGATAAATGTAACATTTCCTGCCCATCCGTTTGACAAACCTGTGGCGGAATGGTACAGTAATATTGCAGGAAGTCCCAAAACGCCCCGTTTTCAGAAGCGCTTTCGCGGAGACTTCCAGCAGTTTACAGGATATACATATGATTGATGATATAAAGGAGAGATGTGAATGAAGCGTTCGGAAGTCAACAAGGCTCTGCGCGAGCTGGAAGCCATGTGCGAAAAGTACCATTGCTATCTGCCTCCCTTCTGCCACTTCACCCCCGAAGAGTGGGAAACCAAGGGCCGCGAGTATGACGAAGTTCGGGATTGCTGCCTGGGCTGGGACATTACCGACTACGGTATGGGCGATTTTGACAAGATGGGATTCTCTCTCATCACCATCCGAAACGGTTCCCAGACCATGCCAGACAAGTACCCCAAGGTCTATGCCGAGAAGCTGCTGTACCTGAAGGAGGGCCAGTATTCCCCCAACCATTTCCACTGGTACAAGACCGAGGACATCATCAACCGGGGCGGCGGCAATGTGCTGATCCGGGTGTACAACTCCCTTCCCGATGAGTCTATCGACTATGAATCTGACGTTACGGTGCATACCGACGGCCGTACCTATACCGTTCCCGCCGGAACCCAGATCCGCCTGACTCCCGGCGAGTCCATTTTCATTCAGCAGTACCTGTACCATGACTTCGAGGTGGAGCCCGGTACCGGCCCTGTCCTGCTGGGTGAGGTCAGCCAGTGCAACGACGATGCCAACGACAACCGGTTCAACCCGCCCATGGGCCGCTTCCCCGCAATCGAAGAGGATGAGCCCGCCTATCGTCTGCTGTGCACCGAATATCCTGCCGCCAAGTAAAAAATAACATGTCATTGCGAGCCAGTGTGCACACTGGCGTGGCAATCTCCTGAATTCAAGGGGATTGCCACGTCGCTACGCTCCTCGCAATGACAACATAACATTGAGGTGTAAAAAATGATCGACGTAGTAGCCTTGGGCGAACTGCTCATTGACTTTGCCTCCCGGGGCACCGATGGGGGCGGGTATCCCCTGATGCAGGCGCTGCCCGGCGGCGCACCCGCTAATTTCCTGGCAGCCCTGACCAAGTACGGAAAATCCACCGCCTTCCTGGGTAAGGTAGGCGATGATGCCTTCGGCCATCTGCTTCTGGGCACCGTGAAGGATGCCGGTATTGAGACCCGGGGCATCGTTGTTGATCCCGCGGTCTTTACGACCCTGGCCTTTGTCACCTTTGATGCTTCCGGCGACCGGAGCTTCTCCTTTGCCCGCAAGCCCGGTGCCGATACCTGTCTGACATGGGAGGAAGTGGACAAGTCTCTGATCGAGGAAGCCAGAGTCTTCCACTTCGGCACCCTGAGCCTGACCGATGAACCGGTGCGTACCACCACCCGCAAGTGCGTGGCCTATGCCAAAGAACAGGGCAAGCTGATCACCTGCGATCCCAACCTGCGCAAGCCCCTGTGGCGCAGCGAGGAGGAAGCCAGAGAGCAGATCCTCTGGAGCCTGCAGCAGGCGGATGTGGTCAAGATCAGCGATGATGAGGTGGATTTCCTCTGGGGCTGTACCCCTGAGGAAGGTGCCGACAAGCTCCTGAAGGAGTTCGGCGTATCTCTGGCCATGGTCACACTGGGCCCCAAGGGCTGCCTGCTGAAGACGAAGAATGCCGTCTGCCAGGTTGCCAGCCCCAAGGTCAGCCCTGTGGACACCACCGGTGCCGGTGATATCTTCGGCGGCAGCGCCGTATGCCGTCTGCTGGAGCTGAACAAGCCCTTTGAGGCGCTGACGGCAGAAGACCTGCGCTATATCGCGGCCTTCGCTTCCACCGCAGCCAGCCTGTCCACGGAAATCCCCGGCGGCATTCCCAGCATCCCCCGGAAGGATGCAGTGCTCGCGGCAATGTAAGGAAGAAACCCGGAGACCCGTAAGGATTTCCGGGTATTTTCATACGTTTCCCTGCCGGAACCGGGCAGATTGACAGGAGGATACCCAATTTGTATAATAATGGATATGATAAATAAGCACGGTATCTGCCACAGTGGGGCGGGCTGCCCTCAGCCCACCGCAAAACGGCAGATTTGGTTCAAATGCGGCGGCTTGAGGGCAAGCCGCCCTACAGGACGTGTTTTTATTTCCCATTATGATATTTGCTTAGTAAAAGGGATAAACGCAATAATGAAAAACATGCGTTAACGCAGGGAGAGGAGACCGGCGTGAAGAACATTTACAGAAAATTCGATACCCTGGCAGCGGTTGCAATGGTGACCATTCCTCTGCTGATCACGATCTACCTGCTGTTTTTGAGCCCCAGTGACCTGTCGGCCAGACAGACCGGGAAGCAGCGCATCTTCGGGGCGACCTATATGACCATGAACAATCCCTATTTCCAGATGCTGGATGCCCGGATTCAGGCGCTTCTGGAGCTCCACGGAGACGTGCTGCTCACCCGGGATGCCGCCATGGATCAGCAGCGGCAGAACCAGGAGATCCAGGAGCTGGTGGATGCCGGTGTCTGTGCCATTTTTATGACGCCGGTGGAGTGGGATACCTCAAGGGAAGGCGTCCAGATCGCCGCCGACGCAGGGGTGCCGGTGATCGTGGTGGATGCGCCCATCCAGGATTCTGAGCTTGCGGCCTGCTCGGTTTTGTCCGATAACTATCAGGCCGGTGTCCTGTGTGCCGAGCATCTGCTGTCTGTGCGCAGCAGCGCAAAGATCCTTTTGCTGGAGCACATCACCGCCCGCTCCGGCGCGGACCGCATCCAGGGCTTCAAAGATACCATCGCGGGGCATGAGGGCTTTGAGATTCTGGGCTCCGGCGAATCGGACGGGCAGATCGAAAACGCCATGCCGGTCATGGAGCAGCTGCTGCAGACCTATCCGGATGCCGATGTGCTGATGGCCCTGAACGATCCCAGCGCCTTCGGCGGACTGGCGGCGATCCAGGGCGCGAACCTGTCGGACCGGTTTCTGGTGTACAGCGTAGACGGCTCCCCGGAGGGCAAAGCCATGGTCAGCAGCGGCTTTCTGACGGCCACCTGCGCCCAGTTCCCCTCCAGGGTCGCGGAGGAAGCGGTGAAACAGGCCTATGCAGCCATAAACGGCGGCTGTGAATGCAAGGAGGTCATTGTCCCGGTGGAACTGCTGACAGAAGAAAATGTGCATCAATACGGAACAGATGGGTGGCAGTGATGAAAACGGAACGAACCTTGAAAAATATTGCAGCGGCGATGTTTGCCCTGAATCTTTCGATCCTCGTCTTTTACTCGCTGATCTGCGTGACCACCACCCTTCGGATCTGCGGCACGCTGGGGGCCCATGATTTTCTGAATTCCGTGCGGCAGATCCCACGGTATCCCTGGCAGATGCCGGTTCAGTCCCTGAGCCTGTATGCGCTGCTGTGCGGGGTGAGTTTTTTTAAGAATTTTCATCCGATAGAGCCGTTTCCCTTCCGTGTCGGCATTTTCTTCGTGGAGATCGCGCTGTGCGCGGGGATCATGGTATCCGTAAATTTTTATTACAGCGGTGTGGCACTGCTGGTGCTGGCAGACCTTGTCCACTACATACGCAGCAATAAAATGCGTCTGTGCATTATTGTGGTGCTCAGCCTGATGTTTGCCTTTTGCCGGTATGAGATCGTGGAGCAGTTCACAAACGGCATCGCATTCAGCGCTTACCTGGATTATTACAACCCCATGACCCGCAGTTGGTTTACCGGCCTGGAAAGCCTGATGGCCTGCCTGAATATTCTTCTGTTTGTTCTGTACATGATCCTGCTGTTTACCAACCAGAAGGAGGAGAATGCCCGTATCCGCAGGCTGAATGAGCAGCTGAATCAGGCCAACGACCAGCTGCGCGACTATGCGGTGAATATGGAGCGCATGGCCGAGATGCGGGAGCGCAACCGGCTGGCCCGGGAGATCCACGATACCCTGGGACATACGCTTACCGGCATCATCATGGGCACCGATGCGGGACTGGCGCTGTTTGATGTTGCGCCGGAGGAATCCAAAAAACGGATGCAGATTGTTGCCCAGTCCGCCCGCAACGGCCTGACGGACGTACGCCGCTCCATCAAGGCCCTGCGTCCCGATGCGCTGGAGCGCTCCACCCTGGCAGGGGCACTGGAGGGTCTGGTGGAGAACTTCCGCCTGACCACATCTGCCGAAATCGCCTATTTCCGGGAGACGGGGGAATGGGAGCTGGGTGCGGACGAGGAGGATACCCTGTACCGGGTGGTGCAGGAGGGCCTGACCAATGCCGTCCGTCACGGCAAGGCTGACCGCATTGAGATCCGGATCTCCCGGTCCGGAAATGCGGTTTCCGTCAGCATCCGGGATAACGGCACCGGCTGCGGAGCGCTGGAGGAAGGCTTCGGACTGCGCCATATGAGAGAACGTCTGGAGATGCTGGGCGGTACCATCGCCTACGGCAATCTGGACAAACACGCAGAGGATGGGTACACGGGCTTTTTCATTACCGTGTGCCTGACAGTCAGAAACAGAAAGGGGGAGTAGTCTGTGATCAAGGTGTTGATCGTAGATGACCAGGAGTTATTTCGTGAGAGCCTGAAGGTGGTTCTGGGTGTCAGCCCGAACATCCAGGTAACCGATGCGGTGCCCGGTGTGGCCCAGGCGCTGAAAAGCGCGGAGCAGAACCTGCCGGATGTGGTGCTTATGGATATCCGCATGCCCGGCATGGACGGCGTGGAGGGAACCAGACTGTTCAAAAAACGCTGGCCCAATGTCAGGGTCATCGTCCTGACCACCTTTGATGACGATGATTACATATTCGGAGCCCTGAAGCACGGCGCAAGCGGCTACCTGTTGAAGGGCAGCAGCATCTCCAAATTGTCGGAGAGCATCCGCATCGCCTATGAGGACGGCGCCATCATCACGCCCACCGTGGCCACGAAGGTGATCCAGCAGTTTGCAAACATGGCCCAGAGCTCCTCCCGGCTTCAGGTGGACAGGGAATCCGTCAAGGATATCAGCAGGAGTGAATGGCAGATCATTCAGACTGTGGGAAGCGGCATGTCCAATAAGGAGATCGCCCGGGAGCTTTCCCTGTCCGAAGGAACCGTCCGCAATTCCATCAGCAACATCCTGTTCAAGCTGGGCCTGAGAGACCGTACGCAGCTGGCAATCTGGGCCGTACAAAACGGGGTGGTGAATCGGCCGCTATGAAAAGACCAATGGGAAAATATGCACTGGTGCTCCTGCTCCTGGCGGCCTGCCTGTATCTGGCGGGGTGCGCCGCAGATCAGGAAACCGTGCTCACTGTCGGTGTCTATTCGGGAAGCTACTGGAATACGCCCAACGGAAATTGCTACCAGATCCTCGATGAGGCGGTTGCCCTGTTTGAGCAGACCCACCCCGGTGTGAAGGTGACGTATGTCAGCGGCATTCCCGCGGGTGATTACAGCGAGTGGCTGGCAGGGCAGATCCTGCTGGGTACGGAGCCGGATGTATACTTTGTGCTTCCTGAGGATTTTGAGCTCCTGGTGTCCTCCGGGGCGCTGGCCCAGCTGGATGAACGGATCGCCGGAGATTCCGGATTTGATACAGGGATTTATTACGGGCCCTGTCTGCGCTCTGGACAGTCTGAGGGCAAGCAGTATGCCCTGCCCCACGAAAGCGTTCCCACCATCATGTTCGTAAACAAGACGCTGCTGGAAGTCAGCGGCATCCCCATGCCGGACAACGACTGGACCTGGGAGGATTTTTACGGCATCTGCGAAAGGGTCACCAATGTGGACAAGCGCCAGTACGGCGTATACGGCTACTCCTGGCAGGATGCCATGTATTCCAACGGCGCCTCCCTGTTTTCGGAAGACGGCCGCAGCTGCTATCTGTCCCAGGAGAAGGTTTTGGAGGCCATTCAGTTTGCCAGACGCTTAAATGACCTGAACGGCGGCTACAATGTTACTGCCCGGGATTTTGATGTGGGCAGAGTGGCCTTCTGCCCCCTGCTTTACTCGGAGTACCGGGCCTATCAGCCCTACCCCTGGCGGGTGAAGAAATACTCCGCCTTTCAGTGGGACTGTGTCAGTATGCCTGCGGGCGCTTCCGGCACCAATATTTCCCAGCTGCATACCACGATGCTGGGGATCAGCTCCCGTACCCGCCATGAGGAGCTTGCCTGGGAATTCTGCAAGCTGCTGTCCGCAGACGAGGAGCTGCAGCGCAGGCTCTATACCCAGTCTCACGGCATTTCTCCCCTCATAGCCGTTGCGGAGGACCCGGAGCTGCTGCTTCAGATCCACCATGATATCCCCGAGGGCAGCGGCTTTTCCCCGGACATGATCCACCAGATCATGAGCAACGCCGTGGTTGCACCCAAATTCGGTGCCTACAGCCAGGCGATGATCATGGTGGAGAGCGCCATACAGGAGTCCGCCGACAGCCAGCTGGGCCAGAGCGGAATGCTCATCGCGGAAAGCGAGATCAATCTTTTCCTGAATAAATCCTAGTGTTTTCCAACAAACACGGGCGTGTTGTAAGATCACCGTCATTGCGGACCGGCTCGCAATGACAAGGTTTTGCAGCACGCCCGTGTTTTGCTTTTTTGCACAAAAGTGCTTAGACGGATTTGATAAATCCGTCAGAGAAATTGAAATAATTTGCGAAAATATGACAAATGTAATACGCAATTTATGACAAATGGCACTGTATAAAATCTGAGATTTTTGTATTATATAGACAGAAACTTACAGAGATGAAACACTGACTGAGCGAATAGAAGGCGGTGTGACAAATGCGTACTTATTCCGTGGTTTTCCTGGATATTGACGGCACCTTGCTGGACTCCAGGCACCATGTTATGCCCTGCACCCGCAATCGCCTGCAATATCTGCACCGGCGGGGTGTTCCGATTGTTCTGTGTTCTGCCCGTCCTCCTGAGGGTGTGAACCAGGTGGCAAGGCAGGTTGGGGTGCAGGGCCCTGTAGCGTGCTATAACGGCGGACTGATTTTTGACGAGAACAGCACCATACTGCGGGATGTGGGAATCGACATCCGGCTGGCAATGGATTTCAAGCGCTTCGTCTCGGAGCAGTTCCCGGATCTGGTGGTAAGCGGCTATCTGTACAATGTCTGGCTGGTGGAAGACCCCCGGCAGCCTGAGATCCTGCAGGAAGCGGAAATATCCGGATGCATGCCCTTCCAGGGGACCCTGGAGCAGGTGGCATTTGCCGCGACCCATGTCCACAAGCTGCTGTGCATAGGCGATGCGATGCGCATCCGTGCCCTGCAGAAGCAGGTGCAGCAGCAGTTCCCTCAGCTCATGGCCCTTCGTTCCAAATCCACCTACCTGGAAATCCTTCCTCCGGAAAGCACCAAAGGCAGCGCCGCACGGGTACTGCTGGAGCATTACGGTCTGGAGCCCAGGCAGGCAGTGGCCTTCGGCGACAGCGATGTGGATGTGGATATGCTGCAGTACTGCGGATTCGGCGTTGCCATGGGAAATGCCCCGCGGCAGGTGAAGGAAGCTGCGGACTATGTGACGGCTTCCAATGACCAGGAGGGTGTTTACATCGCACTGAACAGCCTGAGTCTGAAAGCGCCGGGCGGCGGCAGAAGCCTGGAAAAAGCGCGGCGGGCACAGGCTTCCCTGTAACAGATTTGAGATTGCCAGATTACTTGAAGGAGGTTGCATATGGAAGATTCTATCATTCTCCAAATGCGGGATATTACCAAGGTATTTCCGGGTGTGCGCGCGCTGGACGGCGTAACGCTGGAGGTGCGCCGGGGTGAAATTCACTCCATCTGCGGCGAGAACGGCGCCGGAAAATCCACATTGATGAAAGTCCTGTCCGGTGTCTATCCCTATGGTTCTTATGAGGGCCAGATCATTTACATGGGAGAAGAGGCCAGATTTAAGAACATCAAGGAATCGGAAAATGCCGGAATCGTCATTATCCACCAGGAGCTGACCATGATTCCCGAGCTTTCCATTACCGAAAATATTTTCATGGGCAATGAGATCGTCAGGCACGGACTCATCGACTGGGATCTGGCCCGTCAGAAGACGGTGCAGCTGCTGGAGCGTGTGGGCCTGAATCTGAATCCCAATACGCTGATCAAAAACCTGGGCGTCGGCCAGCAGCAGCTGGTGGAGATCGCCAAGGCCCTGTCCAAAAACGTCAAGCTGCTGATCCTGGATGAACCCACCTCCGCTCTGAATGAGACCGACTCGGCCAACCTTCTGGATCTGATGCGGGACTTAAAGAGCAAGGACATCACCTGCATCATGATCTCCCACAAGCTCAACGAAATCGCGGCCATCTCCGATGCCGTTACCGTGATCCGTGACGGACGCACTGTGGAGACCTACCCTGTGGAAGCAGGACATGTGGACGAGGACCGGATCATCAGCTCCATGGTCGGCCGTGCCATCGAGAACCGGTATCCGCCCCATGAGGCCCATCCCGGTGAGGTTATTTTTGAGGTATCCGACTGGTGCGTGGAGGACCCCAATGTTCCGGGCAGAATGGTCTGCAAAAATTCCACCTTCCATGTCCGCGCCGGTGAGGTCGTAGGCTTTGCCGGTCTGATGGGCGCAGGACGGACGGAGCTGATGCGTTCCATCTTCGGCCACAATTACGGTGTCTTCAAAGGCGGCACGGTGAAAATGAAGGGCAGGGAGCTGTCCCTTCCCACGGTCTCCGCTGCCATTGAGGCGGGCATCGCTTACGTGCCGGAGGACCGCAAGAATCTGGGTCTGAACCTGCTGGACAGCATCCGAACGACCATCGTATCGGCCAACCTGAAAGCAATTCTTTCCGGCAGACTCCTGGACTCCGACAAGGAGCTGCAGGCTGCGGAAAAGAGCAGAACGGATCTGCTGATCAAGACAAGCTCCGTGGGTGCAGGTGTGACAACCCTGTCCGGCGGCAACCAGCAGAAGGTGGTCCTGGGCAAGTGGATGTTTACCCTGCCCGAGGTTCTGATCCTGGACGAGCCCACCCGCGGCATCGATGTGGGCGCCAAGTACGAGATTTACCGCCTGATTCACCGGATGGCGGATCAGGGCAAGGCCGTGATCCTGGTATCCTCCGAGCTGCCGGAGCTGCTGGGCATGTCGGACCGTATCTACACCATCTGCGAAGGCGCGATCACCGGTGAGATCGACAGTAAGGATGCCAATCAGGAAAAGCTGATGCGGCTCATGACGACCACATCTGAAAACATCTGATTTAAAATCATAATGAAGGAAAGGATGAATCTTCTTATGAAACAGATTAAAAAAGTGCTGGGAGAAGGCCTGCACAAATACACGATGATCATCGCGCTGCTCGCACTGGTCATTTTCTTCAACATTGCCTCTGACGGCAAAATGATCACCCCCTCCAATTTCCAGAATCTGCTGTCCGGTAATGCCTACGTGCTGATCCTGGCCATCGGTATGCTGATGGTCATCGTCGTCGGTCATATCGACCTGTCCGTGGGCTCCGTTGCCGGCTTCTGCGGAATGGTCATGGCCATCGCATTCCAGACGTGGAATCTCCCCTGGTGGGCAGCTGTGCTGCTGGCCCTGGGCATCGGCGCTCTGGTTGGTGCCTGGAACGGCTTCTGGGTGGCAAAAATGGGCATTCCCGGCTTTATCACCACTCTGGGCAGCCAGATGATCTTCCGCGGCGCTGTCATCTGGATCTCTCACTCCATCTCTGTTCCCGCTCCTTCCGAACTGAAGTGGTTCGGCGCCGGCCATCTGCCTGAGTGGGGCCCCGCCTTTACGGGAATGAACAACTCCACCCTGCTGCTGGGTATTTTCGCAATTGTCTTCTTTGCCTACTCCCAGATCCGCCAGTATAAGCGCACCAATGCGCTGCGCGGCAGCAAGGAAGCTATGTGGCCCACTCTGGTTCGCATTGCTCTGATCTGCGTGACCATCGGCTATCTGACCTGGCTGTTTGGCACTGGCCGTCCCGGTACCTCCTTCCCTGTTCCCGGTCTGATCCTGGTGATCCTGGTCATCATCTATCACATCATTACCGAGAAGACCACCTTCGGTCGTCATATCTACGCAGTGGGCGGCAACAAGAACGCTGCAGCCCTGTCCGGTGTCAATGTGGAGAAGACCTACTTCCTGACCATGCTGAACATGTCTGTCCTGGCTGCCGTGGCCGGCATCCTGTTCGTGGGCCGCTCCACCGCAGCAGGTCCCTCTGACGGTACCGGCTGGGAAACCGACGCCATTGCAGCCGTCTTCATCGGCGGTGCAGCCGTGTCCGGCGGTGTCGGCACCGTTATGGCCACCATGGTTGGCGGTATGATCATGGCAGTTCTGAACTCCGGTCTGATGCTCCTGGGCGTGGGCGCTGACAAGACCCAGGTCATCAAGGGCCTGGTCCTGCTGGCAGCCGTTGCCTTCGACGTTTACAACAAGCGTCCCGGCCATGTCTCCATCACCAAGCGCCTGTTCAATCTGAACAAGGCGGAAACCAAGGAAGGTTCCCCTGCTGAGAAGAAATCCTGAGGGATTTTTTACAGCCGGGCCTTAATAAAAAACCAAATACACAATCGTAGGAGGAAAAAAACATGAAAAAACTGTTCGCATTGCTCCTGGCTCTGGTCATGGTCCTGTCCCTGACCGCATGCGGCGGCGGCCGTACCGAGGCTGCTGCTCCCGCAGAAAAGCCCGCAGAAGCCGCTGGCGAAGCTGCTGCACCCGTTGCAGGCGGCATCGAAGCCGGTGCAACCATCGGCGTCTCCCTGCCCTGGCTGGGCACCCAGAACTGGAAGGAAGCTGAAGAAATGTTCAAGACCGAGCTGGAAGCAGCCGGCTTCAAGCCCCTGATCCAGGCCGCTGACAACAAGGTTCCTCAGCAGCAGCAGCAGATCGAGTCCATGATCCAGAACGGTGCCAAGGTCATCGTTGTCGGCCCCATCGACGGCACCCAGCTGGGCGCTGTCCTGGAAGAGGCCAAGGCTGCCGGTGTCTACGTCATCGGTTATGACCGCCTGCTGGAGAACACCACCGGCGTTGACGGCGTTGTTCAGTTCGGCTCCGTTAAGACCGGCGAACTGCAGGCTCAGGCTCTGCTGGATGGTCTGAAGGAAATGAAGGGCGAAGGCCCCTGGAACATCGAGCTGTTCGGCGGCGGCCCCGCTGACCCCAATGCTCCCAACTTCTTCAAGGGCGCTATGAGCGTTCTGCAGCCCCTGATCGACGACGGCACCCTGACTGTTGTCTCCGGCCAGATGGATTTCGCACAGTGCGCAACTCAGGACTGGGACAACTCCAAGGCACAGGCCAGAATGGACTCCCTGCTGTCCGGCTTCTACGCTGACAAGGAGATCCACGGTGTTCTGTCTCCCAACGACGGCATCGCCCGTGCAATCATCACCTCCTGCGAGCAGGCTGGCCAGGCTATCCCCG
This sequence comes from Oscillospiraceae bacterium, assembly GCA_017398105.1. The sequence continues at coordinate 469 of JAFQHF010000178.1, read as the reverse complement.
CTATCTCCGGTCTGGACGCTGAGAACGAGTCCGTTGAGTGGGTCTGGGCAGGCCGCCAGTACTCCACCGTCGCAAAGCCCACCGATGCTCTGGTCGCTCAGACCATCGAGATCATCAAGTCCCTGCAGGCAGGCAACGGCATGCCCGCTACCGACGTGAAGGTCAACAACGGCAAGATCGACGTTCTGGTCTATGAGCTGCCCCCCGTTGTGGTCACCAAGGACAACGCTAAGGAAGTCTTTGCCAACGACCCCGGCCGTATGGAGCTGCTGAAGTAAGCGTATAAACTGCATAACACAAGGCGGCGGAAGGAATTTTCCTTCCGCCGCCTCAGACTGTCAAAAAAGTAGATTTACACGTAAAAGTTTACCAAAATGCACAGCACCCAAAGCCTCCCTTGTGTAAAGGGAGGTGGCTCGCCGTAAGGCGAGACGGAGGGATTGTGCAGAGAAATCTTACGTATTCGCAT
>JAFQHF010000177.1 GCA_017398105.1 Oscillospiraceae bacterium | reverse complement strand
CTATGCGAATACGTAAGATTTCTCTGCACAATCCCTCCGTCTCGCCTTACGGCGAGCCACCTCCCTTTACACAAGGGAGGCTTTGGGTGCTGTGCATTTTGGTAAACTTTTACGTGTAAATCTACTTTTTTGACAGTCTGAGTGAGGGCGGGGTCATCATGACCCCGCCCTCAGGACGTTATTGGGGAATAAATTTATGATTTCGGGAAAAGAACCGTGACGGTAGTGCCCTGGCCCAGGGTGCTTTCCACACGGATGTCCGCTTTGAGAATGAGCGCGGCGTGCTTGACCAGGCTCAGGCCGAGGCCGGTGCCGCCGACTTCCCGGGAATGGCTTTTGTCCACCCGGTAGAACCGCTCAAAGATCCGCTCCTGCTGCCCCTGGGCGATGCCGATGCCGTTATCGGCCACGGTCAGGACTGCATGGGTGTCCGTTTCTGTGATCTGTACGAAGACCTGACCGCCGGAGCGGTTGTATTTGATGGCATTGTCGGTCAGATTAAAGACGATGGCGGATACCAGCTGCGGGATGCCGCGGATCACGGTGCGGCAGCCTTCCAGCTTCAGGGATACCCGGAACAGCTCCGACGAGGCGGACAATTCCTGGACGACCGTTCGGGCGGCAGCCAGAAGATCCACATCGGACCACTGCATGTCCACATCCCCTTCGTCAAGCCGGGACAGGCGCAGCGTATCCTCCACCAACCGGATCAGCCGCTGGGCGGCGGCGTAGATCTTCCCGGAGAATGCGGGCATATCCTGCTGGGGCACCAGCCCGCTTTTCATCAGCTCCGCATAGCCGGAAATGGTGTGCAGGGGTGTTTTCAGCTCGTGGGAAACATTGGCGGTGAATTCCCGGCGCAGCAGCTCCGCCTGATGCTTTTGGGTCACATCAAACAGCAGCAGCACCACGCCGAAGACGCTGCCTTCGAAACGGACGGGACTGGCGGCGGCCAGATACTGACCGGCGGGCAGGGATACGGTCTGCTCTCCTTTCTTTCCGGTGAGCGCCTGCTCCACCAGCGCGGCGATGGCTTCATTCCGGTTGGCCACGGTGAAATCCGCACCCAGGCAGTTGGGGGTGACGTCCAGCAGATGGGAGGCGGAGGGGTTGATGCTCAGGATCGTTCCGCTGCTGTTCAGCAGCACCAGGCCTTCGCTGAGAGAGCGGGTCACGGTGGTGAATTCCTTCTGCTTCTGCTTCAGCTCTGCCGATTGGGCGCGGAGCTGATTCTGCTGGGAGTCCAGCCGGCGCAGCAGAGGGGCGATCTCCTCGTATTCCGTATTGGAAAGGGGATCGTCCAGGTCCAGCTCGTTCAGCGGCTTTACCACATTCCGGGACAGCCGCCGGGCCAGATAGTAAGAAAGCAGCACCGTGGCGGCAATGACGGAAAGCACGCTGCCCACCATGCCCAGCGTCAGATCCAGAACACTGCTCTGGGCCATGGAAAGCCGCAGCACCGTGCCGTCCGGGAGCCGTTCCGCTGCATACATGTACTGCTCCAGCAGGGTGTCCGAATAGCGGACGCTCTGACCGTAGCCTTCGGTCAGGGCAGATTTGACCTCCTGCCGCTGCAGATGGTTAACCATGGTGTCGGAATCGCCGCGGTTGTCATAGAGCACCGTTCCGTCGGATGCGATCCAGGTGATGCGGCAGTCCATGGTATCGTCCAGCCGGTCAAAATAGCTGGCGCCCTCGTTGGCCACCGCGTGGGAGGCAAGGGCTGTCTCCACCCGCAGCTGCGCGAACTGGATGCTGGTGAAATGGGTATAGACAGCGCCCAGGATCAGACCCATTGTGGCCACCAGAACCGTCAGCGCCACCGCAAAAATCGAACGGAAGATCCGTTTCGTCATGTGCGCTCCTCCATGCGGTAGCCCACACCCCGGACGGTACGGATGTATTCTCCGCATCGGCCAAGCTTGGTCCGCAGGGTGCCGATGTGGACATCCACGGTTCGGGTCTCACCGGCGTAGTCAGTACTCCAGATCCGCTCCAGCAGCTGATCCCGGCTGAAGACCTGGCCGGGATGCTCCATGAACAGCCGCAGGAGCTCGAATTCCTTCAGTGTCAGTTCAACGCGGCTGCCTTCTGCCTGAACGATGTGGGAGAGCGGGTCCATCTGCAGGCTGCCCAGCCGCAGGGACTTCTGCGCAGCAGTGCTCCGGCTGCGCCGCAGAACGGCCCGGATGCGGGAAACCATTTCCATCATGCCGAAGGGCTTGGACAGATAATCGTCCGCGCCCAGGTCGAGTCCCACTACCTTGTCATATTCCGTGCCCTTGGCAGATGCCATGATGACGGGGATATGGGCAGTGGCGGATTCCCGCCGCAGCTGCTTTAAAATCTCAATGCCGTCCATGCCGGGCAGCATGATATCCAGCAGGATCAGCTCCGGTGATGTAAGATTCAGAGCGGCAAACAGCCCGGTGCTGTCAGGGAAGCCCTCCGCTTCAAAGCCGGAAGCCCGCAGGGCATAAAGCATCAGTTCGCGGATGCTGGCATCGTCTTCTACACAGTAGATCATGCAGATACTCCTTTATCCGAAAGGTTTACCTTGATGGTATCGCAAAAGCGTAAGATTTACAAGGGATGTTTTGTAAAATCTGTGTAAAAAAGCCTTCGGAAATATCCACAGAGCAGCACTGAAAAATTCCGCCGGATCATAGTGGGATTTCTGAAAGAAATCTGCAAAGAACACGCCTGTCAACCGTGCTTCCTTCGGTGTGGAAGCGCGTCTTCAAAATGTTGTATTCTCAACATTTTGGGTAGAAAATGGGGTGGATTGACGGAACGAAAACGTTTTCAGTCTGTTTTGTGCAAGAGTGAAGAAAGTATGAACTAAATTTGAATATCCGGTTAAAAAATGTAATTTTAAAAAAACAAAAATGATAAAAAATTACAAAACGACTAAGAAAATACAGGTTTTGTATTTCTTTGACTAAATTTGTTACAAATGTTGACATTTTTGGGGAAAAGTGCAATACTTAGCGTGGTTAACTTTAGAATTGTGGAGAAAATTTATCCACAGCTGCAAGAAAGAAGTGCGCGTTTAATACAGATAAGATTTCTCGGAAACCTGAGAACGGAGATACCATGACACCAAAAGAATTGAAACGATTGAGCCGCAGCGATCTGCTGGAAATGATGCTGGAGCTGAGCAAAGAGAACGAAGCGCTCCGGGCAGAGGCAGAACGCCTGCGTACACAATTGCATGATAAAATGATCGCGGTTGAGAACTGCGGCTCCCTGGCAGAAGCGGCGCTGCAGCTCAATGGCCTGTTTCAGGCGGCAGAGGCTGCCTGTGCCCAGTATACGGAAAATATCCAGGCCCGCAGCGCCGATCTGGAAGCCCACTGTCAGCGGATGGAGCACAATTCCCAGGAACGCTGCCGTCAGATGGAGCAGGGAACAGAGGAGCGCTGCCGTCAGCTGACCCGGGAGACGGAAGAACGCTGCCGCAGTATGGAGGAGGAAACCGAAGCCCGGTGCCGGAAAGCAGAATCAGACACCCGGCAGAAGTGTGAAGACCTGATCCGGCAGACCCAGGAAAAGGCAAAGGCTTTTGTGGAGGCGGCCAGGAAACAGCGGCAGGCACAGGAACAGGAATACCTGTGGCTGAAAGAACTGATGAATGACGGAGAAGCAGAATGAAACCAAAGGAAAGACCCTCGGTATCAGAACTGGAAACGGAACTGCGCCGGGTGAAATATCAGCGGCGGTACAACACGGTGCTGAAAAGCACGGTGTATACCCTGATCACCGTGGCGGCAGTGGCTGTCCTGGTGGCAACACTGTGGCTGCCTGTGCTGCAGATTTACGGCAGCTCCATGACCCCTACCCTGGAGGACGGTCAGATCGTCTTCTCTGTAAAGACCGGCTCCATGGAGCAGGGCGATGTGATCGCTTTTTACTATAATAATAAGATCCTGATCAAGCGGGTGATCGCGAATCCCGGCGATTGGGTCAATATTACAGAAGACGGCACGGTATATGTCAACGACTGGCTGCTGGAGGAGCCTTACCTGACGGAGAAGGCCTTTGGCGATGCGGATATTGAATTTCCCTATCAGGTGCCGGACGGAAAGATCTTCGTGATGGGCGACCACCGGGCGACCTCGGCGGATTCCCGCCATACGGCTGTCGGCTGTGTGGCACCGGATCAGATCGTAGGCAGGATCGTTTTCAGGGTCTGGCCTCTGAATCAGATCGGATTTATTGAATAAAGAACAGGACACCTCTGAAACACACACCTTTTGCGATTTGGACGGGAGATTTGCGCCCAAATCATCAGAAACAGTTTTCAGAGGATGCCAATAATAAAAAAACATGGAAAGGAGGGATCAGGTTGCGAAAGGAAGAGCGCCAGAAAATCCTGCAGTATGCAAAGCTTAGCCGCTACCGCAGTGCCTGGCGCAAATTTGTGCGGGCAATGGCCTGCGTTGTGGTGTTCTGCACCACCTATGCCCTGATCCTGCCTGCCATTACCATGGAGCAGCAGTATTTCTGCGGTCTGGAGGCCCATGCTCATACGGAAGACTGCTATGAGCAGCGGGAAACCCTGCGCTTCACCTGCGTACCTGCAGAAGGGGAGCTGCACCTGCACGAAGAACTTTGCTTCCATCCTCAGGGGCAGCAGCTTTGTCCTTATATAGAAAATCCGGGCCATTCCCATTCGGAAGGCTGCTATGAGGGAGAAACGCTGATTTGTACGGAACCTCAGCTGCCTGTTCATGTTCATGGCGATGCCTGCATCCTTCGGGAGCAGGAGGCGGTGCTGATCTGCACCCGGGAGGTTCATGTGCATGAGGATGCCTGCAGCGCCGATCCCGAAGCGGATCTGGAAACCCGGGAGGACTGGGAAGCATCCCTGAATCGGGTGGTGCTGACCGGAGACTGGGCCAAGGATCTGACAGCCGTTGCCGAAAGTCAGATCGGCTACAGGGAAAGCACACGCAACTATCTGATGGAAAACGGCATCCGCAAGGGCTATACCCGTTACGGTGCCTGGTACGGCGTGCCCTATGGCCGCTGGGATGCCATGTTTGTATCCTTCTGCCTGCACTATGCCGGAATCCCGGAGGAAGCGGTTCCCTACCAGTCCAACAGCAAGGTCTGGTATGAAAACCTGAAGACCAACGGCAGGGTCGATACCCTGTCTGACGGACAGGTCGCCCCCGGCGATGTGGCCTTCCTGACGGATGGGACAGGTGAGGACGTTACGGCCGCCATCGTATCCCAGGCACAATGGGGTGAAGCTGATAACGGCGAGCCGCAGCTGTATCTTCAGATCCTTACAGGCGACACCGGTACCGAAGCCGGTGAGGTGGCCGAGACCCATATTACGGTTCCGCAGAGCGATCTTCTGGGCTTTGTCAGCATGGAGAAGGCCCGGGCAGCGTATGATGTGCTGCACCCGGAGCCGGTGTCGGAAGAAATCCCGGTGGGAGAGGCGGATGCTTCTGCGCAGACCACTGCCCCAACGGAAACCACCGTTCCCACGGAGCCTGCGGCACCCCGGCGCATTACCCGGACGGCGGAAACGGAAAATTATATTGTTGCCGTGTCCTATGATGCAGACCTGGTTCTGCCGGAGGGCGCGGAGCTTCGGGTCATGGAATATTCCAAGGATTCCGAGCTTTACTACCAGCGCTGTGTCCAGGCGGGCTATGAGCTGGAATGGCTGCTGAACATCGGCTTCTTCCTGGGAGAAGAGGAGATCGAGGTGCGGGGCGGCTTTGATGTGGTTGTCACCGGAAAACAGGGACAGTCCCTGGGCAGTGATGTTACCCATTTTGCTGACGGCGGCCCGGAGCGCATTGACGGCCAGGCTGTTACGGAAGATGGTCAGGCGGCGGTGGCCTTCACCTCCGATACCTTCTCCGATTTCGGCGGCGGTGTGGCCCTGGCGGCGGAGGATGCCCCTGCAGTGCTGGCGCAGACGGCCAATGTGACCCTGAATTTTACCAGCTGGAGTGAATGGAACCCGATCACTTTCCCCAGCGGCAATCACTATACCTGTGATGTGGGTTCCACAATTACGATTGTACTTGGTGATGTCAATGCGAATTATCTGGAACCCCAGATCATAGTTGATGGTGGCGAGTTGGTTTCCGCAACATATACCTGTGGTGAGCCGGGACACACCCATGGATGGTGTGGTACAGATCCCAGGCATACATTTGTGGTTCGGGCAACAACATCGAATGTAACAATTACAGCGCGGGTGGAAGGTGCCGGCTGGTCAAACAACTCCGTCACCGTCAGTTCCGGCGGAAGTACGCCGGAGCCTTCGGAAACCACGCAGCCTACTACAGAACCGGAGGATTCCGGTTCCGACTATCCCGAACGGCCGGGCTATCCGGAGGCGGTGCACATCGGAAGTGTAGATCTGACACGTCTGCGTTTCTACAATATTTGTGAAGACGGCAACAACGGTGTCAGTGCTCTGGCGGGCTGTGTTTTTGAGATCGTGGGAGAAAACGGCTACTACGCTACCGTTACCAGTACGGATCAGCCGGAGGTCAACCTGCCGGCGGATATTCCTGACGGTGAGTATACCATTACGGAAATCTCTGCACCTGCGGGCTATATGCGCGATACCAATTATCAGCGCACATTTACCGTTCAGAATCATGCGCTGGTGTCGGATGGAACCATTGGCACCTTCATCAATCACGATACCCACCAGCTGAATGCCAAAAAGACCGGCGAGGTGGAGGATTACAACAACCGCATCTACCAGATCCTGCTGTCGGCGGAGAACCATATGCGGATGTATGAGATGGATCCGGTTGACGTTCTGTTCGTGGTGGACCAGTCTAACTCCATGCTGTTTCCCTCCGGTCTGAATGATACGGGTAAGCGGGTGAACCTGCAGCTCAATGGCCAGAACAATGTCCGGAACATGGATAATCTGGGTTTGGACCGGAATCAGGTCTACTACATCATTTCAGACCCCCACGGCTCCTCTACTGTCTGGGCGGTCTGGCACAACGGACAGACCTGGATGTACCAGGACGCATCCTATTATGCCAAGGCCTGGCATGACAACGGAGTGGGATATCAGGACCCCAACGAAACGGCAATTTTCCCCTCAAACCGCTCCTATCAGGATCAGGCCGACCGGGAGGACGGTGAGCACGGTGGAAGAAATGTCCGTGCCAACGGCGGCGGACTGGGGCATGCCCTGAACGGCAGCGGCCTGGGCAAATATATTGACACCCTTAATTACGATGTGGGAACCTTCGCAATCTATACTGCCAGCGGGGAATTCAACCGTCTGCACTATCTGGAAGAAGCACTGACCAACATGATCTATACTCTGGCAGACGTGAACGACCAGAACCGTGTGACGATCACGGAATTCTGCAGTAAGATTGGCTACGATGTAGGTCCGCTGACACTGTCACCGGACAATGTAGAAGAACTGGTTTATGTGGTTCAGCACATCAATACCGGCGGCGGTACCCGTCAGGATATTGCCCTGAAGCATGTGTATGACAACCATCTGAACAATGCCAACGAGCACTACAGCGGCAATCCTGAAAACACCTATACCATTCTGGTTACGGACGGCGCGCCTGTGCTTAGTTCCGGCAGTGAAATCGATAATCTGGGTTCACCCAATGATGCGGCAAGTACCACGGCGAATTCGGTCTATGCCCAGATCAAGGGTTATGCCCAGCAGGTTCGCGAAAAATCCACTCTGATGACCGTGGGTCTTGGTATGGACGATGTGGAAGGCGGCAAGCAGGTTCTGCAGCAGATTGCCACCAACGGCAATTTCAACTGCGCGCTGGATGACGCGGCAGAGCTGATTGACCAGATGCAGCGGATCATGTTTGATGCTTTCCGCCCCAAGGAACTGATCGAGATAAGAAGCGATGTGGTGGACGAAATCAGCGATTCCTTCTATCCCATCGCCTATACCGCACCCGGTGCCGGTGCAGCCACCGGGCGGCGGGTTCTGGTGCAGGATGGAGCCCGGGACTGGATTCAGCTCCAGAGCGGCGACTGGATCACTCTGGACGGCGGCTATACCACCGCAGGCGCAGCTGATGCGGCGGGGCAGCTTCTGCGCAAGGAGGACGGTACCTACTACATCCGCTGGGATGACATTGACGTGTCAAACCCCTATGCAAACCTGGATGAACAGGGCATTGCCTGGGTTCAGCAGGGACAGGGCAGCGCAACCGGAAGGACTGTTCTGGGAACCTACGGCGGAAGAGACTGGATTCAGCTCAATTCCGGTGACTGGATCACCCAGGAGGGTCAGTATTACGCAGGAACGCCTGACTACTGGGGCAAATTCAGCCACGGTCAGGCAAACCGGAATGCGGACGGTACCTTCTCTGTCGCCTGGGGTAACTGGGCCAACGGAAACAACCGTGCTCTGGTTGATCTGACCCGGCTGTTTGATGGCTGGGACGGCACCTTCTATGTGAAGGCCAAGGAGGATTTCATCGGCGGCAATGCCATCCATACAAACAAGACGGCATTCATCACAGCCGATGCACTGGTGGATGACAAGCCCAGCGTGACTGTGGAATTCGACAAGCCCACCGTGAATGTCCATCTGCTGGATATGAACGAAATGCAAAGCGAGGTCACGGTCTATCTCGGCGATCTCGTCAATGAAGAGGGACATGCCCCGCTGGACAGCCTGAAATATTTCTATGACAACACGGCCATCACAAAGCTGATCGCAGGAAGCGACAACACCACCAATGATTTCGGTTCAGTCACGGTTACGCCGGAGGGCACGGTGCTGGCAGACGGTCTGGAAGAGGCGCACTTCTATCTGCGCTATGCCCTGGACTATGACCTGACGCAGGCCCAGTGGGAAACTCTGGTGAGCGGCGAAGCCATTACCATTCCTTATATCTATGACAATCCCAGCAGCCGGGGACCGGTTGGTGAATTTACCTTCCGGCTGGAAAAGACCGGTATGGCGGGGGCAAATCCGGATTATGCCGGGCATGAGGCCACCGCGGCCTGCCAGCCCGGGGGACTGCCCCTGACGCACAACTGCGATGCTCCTGCGGAAACCTATACCCTGTACGTTACCTATGAGGCCTATGGCCTGGGTGAAAGCGGGCGGCCCGGGAACAACGCCCACAACGGCAGCGGAAGCCCCGGCACGGAAGTCGGCACGGGAACCACACTGCCCACGGGCCTTGGTACGGTGGAGAAGGAGAATGTCCATGAGGTTCATGTGATCTCCGGTGCCATCAAGATCAGCAAGAAGTTCGAGACCGGCCTGACCGATCTGACGGACAGAACCTTCACCTTCCTCCTGCACAGAGTCGAGGATGGAGAGGATACGTCCCGGGATGTATCCAAAACCATTACCATTCTCATGGGTGAAAGCACCGGTTCCACCACTATCACCTTCGATGGTCTGCGGCGGGGCACCTACACTGTGACGGAAGCGCCGGACGAAAAATATACCACCGGTGCCATCAGTGTACTCAGTAGCACCAACTGCTACAGCGAGCCCGCCATCGGCGGTTCCGATGTGACGGTGACCTTTGTCATGGGCAATAACACGGTCAATGAAAATGTCATCGGCTACGAGAATGAAAGCGATGCCTATACCAGCTATATCGACCCGGTGAACGGTGTCTTCGGTGAAGCGGAGTTTACCAACCGGGAGATCGTCTACAAGGGGGATATCCCCGTGGAAAAGGTCTGGGATGACGGTTCGCAGATGCACGACCCGGATGCGGTGTATCTGGTGCTGTATCTGGACGGTGTCCCCGTGCAGGATGCGGACGGAAATCACCGCCTGCTGCGGCTGGATAAAGCCAACAACTGGAAGGACACCTTTGAGGTGATCCTGGCAGATGAACATGACAAGGTAACCAATTATGATTATTCCGTCAGAGAAGTTTCCCAGGTCTCTGCGGATGAACGCTACCAGGATACCTGGCACAAGGCCATCCTGGAAAATGACGGCTCAGCCCTGTATTATGCCAAGGCTCTTGAGGATGGCAGCATCCTGGGAGTGGGCAGCCGGGGCTACATGGTGCATTACACGCCCGGCGACAACGGCGCCTGGACGGTAACGAACAACCGGGCCGTAGAGCTGCCCAGCACGGGCGGCATGGGAACCCACCTGTATACGTTCAGCGGCCTGCTTATGATGATGGCGGCGCTGATGTATGGATGCAGCCGGAGGCGCAAAAGGGAAAGGGGGGCAGGACAGTAAAAAAGCCTCTCCTACCTTGGCAATTTTTGCGCCTGGGATGTATCCGAAAAATTAAGAAACGAAAGGAAAATTAGAAATGAAAAGAGTTATCTCTCTAGTCCTGTGCCTGATGATGGTTCTGAGCCTGGCAACTACTGCTTTTGCTGACGAAACGACCTATACCCTGACCATCAACAATACGACACCTGACCATGTTTATGAAGCTTACCAGATTTTCTCCGGCGAACTGGCCGAGAAGGACGGCGTGCAGATCCTATCCAATATCAAATGGGGCGCTGCCATTGTGAATGACAACGGCGATGATGTGGCCGATGAGGGAGAATATGACTGCGCCGCCGCCCTGCTGACTGCCATCCAGGCTGAGTCCGGCCTGTCCGTGCTGCATGCCGCAACGGATGCTGCTTCCCTGGCCGTTTTGCTGTCCGGTGTTACCTCCGACTCTGAAACGCTGGATTTGTTTGCAGAGATTGTCGGTGATCATCTGGGCACTCCCACCGGTACTTCCGGCGCACAGGCTAATGATCAGTACACCATCTCTGGTTTGCCTGCCGGTTACTACCTTGTCAAGGATCAGGATGGTACGCTGGAAGGAGACAATGATGTTTACACCAAGTACATTGTTCGTGTTCTGAAGTCTGTGGAAGTTACCCCCAAGGGCGATGTTCCTTCCGTGGAAAAGACCATCAATGACACCATCGACGGCACCTTTACCGAAATTGAGGACTTTGATGTCAATGATATTGCTTACTACAAGTGGGAAGGCACCCTGCCCTCCAACCTGAAGTCTTATGAGTCTTACTACTACAAGTTTACCGATACCCTGCCCACTGGCCTGCAGCATCTGGATATCCTTCAGGTCTATATCGAAGGCCATGACGGCAATAAGGTTCATACTTTCCTGGATAAGGTTGCCAATACTGATGATACCCTGCCCAACGGCATTACCTCCAGTGTTGCAGGTCAGGTCATTACTCTGGAGATCAATGACCTGCTGACCCTGTATCCCAACATCCTGCCCACCCAGAAGATCATCGTGAAATACTCTGCCCGCGTGACCAGAGATGCTCTGATTGCTGAGCCTATGACCAACACTGTCAAGGTGGAGTTCAGCAACAACCCCAACGGCGAAGGCAAGGGCGAGACACCTGAAGATGTTGCTCATGCATTCACTTTCCAGATCAATGTTGACAAGTACGATGCTGACAATAAGGATACCAAGCTGGAAGGTGCTGAGTTCGTCCTGTACTACGAAAGAACTGAGAATGATCAGATTGTCAAGTACTACGCAAAGGTTGTCACCGAGGAAATGATCGCAGCCGGTGAAGAGATCAACGGTACTATTGTTGATGAAAACGACCTGGGCATCGTTTACGGTTGGACTTCCAACAAGACCGAAGCCAGCATTCTGGACACCAATGCCAACGGTTATCTGGGTGTCAAGGGTCTGGACGGAGGCATCTACTATCTGGAAGAGACTAAGGCTCCCGTGGGCTACAACCTGATGGAGACACCTGTCCAGATCGTGATCATCCCCACATACACCGAAAACGGCAATGAGGCCAGCGTTACCGTTTCCTACGAAGTTGATTCCATTGCTCAGCCCAGCAATACCGTAGGCGTCCGTAACTCCTCCGGTTCCACTCTGCCTTCCACCGGTGGTATCGGTACCACTCTGTTCTACATCTTCGGCGGCCTGATGGTTGCCGGTGCAAGCGTTCTGCTGATTACCAAGAAGCGCATGGGTGCTGAGGGCTGATTGCTTACAGTCTTTGCGCAAAGCGGGGGAAGGTTCTGCCTTCCCCCAGTAAGCAACGGCTCCCTGCGATACATCCGTAGGGCGGAGGCATGCCTCCGCCGGGCAGTTTCGATACCTGAGCGGCAAACTGCTTTCACAAGCCAATCTGCTGGTGCCCGGCGGGGACATGTCCCCGCCCTGCAGTTTTTTGCGCCTTATCGACGTTTATTTGTTTGTACAACATCAAGGAGAGTCCCACATGAAAAAAGGCACATTATCGAATATTCTGCTGGTTTTGATGCTGGTCGTGGGATTGTCCCTTTTGCTGTATCCGTCCTTCAGTGACTGGTGGAATGATATGCACCAGACGAAAGCCATTGCCAATTATGCTTCCGTTGTTTCCGAACTGAAGGAAGAAGATTTTTCTCATATTTGGGAATCCGCAGAATCCTACAATGCCGGTTTGAATCTGCGCAGCAACAGCTACACGCTCACAGAGGAACAGAAGAATCGGTATGAAAATGAACTGAATGTTGCCGGAAATGGTGTTATGGGATATATTGAGATTCCGGACATTGATGTGTTTATACCTCTGTACCACGGTACATCGGAAGCGGTGCTGCAGGTCGCCATTGGTCATATTGAATGGTCAAGCCTGCCTGTTGGCGGCGAAAGTACCCACTGCGTTGTTTCCGGTCACCGGGGACTTCCTTCTGCCCGCCTGTTTACGGATCTGGATAAAATGGGCGTTGGCGACGTGTTCATGATCAATGTGCTGAACCAGGTGCTTACGTATCAGGTGGATCAGATCAAAATCGTCCTTCCACATGAGACGGAGGATTTGCTGGTCGTGGAAGGGGAGGACTACTGCACCTTGGTTACTTGTACCCCTTACGGTGTCAACTCTCACCGGATGTTAGTGCGGGGAACCCGCATCAATAATCTTGAGGAAGCCAAAGTCATTAGAGTTACCGCAGATGCAGTCCGGATTGAACCGATTCTGGTGGCCCCTGCCTTGGCGGCGCCGATTTTGCTGATCCTGCTGATTGCTCTGATGTTGCCCAAACCCAAGAAAAAGAGGAGGAATGACATGTGATGAAAAGACTTACCATTGCATTGATTGCTCTATGCCTGCTGTTCAGTGTAACCATCCATGTTCATGCCGCAGGACGCCCGGATGTTACCCGTACCGGAAGCCTGACATTGACCATGGAATGGGAAGGGGAGAAGCTCAGCGGCGGCACCCTGACTATTTACCGGGTTGGCGACATTGTCGGAAGAAATGGGTTTTGGCATTTTGTTCTGACTCCGGAACTTCAGGGTATGGGCCTTTCTCTGGAAGATCTGGAAGACCCTAACTTGGCCCGGGAACTGGCCGGGCTTGTTAAGGATCTGGAAATTCCCGGCACCACTGTGGAGATCACCGATGGAAAGGCTGTTTTCCCGGATCTGATTGGTGGCTTGTATCTGATAACCCAGGAAGATGCCTGTGAGGGCTTTTCTCCCATAAACCCCTTCCTGATCTCCCTGCCCCGGCTGGTGAACGGGCTGTATGTGTATGATCTGACCGCTCAGCCTAAGGTCTCTCTGGAGCCCCTGCCCACGGAGCCTACCGAAACCGAACCCACAACACCAACGACACCCACCGAGCCCGTCCTGCCCCAGACCGGACAGCTGAACTGGCCGGTTCCCGTCATGAGCGTTGCAGGTGCCGCGCTGTTTGCCCTGGGCTGGTATCTGTGCTTTGGAAAGAAGAATGCGCATGAGGCATAAGATCGGCAGAGCCTGCATGGCCCTGGGCAGTTTGCTGATGGCCGCGGCACTGCTCCTGTTTGTCTACAACCGCATCCAGGATGGCCGCGCAGGCCAAAGCGTGGTGGATATCCTGCCCCGGCTGGTGGAGCAGCTGCCTGAACAGCCGGTTCAGCCGGAGCTCCATGAACAGCTGATCCCGCCGGAACTGCGCAGACCCCAGGATCTGAAAATGACGGAGATGGTCATTGACGGGGATGCCTACATCGGCTATCTTTCCATCCCCAGTCTGGAACTGGAGCTGCCCATTCTGTCGGACTGGGATTACGACCTGCTGCAAAAGGCCCCCTGCCGCTACACCGGCAGCACCAAAACCGATGATCTGGTGCTGATGGCCCACAATTTTGACAAGCATTTCGGCCGGATTGCCGATCTGAATACCGGGGACCTCCTGTACTTTACCGACATGGACGGCATCGTGCACGCCTATACGGTTCATGCCAGAGACGTGCTGCTACCCACCGCCATTGAGGAAATGACCTCCGGCCATTTTGACCTGACCCTCTTTACCTGCACCTACGGCGGAAAAAGCCGGGTGACCATCTGCTGCGACCGCCTGGAAACATAAATTGAGCCCAAACCGGAATCCGAAAGGATTCCGGTTTTCAGCGTGGCGAAAATCCCCTTCGGGGCTTTCCGCCAGCTTTTGCAGTCTGCTGCGCGCATAATTTGTTTGCTTAAGGCAAACAAATTCCACACTTGCAGCCTGAGATGTATTTTTGTCCACGTACAGAAGGTGAATTGCCCTGAAAGGGCAAGAGAAGCCACCCTGGGGTGCGCCGCGGCCAAAAATGATTGAGATAGGTTTGCCGCTCCAGCGGCAAATTCTGCGAAGCTTTCTTGTCAGTCTGACCGGAATCCGAAAGGGTTCCGGTTTTTTTGAAATTGAGCAAAAATAAACTGAAAATTATCAGATATACCCAGGAAAAATGTGGACAAATCATGAATGCGGTGTTATGATTACTATGATTCAATATGTCGTACCCGGCAAAACTGAAAGGAGACCCTTATGAAGAGAACATTGTCCATGCTTCTTGCCTGCCTGATGCTGATCGGCATGCTGCCTGTCAGTGCATTAGCGACGGAAGCGGAGATCCTCCCCGTTGAGGAGATCGCGTTCACCGAAGAAGCAGCAACGGAGACTGTTCCTGAGACGGAAGCCGTCATTGAGACGGAACCCGCGCCCGAAACAGAAGCCACAGAAGCAGCACAGCCTGCTCCTGAAACCGAAGCAGCCGAAGTAACCGAAACAGAAGCAATCGAAACCGAAGCAGCGGAAGAAGAGATCCTTCCTGAACAGACGGAAGCCGTTGTGCCTGTCAGCGGTGTTGCCGCTATGATGCAGAAGCTGCAGCAGAATTCCCAGCTTCCGGAACCCGGCGAGCCCCTGAATCCAGAAATGCTGGAAAACAGCGGCGATGTATCCGCACTGGACGTTGGCGACCGGGTTTTCCGGGAAGTAGAGCCCAACGATACCCTGTCGAGTGCTGACGCAATTGCCAATGACTATACCGTCAATGCAACCCTGAGCGGTAGGGATACGGACTTCTTTGCCTTCACTGTGTCCGCAGGCACCCGTGTCTCCTTTGTTGCCGTGGCAGCAAGAAGAGATATGGCGATGGGTATTTTCAACAGAAATGAAGAAGCCATTGCTGCTGATACGGAAGGCGAGTATACTTCCAGCGGCAACTATGCTTATGCCATTTCCGGAACCATCAACACTGCAGGTACCTACTACCTGTGCTTCGTGCAGGACAGCAGCTACAACAACGCCTACACCTTCTATGCCGAGATCGGCAGCGGCGGCGGTTCCACACCCAGCAGCAGCTATACCATTTCTTATAACGGCAACGGCGGCAGCGGCGCACCCAGCAGCCAGACCACCAACAGCAGCGGCTCTGTGACCCTGTCCTCCACCGTTCCCACCAGAACCGGCTATACCTTCCTGGGCTGGGCCACCAGCTCCACCGCTTCCAGCGCATCCTACTACCCCGGCAGAAGCTATACCTTCAGCAGAAACACCACCCTGTACGCCGTCTGGCAGGCAGCCACCGCGATTCCTGCGGACGTGACCAACAGCAATTTCTCTGCTTCCATTTCCTTCGGCGGCGGCTACAAGATGTACAGCTTCCGCCCCACATCCTCCCGTCAGCTGACCATTGAAAGCTCCGGCAGCCAGGATACCAAGATCTTCGTCTACAATTCCAGCGGTACGGAGATTACAAGCAACGATGATGGCGGTACGAACAGCAACTTTAAGCTGCAGTACACCTTCTCTGCCAACACGACCTATTACATCAAGGTCATGTACTATGGCGCTTCTACTACGGGCACCATTAACTTCAATGTAAAGGGCCCCGTCCCCACTACCTATACCATTACGTATAATGCCAACGGCGGTACCGGTGCACCCAGCAGCCAGACGACCACGGGCACCCTGACCCTGTCTTCGACTCTGCCCTCCCGTACCGGCTATACCTTCCTGGGCTGGGCTACCAGCTCCAGCGCCACCACGGCAACCCATCTGCCCGGCAGAAGCTACTCCTTCACCGGCAGCACTACTCTGTATGCCGTCTGGCAGGCAGCCACTGTGATCCCTGCGGATGTGACCAACAGCAATTTCTCTGCTGTCATTTCCTTTGGCGGCGGCTACAAGATGTACAGTTACCGTCCCACGTCTTCCCGTCAGCTGACCATTGAAAGCTCCGGCAGCGCGGATACCAAGATCTATGTCTACAATTCCAGCGGCAGCCAGGTGGCAAGCGATGATGACAGCAGCAGCAACGGCACCAATTTCAAGCTGCAGTACACTTTCTCTGCCAACACGACCTATTACATCAAGGTCATGTACTACGGCACTGACACTACGGGCACCATCAATTTTAATGTAAAGGGCCCCGTTCCCACTACCTACACCATTACGTATAATGCCAACGGCGGCACCGGTGCACCCAGCAGCCAGACTACCACGGGCGCGCTGACCCTGAATAATACGGTTCTGAACCGTACCGGTTATACCTTCCTGGGTTGGGCCACCAGCTCCAGTGCCACCACGGCAACCCATCTGCCTGGTAGAAGCTATACCTTTACTGCCAACACCACACTGTATGCCGTCTGGCAGGCAGCCACTGTGATTCCTGCAGATGTGACCAACAGCAACTTCACTGCAACGGTTGCTTTTACCGGCGGCTATCAGATGTTCAGCTACCGTCCCACCACGACCCGCCAGCTGACCTTTGAAAGCTCTGTCAGCCAGGATGTTGCCGTGGAGATCCTGAATTCCAGCGGAACCCAGCTGGCAACGGATGATGACGGCGGCGTGGAGACCAACTTCAAGCTGACCTATACCTTCAATGCCAATACCCAGTACTACATTAAGGTCAGATACTTTAACGGCAGCACCGTCACCGGCAGTATCGCCTTCAATGTCAAGACGGCTGTTACCACCTACACGGTTACCTACCATCCCAACGACGGCACCAATATTGTCCGCACTGATGAGGTAACCAACCCCTTCACCGTTGTGGAGCAGATCCCTGAAAAGGACGGCTATGTCTTCCAGGGCTGGTCCAGCAGCGCAAGCGCAACCACCGTGACCCATGTGCCCGGCCGCAGCTACCCCATCACCGCCGACATGGATCTGTATGCCGTCTGGCAGGCAGAAGCTCCCACCAATGCCAAGATCAAGGTTTCCACCCCCACCGGCATGGCCGGTCAGCAGGTGGCAGTGACCATTTCTCTGGAGAACAACCCCGGTCTTGCTTCCATGCAGCTGTCCGTAGGCTATGACAGCGATGTTCTGACTCTGGTCAGCGTCACGGACGGCGGCCATCTGGGCACCGCAGTCCATTCCGACAATGTGGCGGCAAATCCCTATACCCTGACCTGGGCAAATGACCTGGCAACGGAGAACTTCACCTACAACGGCTCCATCGTCACCCTGAATTTCCTGGTGGCAGAGGATGCCGAGGAAGGCCGGACTCCCATCACCGTCAGCTATGATTACAACAACTACGACATTTTTGATGTGGACGGCGAGAAGGTTCGCTTCAATACCGAAAACGGCTATGTGGACGTGACCGACGTTGTGGTCGGTGACGTGAATGGCGACGGCAACGTCAATACCCAGGACAGAATGATCCTGACCCGGTATCTGGCCCGCTGGACCGGCTACGGCGAGGATTCCATCAATGCAGCTGCAGCCGATGTGAATGCCGACGGCCGCGTCAACACCCAGGACAGAATGATCCTGACCCGGTATCTGGCCCGCTGGTCCGGTTATGATGAACTGCCCTACACCGAGTAAAAGGAGTTCCCTATGAAACAGGCATGCAAGAGATTTGGCGTACTGCTGCTTGCAGTATGTATGCTTGTTGGACAGATCCTTCCCATGGCTGCGCTGGCTGCCGGAAATTCCGGCCGGATCAGTGTGGCCCAGGTGCAGGCCGAGGCGGGAGAGACGGTGGAGGTTGCCATCGTCCTGAGCGATAACCCCGGTCTCGCAGCTGTCCAGCTGGATGTAAATTATAACAGTTCTGCCATGACTCTGGTCAATGTGGCAGACAGCGGCCTGATCAGCGGCGCGGTGCATTCCAACAACCTGTCCCTGTGCCCCTACCGCCTGACCTGGGCCAATGACCTGGCAACATCCAACAATACCGAAAACGGAACCATTGTTACCCTGACCTTTGCGGTTTCCGCTGCCTGTGCAGCGGGAACCTACCCCATCACCATCAGCGACAACTACGAGATCTATGATTGTGATTTCAATGAGGTTCGTCTGAATACCGTGGGCGGCGGCGTGACCGTGGGAGCGATCCCCGAACCCACCACCGCACCCACCGTGCCGGCTACCGAACCCACCACGGAGCCCACTACCGAACCCACCACCGAACCCACCACCGAACCTACCACCGAGCCGGAAACGGAGCCCACCGTTCCTCCCACGGAGCCTCCCGCTCCCGGTGAAGAACCCGTCATCCGGGCTGCTCAGGCAGAGGCGGTCATTGGTGAAACCGTAGATGTGGACATCGTCATGGAGAATAACCCCGGCATCGTGTCCGCACAGCTGGATGTGGGCTATGACGATGACGTTCTGACCCTGACGGAGGTCATTGACGGCGGCTTGATCGGCAGTGCTGTGCACTCTGACAATCTGTCCCTGTGCCCCTACCGCCTGACCTGGGCCAACGACCTGGCGACGGAGAACTTTACTGCCAACGGTACCATCGTAACGCTGCGCTTTGCGGTTTCCGAAACCTGCGAAGAGGGCACCTACCCTGTGACCGTATCCTATACCCCCGGCAATTTTGAGATTTTCGACTGTGATGCCAACGAAGTGGATTTCGCAACAGTGGACGGCAGCGTTACTGTCAGCGGCGAGGCGGTTTGTTCCCATACGGACAAGACCGAAGTGCCTTCCAAAAGCCCCGGCTGCGTTGATCCTGGTAATCATAAGTATTATATCTGTAACACTTGCGGCGTTGTTCTTAAGGAAGACGGTGTTACGGAAACGACAGTCGAGGAGGAAGTGATCCCCGCTACCGGTCATAGCTTCGAAGAAGGCGAATGTACGGTCTGCGGCGAGAGCGCTCCCGGCAGTCTGGAACTGCGCAGCCTGTATGATCTGCCTTATGTTGTAAGCGGAAAAAGCGTGTACATGTATGCGGATAACACGCAGACGAATACCACCATTGACGCAGTATGGGAAATAGTCGAAGGTGACGAATATGCGTACTTCAGCAGAAACAGCCTGACAGCAAGAGCAGTCACAGAAGTTCGGGAAATCGTGATTTCTGCAACCGACTCTGAAACCGGAGCATACGGAATCATGACATTCTATGTGGTGCCCACAAATGCTGAAATGCATGTCATTTATGATGACATGCCCATTGGTGATGAGCTGAGACTTGATATGGCAGATTGTGGTGGCATCGTGACATTGTCTGCCGAAGTGGCTGGCATTCCCATTCATGGAGATTCTCTTGAATGGAAGTTCAGTGCCAAGGCAGTTGCAGAAATCTATACGGAGGCGTTGTTCCTGCACAAACCCGGCACCTGCAACATCACCGCAGAAGATCCCTACGGCCTGAAGGCTTCCTTTAAGCTGGATGTTTATTACGTTGATCCGGCCAAGAAGCTGACTGCCGTTACGGATGTGCCTTCCATCGGTCTGCAGGAGAATGAAACTGCACAGATGGTGGTCTTCGGCGACGATCAGATCAGCTGTGAGGATCTGGAATTCACCACTTCCAATGCCCAGATGGCAACGGTGGATGAAGAAGGCTACATCACCGGCGGCAGCAGAACCGGCACCGCCAAGATCACTGCCGCAATCAAGGACGATCCTCTGAAGAGAAAGGTCACCGTCAATGTGAAGATCATTGCCCCCCAGACGCAGTATCTGACTCTGGCCCCCGAGGAAGTGATCCTGGATAAGGCGGCTCTGACCACGCCCGCATCCCGCACCTTTACCATCTATCCCCAGGCAGAGGGTGCCTTCGGCTCCATTACCCTGACCAGCAGGAGCCTGAAGTGGTCCTCCTCCAATACGGCCCTGGCAAAGGTCAAGGCCAACGCAGACGGCAGCGCGACTGTGACCATCACCGCCAATAAGGATGGCAGAGCTACCATTACGGCCCAGACCACCGACCTGGCGAAGGTCACCGCAACCACCGAGCTTCTGGTTTACGACAAGGCCCCCAAGCTGGGCGCAGCAACTGTAACGGTGAATCCCATGATGACCAGCGGCAGCAATGTGGCGCTGACTGCCGGTTATGAGAATCCCATTACGTCCGTTGCCATTGCCGGCGGCCAGCTGGCTGCCGGATATGACCCGGACAGCGGCATGGTGAACATCCGGGCCATTGGCCAGCTGAGAAACGGCAACATCAATACGTCCCTGCGGGTTGACTGCGAAGAGGGCACCTATTTCCTGCCCCTGAAGGTGACGGTAAAGAACAGCACACCTGCCATCACCATCAAGCAGAATGCCAAGATGGATCTGTTCTATACCGACAGCCAGACCGGCGTGACTGTCACTGCCAAGGATGCGGTTGTGACGGATCTGCAGCTGGCTCAGACCGGCAACGAAGACTTCTATATGGAAGACGATGTGATCCGCTTCACAAGCGGCCTGATTTCCAGAATGGCGGCAAATCCCAAGTATAAGCCCAACACCAAGGGCACCATGCGGATCTATCTGGAGGATTATGCATATCCTGTAGAGAAGGCTGTTACCATCACCACCTCTGCCACCAAGCTGAATCTGGCAACTGATCCTGCTTCCAGCATCATCAATACCAGCTATATCTACGGTGATGCAACACCCTGCCTGTCCTTCCGCCTGTACAACAAGACCGCAAAGCAGACAGTGGATCTGGAAGAGGCGGATGTTATCCGGGTGGAGGGCTACTCTCCCAGTATTGACAGGGACGATGACCGGATCAGCCTGACCCTGAACTATGCGGCAAAGACCACCCTGAACATCTCCATCCAGAAGGATAACTGGATGCAGCCTGTGACCATCAAACACAATGTGACGGTGGCGACCGCAGCTCCCACGGTGAAGTTGGCAAAGGCTACTCTGAAACTTAACACGCATCTTCCTACCTACGATTTTACTGCAGTTACGCTGAACCACAGCAATCTGGCGCTGGCGGGTATGGACTTCACACCCGTGAAGCCCGATGCCAACACGGAGAAGATTTTCGTATATTATGATGAATATGAGAATCAGGTTGTGGCACAGCTGATGCCCGGTGACAATGGCGAAATGCCAAGAGCCGGTACCTATGCCTTCTCTGCGGTTCCTACTCTGGAGAACGGCCAGGCGCTGAAGCCTGTAAAGGTGAATGTTACTGTGGTTACCGCAGAACCCAAGCTGACCCTGGGTGCAAAGGGCAAGCTGGATACAGTCGATCCCAACAGCGAGATCGTCTACACGGTGAACAAAATCACCAATTACGATGGCAGGCTGGGTGGCATCTATCTGGCGGACAGCTATGACGGGTACCTGTTTGAAACATCTGACCTGCGGACCGACTCTACGGGCAAGCAGTATTTCACCCTGAAGCTGAATCCTGATGTGCAGTATTCTACCAAGCAGACCTACAAGGTGAGTTTTGTTTACGTAATCGCCGGTGAGGAATTTGTGACGGCACCTGCCAATGTGAAGGTTACCCAGACTGCGCTGAAGGTCAAGGCAACACCTGCTGCCTATGCATATGGCCAGGATACCCTGTCTGTGGCAGTTGAACTGCAGTCTCCCGCCAATGCAAAGATGGAGTATATTGCTGTGAATACGGCAAAATCCTCCAGAGAACTGGCAGCTGCACTGATAGCGGATGGTGATTCCTATCCGGTTGAAGGAAACGGAAGAATCGAAAATCTGTCCTGGAATGTGTACTATCCCAGCTACCTGCAGGCCGGTAAGACCTACAAGCTGGTTCTGGATATCATTCCGGAGCACAATGCAATTGATGCAAAGATCACCCAGGTGACCGTAAACATCAAAATTCCCAGATAACGCACACCCAATCCAAAGGTACCGTCCGCAAGGACGGTACCTTTTTTGCGCAAATTGACGGCCAAAAGTTACAAAATGAGATGAAATTCCCATAAGGATATGATAAAATAAATTGTAACAAAATGATGAAGGAGCATGGATATGGATGTTCTGAAACGCGGTTTTTTCGTGATGCTGGCCATGGCGCTGGTGCTGGGACTGCTCCCGGTGTCTGTATCTGCCGAAGAGGAAATTCAAATTGAACTGATTCTGGAGGAGACAGTTCCTCTGGAAACTACGGTTCCGGAAGAGACTGTCCCGGTAACAGAGGAAACCCTGCCGGAAATCACGGAGCCTGTGCAGATTCCGGAACAGACGGCTCCGGAGGAAGCCGTTCCCGAGACTACGCAGGCACCGGAGGAAACAGAACCGACGGTGAGCCTGGAGGAAGCAACCGCATCCCAGGAGGCGGTGGACAGCGAGGTTCGGGTATTCTCTCACAGCGGCAACCTGAATGCCCAGGCTCCCAGTAAGGCGCAGATCGCACAGAAATACCGTGCCATCACAAACCCCACCAGCATTTTTGCGGTGAATCCCTCCGTGCGCGCCCCCTACGCGGCAGGCAGACTCAGTGATTCCTATCTGCAAAACGGCCTTGCTCTGCTGAACTTTATCCGCACGGCAGCCAATCTGCCTTTGCTTCAGCTGGATGAGGAGATCACCGACTATGCCCAGCATGGCGCAGTGGTTCTGGCGGCCATCGATGACCTGACCCACACACCGCCGAAGCCTGCGGACATGGACAATGCGTTTTATGAAAAGGGATATGCGGCCACCAGCAGCAGTAACATTTCCTACAATTACGGCTACAGTGCACAGGTTTCCCTGCAGGTGGGCATTACGGGCTGCATTGAAGACAGTGATCCCTATAATATCACCAGACTGGGCCACCGCAGGTGGTTCCTGAATCCGGAGCTGCTGAATGTGGGCTTCGGCTATGCCCAGTCTGCATCCCGGAACAACTATTCCGTCATGAAGGTCTTTGACAGAAGCGGCTATGCAGATTATGATTTCGTGGCCTATCCGGCTGCGGGCAATTTCCCGACCCAGCTCTTTGACGGCAGCGTGGTCTGGTCCGTCACCGTGAATCCCAATAAATTCCAGACACCTGTCCGGGAAAACATCTCCATTACCATCACCCGGCAGTCGGACGGACGCAGCTGGACCATGAACTCCCGCACCGGTAACCCGGTCAATCACAATACGGCCTGCCTGGGCGTGGATACCGGCTGGTACGGTATCCCCAACTGCATTATTTTCAACCCCGGTTCCAGCAATCTGTCCAGTTACAGCGGCATTTTCAACGTGGAGATCACCGGCCTGCAGACCAGAGACGGCAGTCCTGCCAAGCTGGAATATCAGGTGGATTTCTTCAATGCCAGCAGCTATCAGGGCCATACCTGCACCTATACCACCCAGGTGACACCGCCCACCTGCACGGAGCGGGGCTATACCACCCACACCTGCAGCGGCTGCGGCGACAGCTATGTGGACAGTTACGTGGATGCCACCGGCCACAGCTATGGAGACTGGGCAGTTGTTACCGCACCCACCGTCGGGAACCCCGGAAAGGAGCGGCGGGACTGCGAAAACTGCGACCATTTTGAGGAGCGGGAGATCCCGCCTCTGGAGGATACGCCGGTTCTGTATGGCGACGTAGACGGCGATGGCCGGGTGAATACCCTGGACAGAATGACGCTGACCCGGTATCTGGCAAGTTGGACAGGCTACCCTGCTTCGATTGTAAATATGGATGCCGCGGATGTGAATCAGGATGGCCGGGTGAATACCCGGGACCGGATGATCCTGACCCGGCACCTTGCCAGCTGGCAGGGCTATGAACAGCTGCCCTTCAGCGAATGAAAACAAAACAGAGCGCTGCTCCTGCAAAGCCGTCTTCGGTGGGCTTACAGGGGCAGTGCTTTTTTGTGGAAGTCTTAAAAAAATGCACAAGAACAGATTTCAATTTGCATTCAGAAAAAGCATATTCTCATGATTCTACCGAAAATGGAAAAAACGGGAAAAACAGGCTTGCGAAACGGGGAATATGGTTTATAATGAGATATGTAAGAGTATGCCTGTTGAAGCGCAGAGATGAAAGGACGCGTGAAGTATGGAGATTATGAGAAGATGTTTCGCACTCTTCCTGGCTCTGACAATGGTCTTCGGCATGATGCCGGTGACAGCCTTTGCCCAGGAGACGGAGCTGCTTCCCATTGAGGAAGAAACCTCCGCCCCGGAGACGATCATTTTGGAAACAGAAGCCCCGGCGGAAACAGCCCCGGCAACAGAACCGATATTGGAGACAACGGCACCCATCACAACGGAACCGGTGCCGGAAACCACTGCGCCCATTTTGACGGAACCGGAAGAAACCGTTCCGGCAGAGGTGGCAGGCCAGGACTCTGCCGCTGAAGAAGCTGTGGCCGCCACCAGCGGCACCTGCGGCACCAATGTGACCTGGACGCTGAATAACGGCACCCTGACCATCAGCGGCAGTGGCGCCATGCGGGATTATTCCTGGAATTATTCTATTGGTGAGTGTACAATGCCCTGGTACGACCAGAAAAACACCATTACCTCTGTGGTCGTGGGCAGCGGCGTTACCAGCATTGGCGATTACGCATTTTATGAATGCCGCAATCTTGCCAGCGTAACCCTTCCCTCCAGTGTTACCAGCCTTGGCTACCGGTCTTTTGGTTACTGCACCAGTCTGCCCGGCATCAATCTGCCTGCCAATCTGACCACCATGGAAGGACAGGCTTTTGCTACCTGCAGCAGCTTGACCAGCATCGATATTCCGGACGGCGTAACCAGCATTGGTGCTGCGTCTTTTTCCAACTGCAGAAGTTTGAGCAGCATCGACCTGCCTGACAGCCTGACCAGTATTGGTGACAGGGCGTTCAGCTACTGCAGTATCCTGAGCAGCATTGAGATTCCGGAGGGCGTAACCAGCATTGGCACAGATGCGTTTGCCTACTGCAATGACATGAGCAGCATTACCTTTACAGGCAATGCGCCCACATTTGCATCTGTAGTGTTTAGTTCCTATGTATGCGCAACGGCCTATTATCCCTCCAACAATTCCACCTGGACAGCTGCCAAGCGCCAGAACTACGGCGGCACCATTACCTGGCAGAGCTACACGCCTCAGACTACGCCCAGCAATTCCTGCGGTACCAATCTGACCTGGACGCTGAATAATGGTACTCTGACCATCACCGGCAGCGGTGCGATGACGGATTACAGCAGTCTTAACTATGCGCCTTGGAATGATCAGCGCAGCGCAATTCGATCTGTGGTTGTTGGCAGTGGAGTGACGGACATTGGTAATTATGCTTTTATACAATGCGGAAACTTAACCAGCGTAGAACTACCTGACGGATTAACCAGAATTGGCAAATTGGCTTTTTTGGAATGTACCAGCTTGGGCAGCATAGAATTGCCCGCCGCAGTGACCAACATTGGTGATTCTGCATTTTTGGGCTGCAGCGGTCTGAGACAAATCACCTTTACCGGAAATGCTCCTACCTTTGGCACAATTGTTTTCTCTGGTGTCACTGCCACCGCCCGCTACCCCTCTGGCAATTCCACCTGGACATCCTCTGTCCGTCAGAACTACGGCGGTACCATCACCTGGCAGGCTGTGTCCAACAATCCCCATGGCACCTGCGGTGACAACCTGACCTGGGAACTGGCGGATGGTGTACTGACCATCAGCGGTACGGGAGAAATGACGGATTATGCATCCGCTTCTGCTACACCATGGTACTCCCACCGCAATGAAATCACAGCCATTGTAGTGCAAAGCGGTGTAACCCATATTGGTAATGCTGCATTCAGTCAATGCAGCAGCTGCACCACTGTAGAACTGCCCGATGGGTTGACCAGCATTGGCAGCTACGCGTTTTCAAACTGCAGCGCCTTAACCAGCATTGCTGTGCCTGAAGGTGTAACCCGTATCGAAACCGGAACCTTTAACCTGTGCAATGCGTTAACCAGTATCGACCTTCCTGAAAGTCTGCGCAGGATTGGTGAGGATGCATTCAAATACTGCGGCAAGCTGGCCAACGTGGATGTGCCTGATAGTGTGACCTATATTGGCGAGGATGCCTTTTATGAGTGCGATAGTTTGCGTAGCTTCCATATGCCTGCCAGCTTGACCGGCATCGGCAGCTATGCATTCAGCAACTGTGAGAATTTAAGAAGCATTGACCTGCCTGCGGGTGTGACCAGCATTGGTCAGTATGCGTTCGCAGCCTGCGGGTTGTTGACAAAAATTACCTTCCGCGGAAATGCTCCCACTATTGGCAATTATGCTTTCTTTAGAGTGTCGGCAACGGCCTATTACCCTGCCGGAAATTCCACATGGACATCCTCTGTCCGCCAGAACTGGGGTGGCACGATCCGTTGGATTTCCAGTTGCGTAAACGGTCACAACATTGTCACTGACGCAGCCGTTCCCGCAACCTGTACGGAAACCGGTCTGACAGAAGGCTCCCACTGCTCCGCCTGTAATGCTGTCCTGACGGCACAGCAGGTGATTCCCGCACTGGGTCACGACTGGGACGATGGAGAAGTGACCAGAGAACCCACCGAGGAGACCGAGGGCGCCCGTACTTACACCTGTGAACGCTGTGACGAGACCAGAACGGAATCTATTCCCATGCTGGATCATGTCCATAACTATGTAGAAACGGTTACGCAGCCCACCTGTACCGAGCAGGGCTACACCACCCATACCTGCCGCTGCGGCGACAGCTATGTGGATTCCTACGTGGATGCCACCGGCCACAGCTTCGGCAGCTGGTACATCCTGATGCAGCCCACCTGTACCCGGGACGGCGAAAAGTGCCGGGACTGCGAAAACTGCGACCACTATGAATCCGAAGTTCTGGAAGCTGTCGGACACGAAGAAGTGACCGACGAAGCTGTTCCTGCAACCTGTACCGAAACCGGCCTGACGGAAGGCTCCCACTGCTCTGTCTGCGATGCCGTGATCATCCGCCAGGAGACGATTCCTGCGCTGGGACATACTGAGGTTACTGATGAGGGTGTTGAACCCACCTGCACGGAAACCGGCCTGACGGATGGCGCTCACTGCTCTGTTTGTGATACCGTTCTGGTCAGACAGGAAGTCATTCCCGCTGCGGGCCACGACTGGAATGACGGCACCGTTATAAGAGAACCCACGGAAGAAACTGAGGGTCAGTGCCGTTATACCTGCCGTGTCTGCGGCGAGACCAAAACGGAAACCATTCCCGTTCTGGAGCATGTCCACAGCTATGAAGAAACCGTCACTGCCCCCACCTGCACCGAGCGGGGCTACACCACCCATACCTGCCGCTGCGGAGATAGCTTCGTGGACACCTATGTAAGTGCCCTGGGCCACAGCTTCACCGGATGGGAGACCACGGAAGAGGTTACCTGTACCGAAAACGGTGAGGAGCGCCGGGAATGCGAGACCTGCGGCCATGAGGAGACTAGAATGCTGGAGGCTCCCGGCCATACCGAAGTCATCGATGAGGGCATCGAGCCTACCTGTCTGGAAT
Organism: Oscillospiraceae bacterium; assembly: GCA_017398105.1. Next base: position 25,650 of record JAFQHF010000177.1, on the reverse strand, counting down.
CCGGTCTGACGGAAGGCAGACACTGCTCTGTCTGTGAAGAGATCCTTGTGGAACAGGAAGAACTTCCTGCCTTGGGTCATGATGAGGTGACCGACGAGGCGGTAGACCCCACCTGTACCGAAACCGGTCTGACAGAAGGCAGCCACTGCGGCCGCTGCGAAGAAATCCTGGTGGAGCAGGAAATCCTGGAGGCCCTGGGCCATGACTATGTGAACGGTCAGTGTACCCGCTGCCTGGAGGTTCCGGCCTATACCATCGAAGTGCGCAGCACCACCGGACTGGACTACCTGCCTGACGGCAAGACCCTGACTCTGGAAGCCTGGCGGATGCCTGAAAATCAGAAAATGGATGTTCAGTGGCAGATCACCGCAGGCGCGGGCCATGCATCCGTCCGTGATGACGGCCTGGTCACAGCCGGTGCCGTAGGCGTTCCCCAGAATGTGACTGTTACCGCGGTGAATCCGGAGGACGGCGTCAGCAATTCCATGACATTGCTGATCCTGCCCAAAAACACGGCCCTGATCCTGAAGCGGGACGGACAGACTGTCAGCACCCTGGGCGTGGATATCAAGCACACCCAAACCCTGGAGCTGACCGTCGAGGCAGGCGGAAGGAGCCTGTCCAATGCCGCTTTGACCTGGAGTGCCGGTACAGGCGGTGTTGCTTCCGTGGAGAACGGAACCGTCACCATTCATAAGACCGGCACGGCAGCCATTACCGTGAGAGATACCTATGGCCTGACGGGCACGGCTTCGCTGAATGTCTATTATGTGGATACCGCCAAGAAGCTGACCGCTGTGACGGACATTCCCGCCATCGGCCTGCAGCAGGGAGATACTGCCAGAATCAGTGTGTTCGGCGACAGCCTGATCCCGGCAGAGGATCTGCTGTTTACTTCTTCCAATGTGGAAATCGTCAGCGTGGATGAAAACGGCATTCTCACCGGCGGAACCAAAACCGGAAATGCCAAGATCACGGCGGTGGTTCAGGACGATCCCATGAAGCGCAGCACTGTGGTCAGCATCAAGGTCATTCCCGCCCAGACCAGAAGCCTGACGCTGACACCGGAAGATCTGGTGCTGGACAAGACAGAACTGACAACCCCCGCCTCCCGCACCATTACCATCACGGCAGAGGCAGAGGGAATTTCCGGCCCCATGACGCTGAACGCCAAGAGCCTGAAGTGGACTTCCTCCAATACGGCCCTGGCTAAGGTCAAGGCCAATGCCGACGGCACAGCCACGGTGACCCTCACCGCCAATAAGGACGGCGAGGCACTCATCACCGCCCAAACCACAGACCTGGCAAAGCTGACTGCCGTTATGCGCCTGTCTGTTGTGGACCGTGTGCCCAAGCTGGGCAGCGCATCCGTTACCCTGAATCCCCTGATGGAAAGCGGCGTATATCTGAATCTGATCGCCGGTTATGAAAACGGGATCACCGGCGTGGCAGTGGAGCACAGTGGCCTGGATGTGTCCTATAACAGTGAGGACGGTTTCTGGATGCTGTTTGCCAATACCGATCTGAAGAACGGCAACATCAATACCACGGTCAGCGTGATCTGTGAGGATGGAAAGATTTACGATCTGCCCCTGAAGGTGGCGGTAAAGAACACCGTGCCTGCCATCACCATCAAGCAGAACACCAAGCTGGATCTGTTCTATACCGACAGCCGGACGGATCTGACTGTTACCGCCAAGAATACCATGGTGGAAAAGCTGGAACTGACAGATACGGATGACTTCCGGATGGATGAAAACGGTGTGATCCGCTTTGCAGATGATCTGAAGGCAAAGCTGACAGCCAACCCCAAGTATAAGCCCGATACCAAGGCGACCCTTGTGGTGTATCTGGAGGATTATATCGATCCTGTGGAGAAAGCCCTTACCATCACAACAGCCAAGACCAATATGACCCTGGCTACGGACCCGGCATCCAGCATTCTGAATACGGCCATGACAGATGACTACCGGATCTCCTTCCGCATTCTGAACAAGACCGCAAAGACTGTGCTGGATCTGCGGCAGGATCAGGTCAGCTGCAGCAAGGATTTCTATGTGACGGACAATGGCAAGGTCACCGTGGACTTCGGCAGTCCCTATAAGGGAAATGTGGATCTGTATGTGCAGCTGGACAACTGGATGCAAAGTGTGAAGGTGACTCATAAGGTCAGTCTGGATACCAAGCTTCCCACCACCAAGCTGGCAGTTCCCACCCTGAAGATCAACAACAACTTTGCTGACCGGACAGCCCGGACAGAGATTACCCTGAATCAGGGCAATATGGAGATCGTCCGTTTCGGTTCCTTCACCTCCACCGCAAAAGCCGGTACCCCGGCCAGAACCGAGGCCAACAAGATCACTCTGAGCTATGCCGACGGCATCATTACCGCCCAGATCCGGCGGGGACAGATGCCAAAGGCAGGCACCTACAGCTATACGGCAGTGCCCTATGTCCGGGATCAGCAGGGCAATGAAGCAGCGCTGAAGGCCGTGACGGTAAAGGTCACCATCAGCACGGCAGTACCCAAGGTAACCCTGGCAGCCAAGGGCAAGCTGGATACGGTGAACCCGGAAAGTGAGATCGTCTATACGGTCAATACCGTCAGCGAGGGTAATTTGGAAGCCGTGGAGCTGAAGCAGGGCGCAGAGCTGTTTGAGATTTCCGAGCTGGGACGGAATGCCCAGGGAAAGCCCGAATTTACCCTGAAGCTGCGTGAAGGTGTGCGGTACGCAACAAAGACTGCCTACAAGATCGCACTGGAATACACCATCAGCGGAACCCGGTATGAATCCGCGGTTCTGAGTGTGAAGGTGACCCAGAGCGCACTGAAGGGTATGGGTGCTCTGAATAAATACATTCCGGGTGAGGATTCTGTGGTGGTCAGTCTGGCCATCACCGCGCCTGAGAATGCCAGAATGGCAGAGATTCGGATCAATCCGTCCAAATCCGCCAAGGAACTGCTGGCAGCCCTGGACAACTCCGCCCTGAGCGGAAATCTGCTGACGGAAAGCACCGCAGAGGCAAGACTGGTGCTGCCCATCGCAGACTGGCGGGGCCTGCAGCGGGGCAAGGTATACAAGCTGGCGCTGGAGATCACGCCTGTTGGTCATGCCAGCGATGCCAAGCTGACTCAGGTCACGGTGAATATTGAGATCGCCAAGTAAAGTTTAACCGAAAAAAGGCACTGTTCGTAAGAACGGTGCCTTTTTTAGGGATCATCGGCGACGTTAAAGCCGGCGTAAGAAGAAAATGTCCTGATTGCACATATCATACTTGAAATCTTGCGCATGAGGGTGTATAATGCACATAACTGAAAAACAGGGGAGCTTGTGAAGCAGGCTGAGAGGAAGTAACCGAACTTCGACCCTTTAACCTGATGCGGGTAATGCCGCCGTAGGAAGTCATGACGCAATGATTTTTACAGGAGGCATCCGGACACGGGTGTCTCCTGTTTTTTGTTGATAACGGAATATACGGGGAGCTTGCAGACAGGCTGAGAGGAAGGTGTGCCCTTCGACCCTTAACCTGATTTGGATAATGCCAACGTAGGGAATGCTTTTCATTTACGGAAGTTACTTCAGTCAGGGTAGCTTCCGTTTTTGTTTTGCGGAAAGGATGTGATAGAACGATCCCGGTAAACCGGGCGGATGGAAGGGGAGCGCCTTTTATCTTGTAGTAGTTCTTGCGATGGGAACCCGTGTTTCGGGGTGAGAGGGGAAAAGTGATTCCCGACCGGGCGAAGCAGCCGCTTCGTATTATTTTTGAAACGAGGTAAAAAACATGCGCAATTCCAAAAGCTTACTGAAAATGATCACCCTTTCCATGCTCATCGCCCTGGGCGTAGTCATCTCGCCCATCCTCCGTGTTGAGGGTATGTGTCCCATGGCCCACTTTATCAACATCGTCTGTTCCGTATTCTTAGGCCCTTGGTATTCTCTGCTTTGTGCGACCCTGATCGGTATCATCCGTATGATCACCATGGGCATCCCGCCCATTGCCCTGACCGGTGCTGTTTTCGGCGCCTTCCTGTCCGGCGTGTTCTACCGGGCCTCCAAAGGCAGGATCATTTTTGCCGTTCTGGGCGAGATCATCGGCACCGGCATTATTGGTGCCATTGCGTCCTATCCCGTCATGACTTTTCTGTGGGGCAAGGAAGGCTTAAGCTGGCTGTTCTATGTTCCCTCCTTTATCTGCGGCACCCTCATCGGCGGCAGCATCGCCTATGTATTCCTGCGCAAGTTCGCCGCCAACGGTATGCTGGTACGGATTCAGATGATGCTGGGCGCCCAGAGCTATCTGGATCATACCAGTATCCTGTCCAACACACTGACCATTGCCGCCTGTGGCGCGATCCTTTTTGTGGTCATTGAGCTTGCATCCGATATTTTCAAGCTCACCGGAGTCCTCTGGGACAAGCTGTCTTATGTTTCTCTGATTCTCTGCGCCGCAGCAGCAATTCTTTATTACATCACAAAGAAGGTGAAAACGACCCATGCAGCAGGCAATCCATGATATCCGCAAAAACGTAAAACAAACGCAGCCTCTGATCCACTGTATCACCAATCCCATCTCCATCAACCAGTGTGCCAATGCCATTCTGGCAATCGGTGCCCGGCCCATAATGGCAGAGCATCCGAAGGAAGTATCCGAAATTACCCGGACAGCACAGGCGCTGATGCTGAACCTGGGAAACATTACAGATGCCCGGATGGAATCCATGCTGATCGCCGCAAAAACGGCGCAGGAAAGGGAAATTCCCATCCTGCTGGATGCGGTGGGCATTTCCTGTTCCACTCTGCGCTGGGAATATGTCAGGGAACTTCTGAACACGGCAATTCCCACTGTTATCAAGGGCAATTATTCCGAAGTTCAGGCATTGTACCAGCAATCCTATCGGTCCTCCGGTGTGGATGCGGATTCCAGTCTGGATATCCATACCATCGATCAAGCTGCCCTTTCCCTTGCCCGCAGCCTGAGAACGGTGATCCTTGCCAGTGGTAAGGTGGATATCGTCACAGATGGCAGCCACCTTTACCACATTTATAGCGGCACTCCCCAACTCTCCCAAATCACCGGAACCGGATGTTTGCAGGGTGCGCTGTGCGCAGCTTACCTGTCCGCAAAGCCAGGTCTGGATGCCGTCATCACCGGCTGCACCGTTCTGGGAATCTGCGGAGAGCTTGCCCAAACCGACCGGGGAACCGGAACCTACCTGTGTCGTCTGATGGATGCTTTGTCCACGCTGACAGACGCGGAAATAGAACAACATCTGAAACTGGAGGAGATCACCATTGAAGCAATTTGACACCAGTCTGTATTTCATTACAGACAGCACCGGCTTTGCGGAGGAAGAATTCCTGGGTCGGATCGAAGCCGCTCTCCAGGGCGGTGTGACATGCCTTCAGATCCGGGAAAAGGAGAAAAGCACCCGGGACTACCTGTCACTGGCCCGGAAGGTTCATGAACTGACAAGAAAATATACTGTACCGCTCATCATTGATGATCGCCTGGATATTGCTATGGCGATTGACGCGGAAGGTGTTCACCTGGGTCAGAGCGACATGCCCATCCATCTGGCGCGGAAGATTTTTGGCCCGGAGAAGATCATCGGTGCCACTGCCAAAACGGTTCCTCAGGCATTGGAGGCCTGGGAGCAGGGCGCGGACTATCTTGGCGTTGGTGCCATCTATCCTACCACCACAAAAGTCAAAACCGTTTTGACTTCCACCGATACCCTCCGGGATATCTGCAGCGCTGTCCCGATTCCGGCAAACGCCATCGGTGGCCTCAACAAGGATAACATCCATATTCTGGCAGGTATCCCCATTGGGGGCATCTGCGTGGTTTCTGCCATCATGAAAGCAGATGACCCCAGACAGGCAGCCATAGAGCTGAAAGAAAAAGTGAAGACACTGATCTGACCGAAACAGCGGCATATTGGGGGCACCACCTTATGCCGCGATAGAAAACGATGCTGAAAATACGAAAGGAGAATAATATGAAACGAAAAACAGCATTGACCATTGCAGGCAGCGACAGCAGTGGAGGCGCCGGTATTCAGGCCGATATCAAAACCATGACCATGAACGGTGTTTACGCCATGAGTGTCATCACGGCACTGACGGCACAGAACACCACCGGCGTACGATCAATCCAGGAATCCACCCCGGAATTTTTACAGCAGCAGATTGATGCCGTATTTGAGGACATTTATCCGGATGCGGTGAAAATCGGTATGGTGGCATCCTCCGCGCTGATCCGGGTCATTGCCGACCGGTTGAGGCACTATGCGGCAAAGAATATCGTCGTTGACCCGGTAATGGTTTCGACCTCCGGTTCTGAGCTGATGAAGACGGATGCGGTGCAGACCCTGATCGAAGAACTGCTGCCCCTGGCGGCATTGGTCACGCCCAATATTCCGGAAGCCCGGGTGCTTTCCGGAATGGAGATCCGTACCCGGGAGGACATGCACGCCGCCGCAAAAAAGATCGGTGACAGCTATGGCTGCGCCGTCCTGCTGAAGGGCGGTCACAGCATCAACGATGCCAACGATCTTCTATACTCCAATGGGGATTTTACCTGGTTTGAGGGAAAGCGCATCGACAATCCCAATACCCACGGCACCGGCTGTACGCTATCCAGTGCGATTGCAGCCAACCTTGCCAAGGGTTTTCCGCTTCCTGAGTCTGTCAAAAAAGCCAAGGATTACATCTCCGGCGCACTGGCTGCCATGCTGGATCTGGGCCAGGGAAGCGGCCCTATGGATCATGCGTTTATTCTGACTTCTGAATCCGGGGTGAGCAAAGATTATGAATAATACGATCACAATCTGCTTCGCAGTCTTCTACTATTCACTGACATTCTTTGCCATCCGGCATGTGCGGTTTTCAACACGAGATCTCTGCCTTAGCGGAATCGTGGTTGCCATGACACTTGTGCTGGAATCCATTCGAATCCCGCTGCCGACAGGCGCAACCACATCGCTGCTTTCTCCTGTTCCGCTGATGCTCTTTGCTGTCGTTTCTGACTACCGCGTTGCCATCGTTACAGGCTGGGTATGCGGTTTTTTGGCTATGGTGATGATTCCGGGATGGCAGCCGGTGCATTGGGGACAGTTTCTTGTTGAACACATGGTCTGTTTCTCCTGCTTGGGATACACAGAAATTTGGGGCACAGACAAGCGATACAAAATTGCCGGCGGTATGATTCTGGCTTCCGGTCTAAAGATTGCAGGGCATCTTTTTAGCGGCGTGGTTTTCTTCTCCCAAAACGCTTGGGATGGTTGGGGCGCATGGGGTTACAGCCTGGCCTATAATTTATCGCAAAACCTGCCCCTATGCATTTTGTCCGGGATCATTATTATGCTGCTGCCATTGAAAGCATTGAAACAGGCAGCGGACAGGAGGTAACATGAAAACAACGCACAGGCTTTTATCCGCAACGAAGGAGATCTGGGATGCATATAATGACCATCCCTTTGTTCTGGGCATTCAGAATGGTACATTGGACAAAGAGAAGTTTCGTTATTACATCATCCAGGACTACCTCTATCTGGAAGATTATGCAAAAACATTTGCAGTGGGGGTGGCAAAAGCCAAGAGCCTTAGAGTTGCCAATCTGTTTGCCAAGTACATTTCTGTTATGAATGGCGAACTGGATGTTCACAACGGATATCTGGCGCGGCTGGGAGTCACACAGGAGGAACTTGATTCTTCCTCCCGTTCTCTGGATAACCTGTCCTACACCTCATATATGCTCCGCGTGGCATATGAAGAAGGCGAAGCAGAAATCCTTGCGGCAATTCTCTCCTGCGCCTACAGCTATGAGGTCATTGCCAGAAACATCCTGAAGAACAATCCGGATGCAATTAATGATGATTTCTATGGTGACTGGATCAGGGGATATGCATCAGAGGGATACGCAGAAGATAATATCGTTCTTCTGGAAGAATTAGATGCGCTTACTGTGAACTACACAGAAAGACAGCTTCAGCATCTTGCGGACATTTTTGTCGCCTGTTCCCGTTATGAGCTGGCATTCTGGGAAATGTCTTGGCTGTTAAGGAGATAATCTTACAAAAACGACAAATTGCTGCAATTCCATCGAAACGAATTACTGCCCGCAGAAAATTTTCTGCGGGCAGTGTTTTTTATGATAGAATTGCTCTGTCGTTGGTGAATTCCCGGCCGCTGGCACGGTAGAACAGACTCAGAAGTGTCTCCACTGTCAGCATGGATTTTTCTTCGCCCTGCACATCGACTACGATCCTACCCTCGTGCATCATGATCAGCCGGTTGCCGTGGATAATGGCATCGCGCATATTGTGGGTGATCATCAGGGTGGTGAGGTGGTTCTCTGTAACGATCTTATCGGTGATTTCCAGAACCTTTGCTGCAGTTTTCGGATCCAATGCTGCGGTATGTTCATCCAGAAGCAGCAGCTTGGGCTTGTTCATGGAAGCCATCAGCAGGGTAATGGCCTGACGCTGACCGCCGGACAGCAGACCAACCTTGGTGGACAGCCGGTCTTCCAGGCCCAGATCCAGGATCTTCAGAAGATCCCGGTAGTATTCCCGGTCGGACTTTCTGACACCCCGGACGAACCGGCGCTTCAGTCCCCGTTTGGAAGCGATGGCCAGATTTTCCGCGATTTCCATGTCCGGGGCGGTACCCTTCATGGGGTCCTGAAACACACGCCCCAGAAAGGCGGCCCGCTTGTGCTCGGGCATGTTGGTCACATCCACACCGTCGATTTCAATGGTGCCGAAATCCGGTTTCCAGACGCCGGCAATGGCATTTTGCAGGGTGGATTTTCCTGCGCCGTTGCCGCCGATAACGGTGACAAAATCGCCTTCCTTGATGTGCAGATCCAGGCCGGCCAGCGCGGTTTTGGCATTGACAGTGCCGGGATTGAAGGTTTTTTGCAGGTTGGTGATCTTAAGCATTGCCGTTGCCTCCTGCGTTGGATTTGTGAGTCAGGTCAGATGGATGCAGATCCTTCTGCCGGGTGAAATACTTGCCCTTCAGGTAAGGAATGCCCAGGAACAGCGCCACGATAATGGCGGAGAGCATCTTCAGATAGTCGGTCTTCAGACCCATGAGGATCACGAAGTTGTAGACGATGTAGTAGGTGATGCCGCCGCCGATGACGCCGATGAGGCTGCATACAAAGTTCGGCTTGATTTTCAGAGAAACGGACAGGCCGATGAAGATGGCTGCCAGACCGATGACAATGGCGCCCCGGCCGTCATTGATGTTGGCAGAGCCCTTGTACTGGGCGAGCAGAGCACCGGCCATGGCAACGATGCCGTTGGCAATGGCCAGACCAATGACCTTATTCCGGGCAACATCCACACCCTGTGCCCGGCTCATATCCGGGTTGTCGCCGGTGGATTTCAGAGTCAGACCGATTTCCGTGTAGAAAAACTTGTACAGCAGGAAGATGGTTGCGACAACAATGATCACAAGAGAGACAATGGAATCGTTGTTGCGGCTCATGTGCACCAGCAGGGCATTTGCCCGGGGGTCAATGGCCATCAGGGATTTGCCGCCCAGAATCAGCAGGTTCACGGAGTACAGCATCAGCTGTGTCAGAATACCTGCAAGAATGGAAGGAATCCCCAGTGCGGTATGCAGCAGTCCGGTCACAATACCGGTCAGAGCGCCGGCCAGCAGTGCGGCCAGCAGGCTGACCCAGGCAGGAACGCCCAGTCCCAGCAGAACCGCACAGACACAGGCGCCGGTACAGATGGAGCCGTCCACGGTCAGGTCAGCAATATCCAGAATTTTGTAGGAGATGTAGACGCCAATGGCCATCAATCCCCAGATCAGTCCTTCCGCTACCGCACCGGGCAGCGCATACAAAAAAGCCATAGTTACCTCAAAACAGTAAGATTATTCCGCAACCGCAATGCCCAGCTGTGCGCACAGCTCTTCGTTGTAGGCAACGGCGGGAGTCAGGGTCATGATTTCGAAATCAGCGGGAGTCTTGCCTTCCAGCAGGATCTGTGCAGCCATCTTGCCGGTTTCATAACCCAGGTCGTAGTAGCTGATGGACAGGGAAGCGTAGCAGATTGCGCCGCCGTAGCTGGTGTAGACAGGAACGTTCTTCTCGGTGCAGATGGTGCCTACGATGGCATCATTGGCAGCAACGGTATTGTCGGAAGGAATGTAGACGGCCTTGACTTCACCGGCCATGGAGGTGGTCAGAGCCTGCAGTTCCGTGGTCTCGGAGAAGGTGTAAGCCTTGACCTCGATGCCCTCGCTCTCGAACAGCGCCTTGACGGCCTCGTACTGGATCAGAGAGTTGCTTTCATTGGTGCAGTACAGAACACCCACCAGATCACCGGCAGCCAGACCCAGAGAATCAATCATCATCTTTGCCTGCTCTGCAAAGGGAACGGCATCGGAAGTACCGGAAACGTTGGCGGGGATATTTCCGGCAAAGGTATCGGTATAGTCCGTAACGGAGGTGCCCAGAACAGGAATGGTGGTGGTTGCGTTGGCAGCAGCCAGCAGAGCGGGCGTTGCATTGGCCATGATCAGATCGACCTTCTTGGCGGTGAAGGTATTGATGACGGTGGTGCACAGACCGGCCTCGCCTGCCACCTGGGTATCGATCTTAACCGTATTGCCGGAAGCTTCCACTTCAGCGGTCAGAGCATCCACGAAACCCTGGGTTGCCTGGTCCAAAGATTCATGAACCATCAGCTGGCAGATGCCGACAGTAAATTCCCTGGAATCGGAGTCTGCAGGTGCAGCCTCGGCGGGAGCGGAGCTGCCGCAGCCGGCCATCATGGACACCAGCAGCAGAAGGGTGACGGTCAGAGAGATGATCTTTTTCATGTTTGTTTCCTCCATTTTGTGTATCTTTTATTTAACGTCCTGTGAGGGCGGAAAATACAAAAAAGAAACGTCCCTGCAAGAAATACAGGGACGTAAAATACGTGTTACCACTCTGCTTCGCACATTCCTCACGGAACATGCCTTATTGACTTCGCAGCCGGGCAGAATGCCGCAGGGCCTGAAAAGCCTCAGCGATGTAACGGTCGCACCCGTTGTGCCTACTCTGATTTCAACACACTGCTCACAGAATGAACTTCATCCGGCTCCGGCTGTTGCCTCGCACCACCCGGCAACTCTCTGCAGCCTTTGTTCAGACTACTCTTTCTGCTCAAACGCATTTGACTTATACAACTGACTTCGCAATCATACCATGGGAAAGTCCGTTTGTCAAGTGCTTTTGTGTGCGCAGGAAAAACAAAATGGATACTGGTTGCAATACGAATGCCTGATAAAATGGCTTGGGCCGATTTATCAAAAACACGTATAAGAACAGTGCTTTTTTCATACTTCGGCGGAAAAGGGACAAACAGAGGTGAATACAGTAACAGCGAGGTGATAACGATGCTTGCAGCAACCTGGCTGATGCTGAGTACACTGCTGTATTCTTTGCAGCTGTCCACAGGGAGCTTTCCCAAGCCCCTTACGGAGGAGGAAGAGAAAAAGTACCTGGCACTTTCCCGGCAGGGAGACCTGGAGGCCCGCAACGTCCTGATCGAACGGAATTTGCGCCTGGTGGCCCATATTATGAAGAAGTATTGATGCGCGAGCAAACTCCCTATGGAGGACACTTGGAGAGATTCTGTCCTCTGATTATAGCCATCATGTAAAAATCAGCTATTCAGCAATGCTGATCGTGTAATTGGACAAGCATTGGCCCGGTTTGCCTTAGTTGGCGAACCGGGCTTTCCATTTTTGACACATTCGACTATTAGACTTTCCTCCGGTACAATGAAAACAACAAAGGAGGAATGATTATGAAGATAAACTACATCCGCTCCGGGGATTACTTCATCCCAGATCTGAAGCTGCCGGAGGAAGTCCGGCCTGTTGGCAAGTGGGGCCGCATGCACCGGGAGTATCTGAAGGAACATCATCCGATTCAGTATACCAATCTGGTTTTGTCCTGCAAGCTATGGACTTACCTGGCAGACCTGAACGAACAGGCCCAAGAACGGCTGGATAGGATCATGCAGCAGATGAAAGATGCGGAGGGTGTCACGGAAAGATTGAAAGCTGCTGATCAGATGGCATGGGTACAGAGCATGAACAGCATCCAAAACCGGGCAGAGGAAATCATCCGGGAGGAGATGATCTACAATGGATAATACCGCCCAGCGGCTGAAAGCCTACATTGAAGCACATCCTTTTGACCCCGTCGACAGTGACTGCGAAACCGTTCTGGATCAACTGTTCCAAGCCTATCAGGAATCCCATGAATCTGACCCGCCAGACATCCGGGAACGTTTCCGGGAGTTGGATAACCTCCTGGGACAATTACCATTGGAAGATAATAATACCGTCTTTAACCTCTGCTGTAGCCTTTGTACCGCCTATGAACATAAAGCATTTCTGGATGGTTTGCAATACGGCGCACATTTGATGTCTGAGTTGTACGCTGACAAGAAAGGTGGGTCGATATGAATCCGGATACCCCAATAATGGTGCCCATTTCCGAAGCAGATAAAGATTTCTCCCGTGTCATGTACTTGGCAGACAGTTATGGCCGTGTTGTGATTCTCAAGGATAACAAGCCTAAATATTTGCTGATCGATCTGGAGCAGGAAACGCTGATCTATGACCTGACAGAGGAAGAAAAACTGGAAATCGCAGCCAAGCGAATCATGAGGCAGTATAAACCTACCTTTGAGGATCTTGCCAAATAATGAAGTTATCAAGAGACTCGGCACAGCTTATCAATAAACTTGCAAGGAGAATAACTAATGATTATCAAAAACGCAATTCGCTGCAACATCTGTGGCGACGAAATCGAATCCACACACCGTCATGACTTTGTGACATGCAAATGCGGAGCTTGTTCCGTCGATGGAGGCCACGATTACCTCCGCCGCTGCTTCAAGGAAGACGGTTGCTATACCGACATTTCCATCTACAAACCCGACCCTATAAAAGAAGAATAACACAAAGAAATGCGCCACAGCTTCACGCAAAACTGTGGCGCATTATGATGGAAAGGTAAAAGAAGTACTGTTAGATCGACATTATTGGACAGCTGAACGAGAAGATAGCAATAATTATTCTTCCGATATAGGTGTAGCTCCTAAGCTAACGAAACGAGAGTAAAAAAGTTCATCTATAATAGAATCTGATGTAAATTCCTCTCCCCAAAGCTCGAGCTGTCGCTTATCAATTGTGTAGAAACCGGTTTTAGGAATTCGATCATCGGTTATCACAATTTTTGTTCCCAAGAGCTCACGTTGCTTCCGGAGGGCAGCGAGCATTATTTTGTTATCTTCTTCCCAGTTTGGATGCAATTCAAGAACATAATCATCATAAAACAGTACGGGGTGGAATTGTCGCCGAACTGTTAGCGCTTCATATTTCTTGGCGTACACCATTCTATGCGGGAACAAATCCCCCATGATATGCGTATAGGCTTCCTTATACAACCGCAATAAGGTTGTAGCGAACAACATATTTACACTAGAATCCTCTTGGGCATTGTTTATCAACAGAATTCTCATTTTTGCGCTTCCATCTACCATTATTTCTAGGAAGTTATTCGTATGTGCGGGAAGATAACCGTTTTGTGTGGACAATCCTCCTGGGGTGTAAACTATTGAATTTCCAACATAAGACAAGTTAAATGATGGCATCTGGTCTTTCATTCTTTCAGCTATTGAATGCAAGTCCACTTTATTAAATGTATCGACAGCAATTTGAATGTCAGATGTCACCAAAGAAAAGCCGATATCAATATAACCATGTATATTATTGGCATTTTCCGAAACAGGAGGAATCGAAATTTTACGCTCAATTTTAGTAAGTAACTGTTCTCTTTTGTTGTAGATCTGTGAAAGTCTAACTGAATCCTTTATCGTAAAAGAACCAGACGAGAGCCTTTCATAGATTTTTCCGCTACTGGTTATATACGGAGGCTCTGCACCTTCATCAATTTTAATTACATACACAACTTTGGAATCTACAGTAAATTTTTTCACATCGAAGGACGGCGTAGGAGTTATTGCGTCGTGAATGGTGGTATGAATTCTCTGCTCATTCCAAGCTGTACATCCTTCAATTTTCTTGTCATCAGCAATTCCCAGAAAGATATATCCACCAAACGTGTTTGCAAAAGCGGATACTTCTTCAAGAATTTTCTTATTGGAAACGCGGTCATCTTTGAATTCAAAATAAAAAGATTCATCAAAATCTTGTTCAGATAGTACGGCCTGAACATCCGCGGTTTCTAATTTTGTCCATTCTTTCCCGTTTACGTTTACCATTCTTTCACCTCTTCTCTTATGTGTTTAGAAATTAAAAAGTCATCACAAGCAATATCTTCCAGGATAATACAATTCCAGCGATTGTAGAAGATCTTGACCATTCATAATTGTAACGTTTGTAATGCGAGCTTCATCTCGACCTTCCGGAGTAAAGTCAGATGTTGTAATAACCCAAGCTCTGCTTGCATTGCGTGTGCGCATATAGCTATGAACACGTTGAATAGGAGTAGACCCGATATTGTTACCTTGTCGATATCGTTTGCATTGAATGAGTTCGTATTCTCCCTGAATATTTGTAGCAAGGACATCTACACCTCTATCTCCAGAACGGCCAATGACCTCTGCATGGACAAACCCTCTCCGAACAAAATAGTCAGCAATCAATCTTTCGAAGTCATATGGATCCATTGCGCACAGGTGCTCCCGCCCTTCGATATTATGAGCTGCAATTGCTGTATTTCGGGCAAAGAATTTATCTTGTGCTTCATCCAATTCTGCATAAACATTTAGCAATTCCGGAATGAGTCTATTGGCAGTATGGAGTTGATTGATAATCTCCCTGCTGCCATTCTCCATAAAGGATGCAAGATGGATTACATATTCCTCAAAAGTAAAACCTTGTCCATCAGCAGTTAACTCCTCTATAACAACGGGAGCGAATTCACGGAGCCTGATTTCAGCGTTCATTTCACGGTTCATAAGGGTATACGGAGACAATCCTGTTAATCGATATTGAGCCCCGTTTCTAGTAGTGTACCGATCCAATGTTCTCCGAATCTTACTTTCATAGGCGGGATTGGCCAACCGCATCAAGCCACATCTACGCAATTGGGACAGAAAAGCTTGATTAAACTGGGTAATAACAAAGGGGTTGCCTTGATCTGTTGCTGCGTTTTGAGCTGCTAAGAAAACAAGTTCGTCCACATCAGCCTGACCTTCGTACCAACGGCGTTCCCCTTCTTGCAGCTTTAAGAAAATAAAACACACATCATTTTTGAAATTCCATGCAGCAGATGCTAATGCTCGCATTGAAGGGTCGGATATCCCAGCTGAGAAGGTTAAGAGTGGTTCGAATCCGTGACGACGACCAAAATCTTTGAGTTTATTTAGGTCGCTAATCCACTCGCGTTGTTGCGGTCTGAAGTACAAAACCATAAAGCCATGATCTTTGACGATCCGCTTTGCTTCCATGAACAATCTTTCGATATCATTAAGAAACTGTTCTTTACCATGCTTATCTGTTCTTGCTGGAGCATTGCTTATGACAACCTCATTTCGAAGTCTTTCCTCATCTTCACGCAGCGAGTAACCCATAAGCGGATGTACGCGTTGAGCATGTTCAAAGTACTGTGCATTGTCACCGTATGGAGGGTCGGTTAAAAGAAGATCTACTGTGTCAGGCAGGATTGTATGCATAAATCGACGATAATCCATTGAACTGGTTTCAACCTTGTTTAGGTCGAAGTTCTGAGAAGAAATATACATCTTCCTCTTCTCAAGTTTTTCCAAAAACCTGTGATACAGATTGGTTTCTTTTAAGCGATTGTCTGGACAATGATTATCTTGACTTTTGCTATGATAATCAATATATTTGCCAAGATGGATAATGGAAAGAAATGTGTCAAAGAAGAAGGGTTGAGTTACTTCAGGCAATTCTAGGATGGCATCTCGTAATGTAACCAAAGCTACTTGTTGGCGGTTAGAAAACAAGTTTTTGTATTGGGTATATTGGGGTGCTGTAAAGTTAATCCGAGAGTTTTCTATTATTTCATAATCGGGAAAATCACATTGTAATTCCTCTGTATGCAGACGTACCGTTTCATCAAAGTCATCATAGTGTTTTTCTTCACAACCACAATTGCAACGATATTGTTTCCTAAAAATTATATTTTCCCCATTTTCGCCAAGACGATTATGTGTTGTTGGATGAAAATATTCTTGAGGTTCGCGGTCAAAAAACAATCCGTCAAATTGAAATTCTTCGCCACACTGAGGACAGCGTGTTCTATATATGTCGTCCATTATTGGATTCACACGCTCATGAAGATATCTCAATGCATTTCCATACTGCTCATCAGACGGTACTCCTCGAAATGGAGCAGTGGACAATTTATACGCGTAGGGTTCCCATTCATTAAAAAAGATGCGTCTGCCAGCATCAAGTGCTGCATATGCAAAGGTACCCGACCCACCAAAAGGATCGACCACAACACCATTTTCGTCTGTTAGATGTTCGATTATCAATCGTGCAATCTCACGACTCTTTTTGCCAATGAACGGGAAAACTTGTTCAGCCTGTTCCCGAGGAAGCGAATTGGGGATATGATTTTGCAAATCGATCATTCGCTGCCGCAGACTTTCCTGTTCTGCATAGTCTAATAACCAATACATTATTTACACCTCCATAATCCATCTTGGAACACAAAGGAATCGTTAATGACATCAACAAAAGATTTATACTTTGTAGATAGAGTTTGCAGATATCCACACTCAAAGGATTCCTTGAGCATACCATGATCATATAAATCTTGAGAGGTTACTTCTTTATGTGCAGCAATAATTCTTTCTGCACAATCAATAGCAAGCCTCTTTGCATCCTCCACCGTGCCATCAAACAGAGGAGATTCAGTATATGCTCTCTTCTGGAAGACAACGATGTAGTTACCATCCAGTGTGCCTTTAGGAGTCATTACCGCTTTGAAAGACTTTCTTGGGGCCGCGCTTGGGATCTGACCACAATATGTCAATCCGTATGTTTGCATCATTTTTAGGATCTCGCTCCATGATTTCAAATCAAATGAATGATAGAACATAATAAAATAACCATTCATTTTCAAAGAGGGCGTGATTCGTTTGAGAATCTCTGCAAAAATATCATTGAAGTTTTTAGCATCTTTGTTTCTGCTGGGAGCGTCTGAAACAACTAGCTCTGCATCAAGTGCCTCGTCAGAGAATCCCGCCCAACCCATCACTTTATACCAAAGCTGGTTATATTCAAGATACGGAACTTGGTCTGTATATGGGGGATCTGTCAAGATTAAGTCTACCGATTCATTGGGCAATACATCTAACGAGACATTCTGCGCAGGATTATTTTGTAAAACAACATTAGAAGTGCCAGTGGGGCCAATGAAACTTTTGCAAGTTTCTCTTAAGTAAGAAAGACCTTCTTTTACAGCGGTTGCCTTCTGTGTGATTACCATAACAGCATTTCTGGAGGTTACATCTTTCTTGGGAAGCCAATACGGCATCTGGCTAGATGCTTTTTTGTCGGAGAGCTTAATTAGATTGATAGCCGATGAAACCAATATTTCAAGAATATCATAACCGGGGTTATTCTGATAGGAGCGAAGAATCCCGATTATTCGGTCAATTGCAATCAAGTTCCGTTTGCAAAAATAACTGTATACTGTAGCGTTATTTCCTATGGCAATTCGGGAGTTTGGTATTAGGACAGCGTTATCAATATTATTTACATTATTTGTTTGAATCTGATTATAAGAATTGACAAACGAGCGTGACGCGGTAACCTTTTTTCGGCCCGTCAACTTGCCGTTGATGTTATTCTTATACCAATATTGCGTTGGGATAAGCTCCCCATCTATCTGATCAAAGTGGCATCTTTCCAAAATACGGACTTCGCCGCTCTCTTCAAACTCATACAAAGACTGACACGCAGAATACACATCCCCGCAAAAAGTGTCGATCAGACTATCGGCCTCTTGTAAATCCCATTTTGTTAACGAGGTTTTGCATAACTTGTATGCCAAGAAATTAATATCTGTTCCAATAGCATTGCGACCGAGTTTGCTCGCTTCGATAATTGTTGTTCCAGAACCAAACATCGGGTCATATACACAACCGCCTTCCGGACAAAAGCGCTTGATTATCTCTGAAACGATGTTATATGGTTTTCGGGCCATATAGTTGTGCATAAAACCTGCAGGATTATCGACGATGGGCTTTAGCTCTCTAATTACACTTAGTTTTTCGGTAACATCATGCACAAGGTCTTTGGGCCTACAAACGAAGATGTACTCGTCAACTTTTGACGTAGAGCTACGGCCTTGTTTTGAATGGCTAAGTTCAACTTTTTTGATCAAAACATCGTATTTTTCTTCAGCTAAAGTTTGGAGGCTGGTAATATCAACAATAGAATTGTCTGAATAACTAATCATCAGCCATGCTCCAGCTTGGGAGCATTTTGTTATTAGTTTTTCAAATGCACCCAGTGCTTTTGCTTTCTTGCCAAAATCAGATACCGTTCTATTCTCCCTATATCTACCGACAGATAGTTCATGTGTTTGAGGATTAACTGCCATGGCTGGATAGTCATACAAGCATAGAGTATTAAGAACATGATAGTACCTAGAATAATGCTCTTTGAAGTATGGCGGATCCGCATACACCAGGACAGTTCCGTCTAGTTTAATGGCATCTAAACAGGCAGAAAAATCAAGATTGAAACATGGAGACTGTGTTGCACTTTCCGTTGAGCACAAGCCTGCTTTGCGGTATTCTTGTAACAAGGATTTACATTCATCGATAATGCTAATGCCTCTTTTTGCGATTAGGTTAAGGCAAGTTGCTTTGCTTTTTACCTTTAGATATTGCGCAAAATGCGTTGTCGTAGAGGCGCTTGCACTCATGACAGACATCAAAACCGTTAACAAGACATTTTTTGTATGTTCGTCTTTTACTGTTTCAATTACGCTACGCATAGCATCAATCTGACAGCACTGTGCAATTCCGAAATATGCATTTGCATAGTAGGTCAGAAATAAGCAAGGAATGGTCGTCTTTGTAATTACACCTGGGGTCACTTGTGTGACCAAAGCGAGTAGCTCTTTCATTTTCTCGTTCTCTGTTTTGGGCGAGAATACAGACGGTGTGTTTTCACAGAAGCGTTGATATTCTTTGTATTCAACATCCTTATGAAAGAACATATTTTCTTCTGAAAGGACAGTCGGTATTGCAGCTTTTAGGAGACAGTATTGTTCCTCCACCTGGCCCCAAAAATCGGATTCATCCGCAGCAGAGAATGCACACCCGTTTAAGATAGCTTGATTAATGATATATGCATAGTACTCGATATCGTTGCTGATTACATTTTTCTGTTGCTTAAGCGCATAACCAACAGAACCTGTTCCTGCAAACAAATCTACTACGGTACTTATAGCATTGTTCTTGATAATTGGCTCACATATATGAGAAATAATACGTGCCTTGCTTCCCATATATTGAAGCGTAG
The DNA here is from genome assembly GCA_017398105.1 of Oscillospiraceae bacterium. Next base: position 6,088 of record JAFQHF010000177.1, on the reverse strand, counting down.
TAATTTCTTTATGCTGATTCATATTGTTTTGCTCCATTCTTATGAGCTTTACAGATCCAGACTATCCGCATTCAGCAGGAAGTCATACACACTGATGACCAGAATACCGTCATCGGTGTACCAGGGAGCGGGGGTGTCTTTGACAACGATGATCTTCTTGAAAGTATCGTCGATCCGGAGTAGAGAACTGGATTCCTGCTGCATTTTGGCCTCGTCGGGGATGGCAAAAGCGGACTGGACATAGTAGCGCTTTGCGCCCTTATTACATACGAAATCCACTTCCAACTGCTTTTGTTGACGATTGCCAGAGCTATCGTATTCGCGAGTAACTACCAAGCCAACATCCACATTGAAATCTCTTCCAATCAGTTCGTTAAATAGAATATTTTCCATGGTGTGGTTTTCTTCAATCTGCCGGAAATTGATCCGGGCATTACGCAGCCCCACGTCGCTGAAATAATACTTCTGAGGGGTATCAATGTACTTTTTGCCTTTGATGTCATATCGAGTTGCCCGGGTGACAACAAAAGCATCACACAGATAATCCAGATAACTCTTGATAGTGTTGACGCTTAATTTAATGCGCTTTTTTGTTTTGAAGGTATCCGCCAGCTTCTTGGGATTGGTCAAAGAACCGATTCCGGAGGACAAGATGTTGATCAGTTCTTCAAATTCATCCTTGTTGCGGATCTTGTGACGGCCCACAATATCGTTGACATAGGTTTCATCAAACAGACGCTTCAGCAGTTCGATTTTCTGCTCCGGGGTAGGAAGCAGTACCACGGGGGGAAGACCGCCGTAGAGTACATACTCCTTCCAGCCATCGTATTTATTGCCGTCGTAAACGGACATGAATTCTGCAAAGGACAGCGGGTTCATATGCAGCTCGTCACCACGGCCACGGAACTCGGTGATAATGTCTTTTGAGAGAAATTTTGCATTGCTGCCGGTAACATATACATCTACATTGGGAATGCGCATGAAGCCATTCAGCACAGATTCAAATTCGCCCAGGAGCTGCACTTCGTCAAGCAGGATATAGTATTTTTGATCATCAATCAGTTTCTCTTTTACATAAGGATAGAGAACTTCCGGATCGCGATACTTTTTATTTTCGAAGGAGTCAAAGGGAATCTCAATGATATGATCCTCAGCAACTCCACTTTTCAACAAATGCTTCTTGAACAAGGTAAACAGCAGATAGGATTTGCCGCAACGGCGCATGCCGGTAATGACCTTAATCAGGCCATTGTGCTTCTTTGCAATTAGTTTTTGCAGGTAATAATCACGCTTAATTTCCAATGTAACCACCTCTGGTGAAAATATGTTGCCAATCGCCACTCTTTTTTCAATAATATTATATCCATATCGAAATGAATTGTCAAACTGTTATTGAACTTTTTGTGCCAAACGGCAGTAAAATTTCAATAACAGTTCGGGTAACAGGCAACATTACTTTGTCCGCTCCAAACTATGAAATGGGCAAAAGTTCTACAACCCTATCTTTCGCCGGAACACGGGTGAGTGTTCCGAAATCGCAGCGCCGCAGCAGCTGCGTGACGCACGAATATTCCCGTTCCATGAGTGCGGCATCGAAATCTCACAGACAGTATCTTCTTCTCGGATGTTGTCTGTGGGATTTTTTACGTTTATGGATCTGTAATCACAAACCCGATTTTCTGTTTGTGGTTACAGATGCGTAAACGAGCTGGGATTTCAAAGGGATAGCAGATTCCTTTGATTCTGGGTTTCCAATAGGGGTGAAAGCGCCCTGTTGGCACACGACTTTGCAGTGCATAAGTCTAGTGTGTTATACCTTCTGCGACCGCTGACGCTGGAAAGGGGGTGTTTCCTTGCAGAACACACCATTTCCGGTGGCAGCAGAACAGGCGGATTTTGGCGCGCCACGGGCCGAAATTCAGGATTTGTCACTCAGACAAAATCCGCCTGTTCGTGTGTAGGTGGTGCGGCGTAGCGGAAAGAATTTTATTGAAATTCTTGTAGCGAAGCTGCATCACCGGGGAGCGGAAGGTATATCGAACCCGCCGCGGCGACACAGCCCCGTTACCATTCTAATACACGCAGCGTTTCCTCCGGCAGAGCCTCATTCTTGCACCGGAGCAAATATGCAATTACTTCTTTTGCAAAGATGTGGCTGATGGTAGTATCCCAATCTGCAAGACTTATGATTTCTGCTGTTCCTTTTTCAAAATCAAGTCTGATTTCACCCCATTCGCCGTCGCAGTCTGCCTGGTACAGGTAGGTTGCGGCGGCGATTTTTTGTTTGCGCCTTTTCTGATTCTTCCGCTTGATGCGAACCGCACGCATTGCACGATCCTCGATCAGTTGCACCAGAAGATTCTCCAATGCTTTCTTATAAGCTTTCTCTGCGCCCTTATCTGTACTGGCCTGGATCAATGCAGAAAGCTGCTCATAGGAATATCGCTCCTTTTTCTTTCCAATCCTTCCGCAGCTCATGCATAGGGCATTCCGTTTTTCAATCAGCAGCTGATCCCGGTAGCGCAGTTTCCAGAATGCGTTCTGCACATTGTCATTGGAATAAAAATTCCAGAGCGTCCCAAATTCCAGCCAACCGGCATCCTCCACAACTTCCTCGTTGGAGGACTCTCCCTCATCATTTTCATAGGAAATGGAATAGTCCTGCCGCATGCGCAGCATTCGAACTCTGTCCAAATATAACTGCGCAATCTCTACACTACAGCTGGCCTTTTGGGAAAACTCATCCACAGCTTTCGAATTGTTCCCATTGTGCTTATGGTAGATGGCCGCCATGCTCCGCATGTTTTTGTAAAAAGTTAATGATGGTATCGTCCATGCTTCTTCCCGCATTTTGAAGAACAGAATTGTATCCCGGATAAATGGGTAGAGGTATGTAGAAAACTTTGCATTTTGCTTCGGATCAAAGTCCAGATATTTTTTGAAGACTGTTTCCAGGCAGGAACACTTCACATCCAGAAAAATTTCCGGAAGGTATTTTCCCGTTCCAATCAAAGTACGGCGTATCAGATTGTTGAGCTTCTTCTCATAGTAGTGGAGAAAGAAAAGAATGTATTTCAGATCATTGTGTTCGCATGCAGCATTGATGTACCAGTTTTCCTCTTTCTCCATTGGCGCAGGATCGAGCTGAAAGCAATGATAGGCATATTTCCATGTGATGTCCACAGGCAAAGCATAAGCCGGAACACATTCACTCCCGGACCATTCATATGTTCGCAGTGACCGAATGTCATCCTCCGTCAGATGTATCGTTTCTTCTACAGAAATACTCCGTTTGCTTTCCATAAACATCACTTCCTTTCTGTACTTCTCTCTGCAATTACTTTCCCAGTATCCGCCGGGCTTCTTCCTCTAAAAAATCCAATGCCATCTCAGCGGTATATCGCGTATTGGCATATTTTGCATCGCCCAATGCCCGGTCACATTTGTTTCGTGCCAGCATCTTCATGATTTCTGCAAGCTCAGGAGCCATAGTACCTCTATGAACACGCTGATCGATTGTATCAATTACCTGCTTGCGTTTGATTTTATGAGGGTTATTTTCAGCCAGTTCTCTATATTCCCGTCCCATTCTGGCAGCAACCTGAACGCAGGTGCGTTTCTCCGGGTCCCCGGGGGCCAGGCCATTGCAGTATTTCGTTCTTCTGGCATTGGTGGTCAGAAAGAACTTTCCGCAAACAGGACACCGCTTGGGAGCGTTGCCAACCGTCAGTGCTTCAAAAAGATCCGAGCGGAACATACTGGGGAAAGAGGCATAATGCATTCTCCGAACCAGGTCATTTTCTTTGGCTCTGTACTGCACCGAGACATTGGAAAAGGCCATCCATTTATCTTCCCCATATTCCTCCGGCACGAAGAACTGTGAAAATTGTTTGGCATACCCTTCCGCGTTCCGTGTCAGGTCTTCATTATCCAAAGACTCTACCAATGGGATCAATGCCCGTTGGTATTCCTGAATACCAAAACCAAGCTGGGCAACCAAGCTCAGTGCCCGGACAAACAATTCTCCCAGTCCTCCGGATTTGTGCATCTGCCGGGAGGCCTTTCGCATGGCTTCCGCCGAGAAAATATCGGATAGTTTCTGATCCAGCCACGCGAAGTCCTGATAGGAAAACGGTGCCACTGTTTTCAGAAGCGATATAACCAGGAATACGTTTTTCCGGGACTGTTCCATCAGAAGAAGATCCACACGGTTATCATAGAGCGCATCCACGAACCGCATCATGGGATCAGTCAGCAGAACAATCTGATGTACTGTTTCTTCCGGAATATTCAGTACATCACAAGCAATCGTGCCTGTTGCAAAATTCTTCCCGCCATAGATTTCTTCTTTCCCACAATAATCCAGTGTAAGAAACGTCATGTTCATACGTTCTTTCAGATCAACGAAAGCAGCCATCCGACCACTCCTTTCTTTTTCAGCGATACAATTCTACAATTCTTCATGTCCAATAATTCGTACCATTACCAAATACCAGGGCAATCTTCTTGTCAGGTTTTTTGATTTTGCCCTGTCAGCAGATTAGACCGTTTTTTGAAATTTCTGACATAACCATAGTAGGAGGAGAGATTCCATCCGCCCGGAAGGATGGGATTCGTCCTTACTATTATCAAAGAAAGGATTTTTAAGTTATGTCAATCTACACACAAATCAAGGAGGCAGTCTCTGTTCCGGAGGCTGCAGAACGTTATGGAGTACCTGTCAACGGAAGCAACAGGATTCCCTGCCCCTTCCATGAGGACCACGATTCCAGTCTTGGGCTGGACGATGATTACTATTTCTGCTTCGACTGTCATGCCCGAGGAGATGTGGTAAACTTCGTTGCCCGCCTGCTGAACATTTCTCAGTATGCTGCCGTCCAGAAGATGTCCATGGATTTCCAGCTGATCCCCGGACGGGTAACGATCAGCGACGACATGCCCAATTTAGAAGAGTTCGAAGATGACGATGATGATTTTGAAATCGACCTCTTTGAGGGTATTGATCTGGCGGTATTCCGGAACGATGCTTCTCTGGTACAAAATGCACTGCTGGGATATGAATGGCTTCTGGAGGACTGGATGGAGGATTACGCTCCGACCTACCCGGATGATGACCGGAGTTCTCGGTATACCCATGCCTGTCAGATGTTGCCCACGGTGAAATATCTGCTGGATACACTCACGGTCGGTAGCTTCTTTGAGCGGTATGATCTGGTCCAGTCTCTGCTGGAGGACGATATGATCGTGCAGCTGCGGAAGTTTACTTCCGAAGAACTGGGTAAGAAATATGGAAAAGTTGCAGCCCAGGAAGCAGAGCATTCCGAAGCAAGTAGCGGCTAAATGAATCGATTTCCTCCCTTCTGAGATGTTGTTCTCGGAAGGGAGGCCTTTTTCCTGGCACCGGAAAGTCTTAGACGGTGGAGTGCAAAGTTTGAGCGAACAATGTCCGAAACATCTGTACCATATGTACCAACGTACCGGGACGTTTCTATCTGCGTAAGGTACCCATGCTCTGGGGTATGTTCCTCTTTTTCCTGCACAAAACCATTATAACTGGGAGCCTGAGTCGAAAAAGCTGACAGAGCGTCGAAACAGGGCAAAAATCATCCCGAAATGCAACAGTTTTTGAATTTTGCCTTCTGCCGTACGATTTATCGTCCGGAAATTTTTCTCCGTTTACAGGGCTTTCCAGAGGCCAATTTCAACCCGAAAACCTACAGAAAAACAAACTATCACGAAAGGAGAGGCTTTATGCCCAAAATGTCAAAAAAGAGAAAGAAGGAGCTGTCATTGTTCCTAAACAACGCAGGACGCGTCGAATACAATGCTTTGTGCCGCAGATGCGTACACGAATGTAAACAACCCCACAAAGCCAAGGTGGCGGAGTGCAGACGGTACTTATCCAAACGATCCGTGGAGGTGATGAGAAATGCCTAAAGCCCAATATGGTATCCTCCGGTTCGCCAAGTACAAGGGGCCGGAAATCGGACACATTGAAGCCCACAACGAACGCATGAAAGAAAATTATGCCAGCAATCCGGATGTGAAAACGGAGCTGAGTAAAAACAATTTCCATTTGATCGAACCG
>JAFQHF010000017.1 GCA_017398105.1 Oscillospiraceae bacterium | reverse complement strand
CGTACCCGGTATGAAACAAGAGAATCATCATCCTAACCTCCAATCTGAAAAGTCAAAGCATAGAACTTTGCACATACAGTATACCATATATGTTCTGACAATTCAATATATACAGCCAAATGTTTACAAATAGTTCATCTATATGTTCTGTTAGTTCCTATTAAAAGAAAAAACGCGGGACGCAGTAGCCGGAAGATGGCCACCGCGTCCCGCGTTGCTGTTACTCTGCGTCGGAAAGCGTCATATTAAATTTTGCTTCCTCAAATGCTGCATCAGTCATGTTGTGCAGCTTATGGATCGTCTGCTCGGCAAGTTGGCGTATATCTTCGTCCATGTCCTGCAGGGCGTCGGAGATCCCGGCAAGCGTCCTGCGCCTGTCGGTGTTGTGATACATACAGATCAGATTTTCTTCCTCTACGGTAAATACAATATGGCTCATGCTCATACCTCCAAATCGTTGTTTTTCTTCTTCGCCGCTGCCTTTTTCGGTGCAGCGGCTTTTTCCTGCCCGTCTTTGAGCTGGCTGCGCACGGATCGGCGCGGCTGGCGCAGGGGCAGACTGCGGTTTTCGTCCTTGCTTATCAGCGCGTAGATCCCGCGCTTGTCTTTCATGCCGGATAGGTACAGGGATTTATAGGGCAGCATAGCTTGCAAGCGTTCTTGCTCCTTGCTGGATGCCAGGAACAAAAACGCCTGCGATACCTCCACCATGAAATGCGTCTTGTTGGGGCTGTTTGGCGCGGGCAGCTTTTGAAAAGCGTCCGCGATCCGCTGGGCTTCGTCCATAACCTTTCTGTCGGACAGCTCCGCAACATGGCTGCGGACATCCCCCGGCGCAAGCTGCTCCCGCGCTTTTCTTTCGCTGCGCAAAAGGTCTTGCAGCGCGTCCGGGTCATTAGGCAGGGCTTCAAATCGTTCAAACTTCCCGAAATCCTTGTCCGGCTGGGCGTCGAATTGGTAATTGGCGGGCTGGTGTCGTGTGCCGTTCTCATAGATCAGAGCGTGGGTATCAGCGGGCAGGGCTTCCCGAAATACCTTTTGCGCCTGCTCCCGGTAGTCCAGCTCATAGACATTGCCCATAATCTTGCCGTCCTTTATGCCCGTTATCGCAACGGAATAGGCAAGCACTTTGTCGGTGGTCTGCTCGGCATAGAAGCGGAAAGTGTTGTACTCCCGTGTATCTTTGAGAAATACATCCCGTTCCCGCAAGCAATGCGTCCCGGCTGGGCGGGACATCCAGAGAAAGGCTTTGTCCTCCGGGCTGCTGCTTTGCGCCGCCCGTGTCAGAATCCGTTTATCAATGTCAAAATCGTTCCGATAGTACGCCGTGTTGTGCCGCATAATCTGTTGCAGCGTATCTATCACATCCACATTTTCAAACTTTTTCATTGGCTCACTCCATTTCTAAATCCTTTTTGATGCTGCGCTTTTTCTCCTTGTCCTGTTTCTGCGTCTTTGCTGCCTGCTGCTGGTCAGCTTTGAGCTGGGCGCGGATAGAGGGCTTTTTGCCGTTCCCGCCGCGCTGGGGTGTCCTGCCGTCCTCAGCTTTGACTGCTGCGGCAAGGGCAGACAGAGAAACAAGCTCACCGCGCTTTGCCCTTTCTTCCAGCTCGTCAACGGACGGGGTGTTGTTGATCTGCTGGTCGATCATATTGTAATTCTGCTCGGTGGACATTTCAGCGGCTTTGAGATAGTTTTCCGGCTGCTCCACAGCGACGGCAAACGCCTGTGTGCCGTTGCCCATGATATGATACTTGCCGTCCTCGGAAGTATGGTGAATACCGTACCCGGCTTCCCGCATCTGCTCCACACTCATAGAAGTCAAGCGGAAGCTGCCACGGGGCGTTGTGATCTGCTCCCCGGTCAAAAGGTTATCGGGGGTAGGTGCTGCCTGCTGGTGCTGGGCTTTTCGCTGCAAGTCAATGGGCTTTTCCCCGGTGACGGGCTGAATACAGGAAACATACCCTGCGGCGTAGTAGGCATTGTTGTTAAGCTGCCGCTGCCATGCGCCCGCGCTGGGTGCCCACTTAAAGCCGTTTGCTTTCAGCTCGGCGCGGGCTGCATCGTCGGGCTTCTCGTCAAAGAAGATTTGCAGTCGGTTGTCGGTCTTGTTGGCTTCCACGCGCCCGCCGTCAAACTCCCAGCCCACAAAAGACTTTTCTTCATGCTGCTTTAGCTGCTCAATGCGTCCCCGGATGCGTCGGATCTCCGCGTTGTTGTTGGACAGCTCAAAACTCTGGAAAGGCTTGTTTTTCTCCAAATGCCAGCTCTGCGCCATGCCCTCCTGCAATTCCTTGATCTGTTCCGGCTTTAGGAGCGTACAGCCCTCCAGCGTACCGTGCTTGCGGTAATAGGCGTTTACGCCTTTCATGGTTTCCTGTGCTGCTTCCAGCTTCGCCAGCTTTGCTTCCAGCTTGGCGACAGCCTGCGGATCGTCTGCGCTGATACCGCCCATGCCTGTGCTGCGGATTTTATCAAGAATACCCTGCACATCCTGCCAGTCCTCCATATTGCGGTCGCGGGCTGCGTTCTGCTTTTCCTTTTTACGGACAGGGAAATTGCTGCCGCCAGCGATAAGGATAGACGGTACGCGGGCTTCAATGGCATAGCTGTTGTTCATATTCTCCGCAAGGCGTCGGGCGTAGGTGTCAAGGAGCTGGTCGATTCTCTCATGGTGCATGGGATCGACGCGGCTTTTCTGCTGCTGCGCAAGCTCGGCGGCTTGGTCTACCATCTGCCTGTATGCAGCGGTTGCGCTGCCCGGTGTATAGTCCCGGAAGCTGTTTGCGTCGTTGGCGCGTCTGGCTGCGCCCTCGTTGATCGGATAATACTTGACGGCTGCGGCTTCCGGCTGCGCCGTGGTGGATTCTTCGGGTACGGCTGCTTCCGGCTGCTCCGGCGCGTCGATGGGCTGCTCCCTCGGCTCATAGCCGTTGGCGGCGTATTCCTCAACCGTCATGCCCGCTGCGGCGGCTTCCTGCGCGATTTCTTCCCGCACATGGTCTTTGTAGGCTTCCATTTCGGCGGCTTCCTGTGAGAAGTCGGAGAGCTGGGGCGGGTCGGGCAAATCATAATCGCCAGCATTGAGCTTTTCCCGGCAAGCGTCCACATGGGACAGCACGGCATTGAAATAGGCAGTCTGCTCCGGTGTCAGCTCTGCGCCGGATTCCAGCATATCCGCTGCGGTGCGTTCCTGCTCATAGAGATTGCAATGCAGACGCATATAGGGCACGAACTCGGAGAGGATCATTTCGCGTTCTGCCTGTTCCTGCGCCCACGCTTCCGCGCCCTCATTGCGGATTACGCTGTTTTTGTAGCTTTCATCCCGCGAATAGTATTCGTGGTGTGCTTGGATATGGTCGATCAGAGAGCCGTCCCCGTCGCCAAAGTCCTGCCGTCCCTCGTAGTTGTCGGCTTCCCCGTGGAAAGTGAAGTCAATACGGAACTTGGTTTTGTCGTACCAGCTCCCGTCATATCCCGGCTGCTCCCGTTCCGTGCGGCGGGTTTCGTCCAGAGATTTGAAAAGGGCGTCGGCACGGGCAAGGGGCATCTGCTCACCCTCGCGCAGCTTATCGCTTTCGCTCCAAATGATCGTCACCACGGGCTGCACAGCCGGGTCAAGGGACGGCGGCAAAGGCTCGGTCTGCTGGCGTTCCTGTACGGCTGCGGTGATCTCCGCGTCAATGCGCTGCTTCACAAGGTAGTCAAGGTGTCCGTGCTGCTGCTCAAAGCCTTTCTCGCACAGCTCATTGACAAGGGCAATGGTTTTCGGAAGATCCTGCACCTGTTCATGGTACTGGACAATCAAGCCGCGCTCGGCGTTGCCCAAACGCTGCCCGTCCTGCTCGGCAAGGTCGATCAGCGCGTTTGCCTGTTCGGTGGGCGTCGCATCCGGCATGAAAGGCTTGTCATTCAAAAGCCCGTCAATGCTGTTCCATTGCTGCACCGTCTTTTCCTGCTGCTGTAAAAACTCCGGCACTTCCGTAAAGCCGAAGCTGTCACAGTAATGGGCGGTTTCGGTGTCGCCGTTTCGCAGCACAACGATGTCGGAAATGGAAAGGGAGTGTCCCGTAAAATCTGCCGGATGGTCGATGTTGAAGCGTCGGTAAATATCTTCCAGAGATTCCCCATCAGCCAGCGGCGCGGAATATACAAGCTCGTAATTGTCCCGCTGCACATCCAGCCCCACAGCTCGCAGACGGTCCAGCGGCTCAAAGCGGTAGTCCCGTGTTTCCTCACCGTCTTTGAGCTGGTAAATGGCAAAGGTGCTTTCCGGCTGGGGCGCGGTCTGCTCGGCGGCTTCCTGCTCCTGCTGGGGCTTCTCCAAATGACGCTGCCATGCTTCTTTTTCCACGCCGAAAATGCCGCCCTGTGCGGCGTGTTCGGTGATCTCGTCGGCGTTCAAAACTGCGCCCTCGGTGTTGTCCTCATAGATACGGTAGATCTCCACGCCCTCATTTTCAAAGAGCCGGCGGGCGGCTTCTTCCTGCAAGGGCAGCATCCCGTCCCATTTATAGCCGTATTCGTTCATTTCCTGTACGGTGATTGTGGGGTCGGGCATGGGCAGCTCGGCTTGCTGCATACGCTGCACAACGCCGTCCTGCAGGACATATCCCTG
>JAFQHF010000176.1 GCA_017398105.1 Oscillospiraceae bacterium | reverse complement strand
TCTCTTGTTCTTACGGGCAGCTTCAGACTTCTGCTTACGCTTCAGGCTGGGGCTGACGTAATGCTCGCGCTTCTTGACTTCAGCGATGACGCCCTCCTTGGCGCAGCTACGCTTAAAGCGACGCAGAGCGCTTTCCAGAGACTCGTTTTCCTTGACGCGAATTTCAGACATTGTTTTTCCCTCCCTCCGATGGCATCCGGCTAAATCCAGGATGCGTTCAGGGCCTATTACACTAGGCTAGAATATTATATACACGGATTCCCCAATTGTCAAGAAAGATTTCGATATTTTTACAAAAAATCTTTTCCATCTCAAAAAATATGTCATTGCGGGCCGGTATGCGCACTGACCCGCAATGACATAAAATTTACTTAACGATCAGGTTGACCAGCTTATTCTTAACCACGATGGTCTTGCGGATCTCGCCGCCGTTCTTTTCCAGGAACTTGGCGATCTTCTCGTTGGCCAGAACATTGGCGATCACAGCCTCGTTATCCAGGTCTGCTTCCATCAGCACGGTGCCGCGCATCTTGCCGTTGACCTGGACGGCAATGTTGATCTCAGTATCCTTGCACTTCTCCTCTGAGTAGGTGGGCCAGCTTTCGTAGGCAATGGTATTGTCATGACCCAGGATCTGCCACATTTCTTCGCCCACGTGGGGGATGATGCAGGAGATCATCTTGAGGAAGCCTTCTGCGTACTCTCTGGGGCAGGTGCCGTTCTTGTAGCACTCGTTGACGAAGACCATCATCTGTGCGATGGCGGTATTGAAGCCCAGCGTCTCAAAGTCGGAGGTAACCTTCTTGACGGTCTGGTGATAGATCTTGGTCAGCTTGCCGTCATCGGTATCGGTAATGTTGGCAGGTTCGGTGAAGAAGTTCCAGACACGGTTGATGAACTTCTTGGCACCCTTAACACCGTCAGAGGACCAGGGCTTGGAAACCTCCAGGGGGCCCATGAACATCTCGTACAGACGCAGGGTATCCGCGCCGTATTCCCGGACGATATCACTGGGATTGACCACGAATTCCGGGAAGCGCTTGCCCATCTTGATGCCGTTTTCGCCCAGGATCATACCCTGGTGAACCAGCTTCTGGAAGGGCTCCTTCACGGGAGAGATGCCCTCGTCGTACAGGAAGCGGTTCCAGATCCGGGAATACATCAGGTGGCCCACAGCGTGCTCAGGGCCGCCGACGTACAGGTCAACAGGCAGCCAGTGCTTCAGCAGTTCGGGATCACACAGCTGCTTGTCGTTCTGAGGATCGATGTAGCGCATGAAGTACCAGGAGGAACCGGCGGAGCCGGGCATGGTGGAGGTTTCACGGACGCCCTTGATGCCGTTATTGTCATACTGCTTCCACTCGGCGGCGTTTTCCAGAGGTGCCTGACCGTTGCGGCCCTTGTAGTCCTCCAGCTCGGGCAGGATCAGGGGCAGTTCTTCGTCGGGCAGGAACACAGTTTCGCCGTCCTCTGTGTAAACACAGGGAACAGGCTCGCCCCAGTATCTCTGACGGGCAAAGATCCACTCGCGGAAGTGGTAGTTGTTCTTTCTTCTGGCAACGCCGGCCTTTTCCAGCTTGCAGGTGATGGCCTCCTTGGCCTCCTCCACCGTCAGGCCGGTGAACTCTTCGGAATTGATCAGCTTGCAGCCCTTACCCAGATAATCCTGCTTCTCGAAAGCGCATTCGGAAACATCCCGGCCCTCGATGACCTGGATCATGGGAATATTGTGGGCAACAGCGTACTCGAAGTCACGCTGGTCGTGGCTGGGGACTGCCATAACAGCGCCGGTGCCATAGTTGCCCAGAACGAAGTCGCCAATAAACACATCCACTTCCCGGCCGTTGACGGGGTTGATGGCATGAATACCCTCCAGGCGGCAGCCGGTCTTGGTCTTGGTGGCATCGGTGCGGTCGATCTCACTCTTGCTGGCAGCAGCCTTGATGTAGGCCTCCACCTCTTCCTTGTTCTGGATTCGGTCCATCAGACTCTGGACGATCTTGCCGTCGGGAGCCAGCACCATGAAGGTGATGCCATAAATCGTCTCAATACAGGTGGTGTAAATGGAGAACTCGCCGCCGCCCACCAGCTTGAAGTCCACTTCCACACCGGTGGACTTGCCGATCCAGTTGCGCTGGATCTCCTTGGTGGATTCGGGCCAGTCGATCTCGTTCAGGCCATCCAGCAGCTTTTCCGCGAAGGCAGGCTGGTCGATGACCCACTGCATCATCATCTTCTTCACAACAGGATAGCCACCGCGCTCGGATTTGCCGTCGATGACCTCATCATTGGCAAGAACGGTGCCCAGCGCCTCACACCAGTTGACGGGCATCTCAATGCGCTTGGCGTAGCCCTTCTCCCACAGCTTCTTGAAGATCCACTGGGTCCACTTATAGAAGGAAGGATCAGAGGTGGCAATGAGCTTGGACCAGTCATAATCAAAGCCCAGCTCCTTCAGCTGCTTGGAGAAGGTATCGATATTCTTCTGGGTAAAGCCGTTGGGATGGTTGCCGGTGTCCACGGCGTACTGCTCAGCGGGCAGACCGAAGGAGTCATAGCCCATGGGGTGCAGCACGTTATAGCCCTGCATACGCTTCATGCGGGACATAATATCCGTTGCGGTATAGCCTTCCGGATGGCCGGCGTGCAGACCGACACCGGAGGGGTAAGGGAACATATCCAGCACATAGTACTTGGGCTTGGAGAAATCCCACACATCGGTATGGAAAGTATCGTTTTCCTCCCAGTATTTGTGCCACTTGGCTTCAATGTTGGCAAATTCGTAGTTCATTTCAAAAACCTCTCAAATCAGTTGAGAATTGACAGTTGACAGTTGACAATTCATAACTGTCAACTGTCCACTTTCAACTATCAACTAAAGAATTTTTAGTTTTCTGCAATAATAATGTCCTTCAGGTCGACGGTCTCCGCGTCGGCCCACAGGCGCTCCAGGGAGTAGAATTCCCGGGCTTCCTCGGTGAACACGTGGACGACGATGGTGCCGTAGTCCAGCAGTTCCCAGGAGTTGCCCCGATGCCCTTCACGGCCCAGCATAGGCTCGCCCAGCTGATCCAGGGTGTACTCCGCATAGTCGCAGAGGGTACGGACGTGGGTATTGGAGGTACCGGTGCAGATCAGGAAATAGTCAGCCAGGGAGCTGACACGGTCGATCTTCAGCAGCTTGATGTCCATGCCCTTCTTCTCGTCCAGAGCTTTGGTCACGGCATAGGCGATTTCTTTAGGAGTTAACATAACATCTTTCCTTTCTGGTTGATGTACTTTGTATATCAGATCTCCTCCAAGGGGAGTCTTTATTTATTGAGCCAGGCCAGAGCTTCCCGGGATGCGGCTGACACTTCATTTCCCTGGCGCTTCAGATGCTCCAGCGTCATTTCCAGGCCAAGCTTCAGTGCAGCATCCATGTCGGTATAGGCAAGTTTTCTCAACTTCTCCACACCCGGGAAATCCCGGTTGGGTTCCATATAGTCTGCCACGTAAATGATCTTTTCAAGCAGGCTCATATCGGCTTTTCCGGTGGTGTGGTGCTCAATGGCAGAAACGACCGCTTCATTTTCGCCAAAAATCCGTTCCGCCACCAGCGAGCCGGTCAGGGCATGGAGGGTCTTGGGATAGCGTTTGGAAAAATCAGACAATATTTTACCATAGGCTTCACACAATGTCAATTGCAGGGGGCCATCGATGGCCTTGGTGATGTCGTGCAGAATACCGGCCCGGGCAGCGTCGGTTTCGTCTGCGCCCCAGTGTCTGGCCAGCTCCACTGCCGTGTCCCGGCAGCCCAGAACATGGGCCACCCGGTTGGGATTCAGGAGGCTGATGACCACCTGCTCCAGCTGCTCCATGGGAAGGTTCTTCCATGCAGCGCGGGTGTCATACAGCCGGTTCTCCCGGATGTAATCCAGCACGCCCCCGGGCAGGAATTCTCCTGCGCAGCGGAAAGCCAGCAGACGGCGCATCTGGGTGGAGGATATATTGACGATCTCGTTTTTTACGAGATACACGTTTGCACCCTGCTGCTCCATCTCCGCCTTTTTCGCTTCGATTGCGGCAGCTTCGCCCTTTTCCCCCCGGTAGAAAACACCCAGCGCGGCATTTTCCAGGATGATCTGGGGATTTTTCCAGGTATGGAAGGACAGGAACATATCGGTGCCCATCAGAAGCACCAGTTCGGCATCCGGGTACTGCGCCTTCAGCTGCAGCACGGTCTGGTATGTATAGCTGACTCCGTCCCGGTTCAGCTCAATGTCGGAAACCTCAATTCCGGCATACGCAGCCGCAGCAATGCGCAGCATATCCAGCCGCTGCTGAGGTGTGGCAGAGTTGGACGGCAGCACCTTGTGAGGCGCAATGCGGTCCGGAATGATCAGAAGCCTGCTCAGCCCCAGTGCCGTGATTGCCTGAGCTGCCGCCTGAATATGCCCAACATGTGGTGGGTTAAAGGTTCCGCCGTAAATACCGATTCGTTCCATAATACCCTCCTCTTTTTAAGTGGACAGTGTACAGTTGATAGTTGACTATTCAGATTCCAGTCACTGTCAACTGTCCACTTTCAACTGTCAACTGTTTCAGTCTTCGCCCCGCAGCTGCTTTTCCCGGCTGCGCTCAATGGCCCGCTCCACTGCCTTTTCCTTGAAATAGGCGTTGCGCTGCTCTCTCAGCTTTCTGGCTGCGGCCTTTCTGGCCCGCATACCCTTGCCAACGGGATCAGCTTTGGATTTGGGTGTCTCCTTGCGCTTGGCACGGCCGGTCTGGTTCCGTTCCTCCTGGCACTTCTCACTGAACCGCCAGATGACGAACTTATTGCCCACACAGGCAATGCCCTCGGCACCGGTGGCCTCGCACAGGGCATCACTTACTTCTCTTGCACTCATCAGCGCAGATTCCAGAACCTTGCCCTTGACCAGTTCCCGGGCGGTCAGCAGACGGTCTGCCTCGGCAGCCACTGCCTCGGTAACACCGTCCTTACCTACCATCAGGGTGGTTTCCAAAGTATTCGCCTGGGCACGGAATTCTGCGCGCTGTTTACTTGTCAGCATAACCTGCCTCCTTCAGTTTTTCCTTCAATACATTCAATGCGTTGGCCCGATGGGAGACCCGGTTCTTTTCCTCGCTGCTCAGCTCGGCAGTGGTCTTGCCCAGGGGCGGATAGTAGAAAATAGGATCGTAGCCGAAGCCGTTTTCGCCCCGGGCTTCCCGGGTCAGCTCACCGTGGATCTCACCCCGGGCCTGGATGGTCTTTCCATCCGGAGTGACCATGGTGATGACGCAGACGAACTGTGCCTGCCGCTGCCCGTCGGGCACATGCTCCGTATTTTTCAGCAGCAGGAGCAGACGGCCCCAGTCGTCCAGAGAATCGTCAAATCCATACCGTGCGGAATAAATACCGGGTTCGCCGTTCAGGGCGTCCACCGCAATGCCGGAATCATCTGCCAGAGCAGGCAGACCGGTAGCTTTCATGACTGCCTCCGCCTTCAGGAAGGAATTTTCCTCAAAGGTGGTGCCGGTTTCTTCCACATCGATATCCACGCCAAGCTCGCTCTGCAGCACCAGTTCGAAGCCGAATTTCTCGGTGATCTGGCTGATTTCCACCAGCTTGTGCTTATTTTTGCTCGCCAGTACAACTTTCATGTCAGATCAGAGCCTCCACAAAGTCCTTTGCGATGAAAGGCATCAGATCATCTGCCTGTTCGCCGACGCCAACAAACTTCACAGGGATCTGCAGCGCATCGGCTACAGCGATGACAATGCCGCCCTTGGCGGTGCCATCCAGCTTGGTCAGGGCAATGGCTGTCACGCCGGCAATTTCTTTAAACTGCTTGGCCTGAATCAGGCCGTTCTGGCCGGTGGTGCCGTCCAGAACCAGCAGCACTTCCTTGGCTGCATCCGGCAGTTCCCGGTTGACGATGCGGCTGATCTTGTTCAGCTCGTTCATCAGGTTGGTTTTGTTGTGCAGACGGCCTGCAGTGTCAATGATGATCACATCCACATCCTTGGCCTTGGCAGACTGGATACCGTCAAAGACGACGGAAGCAGGATCGGCACCCTCATGCTGGCGGACAATACTGGCGCCGCTGCGGCCTGCCCAGATTTCCAGCTGATCGGCAGCTGCGGCACGGAAGGTATCGCCTGCCACCAGCAGAACCTTCTTTCCGGCATCAACCTGCTGCTTGGCAATCTTACCGATGGTGGTGGTCTTGCCCACACCGTTGACGCCGATCACCAGGATCACGGAAGGCTTGGTGGACAGATTCAGCTCCTGTTCACCCACATTCAGCATGTCCACAAGGATCTCTTTCAGAGCTTCCTTCGCCTGATCCACGGTCTTCAGGTTGTTGTTATTCACCCGGTAACGCAGACGGGTCACCGCCTTCAGGGCGGTATCCATGCCCAGGTCAGCCAGGATCAGGCTTTCCTCCAGGTCATCGTAAAAATCGTCATCAATTTCGCTGGCCGTAAATACATTGCCCAGAGTATCGTTCAGGGCATCTCTGGTCTTGGCAAGACCGGCCTTGATTTTATCAAAAAATCCCATAGTATCTCCTTTATGATTTATTCCACAATACCCAGATATTCTTCCATCTGATTCAGATCCAGCCGCAGCAGCTTACTTACGCCCTGCTCCTGCATGGTCACGCCATAGAGCACATCGGAAGCCTCCATGGTGCCGCGGCGGTGGGTGATGACAATAAACTGGGTCTTCTTACTCAAATTGTGCAGGTAGTTGGCAAACCGCTCCACGTTCCGGTCATCCAAGGCCGCATCGATCTCATCCAGGATGCAGAAGGGCGTGGGGCGAACCTTCAAAATGGCAAAGTACAGCGCCGTAGCCACAAAGGCCTTCTCGCCGCCCGACAGCAGTGTAATGGTCTTGACCTGCTTTCCGGGAGGCTGAACCCGAATCTCGATACCGCAGGTCAGGGGATTTTCCGGGTCCTCCAGAATCAGCTGCCCCTTACCGCCGCCGAACATTTCTTCGAAGGTAATGCCGAAATAATGGTCGATCTTGGTAAATTCCGCCACAAATATCGTGGTCATTTCTGTGGTAATGTTACGGATGATGCTTTCCAGCTCCCGCTTGGAATTCAGCACATCATCCCGCTGCTCCGCAAGGTAGGTATAGCGTTCGTTGACACGGGCGTATTCTTCGATGGCGCCCAGGTTGGGCGTACCCAGTGTCGCGATCTTCCGCTTCAGCTCTGCGCTGCGGCGGTTTCCGGCGGTCACGTTTTCGATCTGCCCCCGGTGCTCCGGGGCGGTACCGGGTGTTAACCCATAGGTGTCCCAGAGCTTATCAATGATCTGACGCTCCTCCATGGAGGACATGGCCTTTTTCTGCTCCAGCATGGCACAGGCGCGCTCCATGGTCAGGATATCCTTGCTCTTCTCCTGGGATTCCCGTTCAGCCCGGGTCTTGGACGCTTCTGCCTCGGCGCGGGCTTCCAGCACTTTTTTCAGCAGCTGTTCCATCTGGGCAGATTCCGCATCATTATCCAGCTGCCGCTGCTTCAGTCCGTCAATTTCCCGGCCCAACCGCGCAGACTCTTCCCGAATGGCATCCATCAATGCGATTTTCTTTTCCCGGTCGCCTTCCATGGCAGAACGCAGCCCCTGAAGGTCTTCGATATGCGTCAGGGCCGTTGCACGCTCCGCATCCAGAGCGGCTTCTTCCGTCTTCAGCGCCGTCATCTGATCGGTAATGGCGGTGGTGGCCTCTGCAGCCTCGGTCTGGCTGCCCTCCAGAGCTGCCAGGGTCTGCCGTGTCTGCTCCAGCTGCTGGCTGTAGACCTGGATCTTTGCCTGCTGGGATGCATATCGCTCCCGGTCGGAACGATCCCGGTCGTTGAGAGAATCCTTCTCCCGCTGGGCGGAAGCCTCCGCCTCCAAAATGGCATTCAGAAGGATCTCATGCTGCTTTTCCATGCCTTCCAGGCGCAGCACCTGGTCTTCCGCTTCTCGGAGCTGATCCCGCGCCGTGTTCATCTGGAATTCCACCTGATCGCACTGGCGCTGAACCTCCTGGAGCTCCGCTTCAGCCGTCAGCTTTTCCTGCTGCAGCTTTTTCTCCTGAACCGTCAGTTTTTCCAGTTCATTGGCACGGGACAGAATGCCGGCATCCTTATTCACGGAACCACCGGTCATGGAACCGCCGGGGTTCATGACCTGGCCGTCCAGGGTGACGATCTTAAAGCGGCTGCGATATTTCTGGGACATCTGAATGGCCGCATCCATATCCTGAACAATGACCGTTCTGGCCAGCAGATTCTCCACAATGCCCCGGTACATGGGGTCGCTGGATACCAGCTGAGAGGCGATCCCCACAAAGCCCCGGCAGTCTTCCAGACCATTCTCCTGCAGGGATCTTCCCTGAATGTTGGAAAGCGGCAGGAAGGTGGCGCGTCCGCCGCCGGTGCGCTTCAGATAAGAAATTGCCGCCTTGCCGTCCTGCTCGCTGCCCACAACAATCTGCTGCATGGCTGCGCCCAGGGCAATCTCAATGGCCACGGTATAGCTGTCCTCCGTACGGATCAGCCGGGATACCGGCCCATGGACATTGCGCAGCGCGCCCCGCTGCGCTTCCTGCATGACCATCCGGACAGCCTTGTTATAGCTTTCAAAATCCCGCTCCATGGCGCGGAATACCCGGGCCTTTGCGGTAACAGAATCCAGCTTCTGGGACAGCTCCCGCAGATTCTGCTGCAGGTCATCCCGCCGCTTCATGCGGGTACTGGCCCGGAGGGTATAACCGGCAATGGTATTGTTGGCCGCGGTCACAGTCTCCCGGGCACGGCGCAGCTCCTTGCGGCAGCTGTCCAGGTTGGTCTGGGCCTCATGCCGGCGGGCAGCACCCGCAGACAGATCGCTGCTGATCTGCTCCAGACGCTGACGGGTCTGCACCATGCTGTCTTCCAAACCCCGGACATCTGCCTGACGGCCGGCAATATCTGCCGCCAGAGAGGATTCCTTTCCCCGCAGTTCCAGAAACTGCCTGGTAATGCCCTGGGCATTGGCCGTCATGGCTGCCAGCTTCTGCTGCAGGTCTTCCAGTGCCTTCCGCTTTCCGGTCAGGCTTTCCTCAATTTCAGAAATGCGTCCCCGGGTCTGATCGATCTGGGAGACGATTCCGCCGCTGCGGTCTTCCTGTCCCTGCAGTTCCTCCTCGATCCGGGCAATATTGGCATTGTTGTTATCCACATTTCCCTGCAGCACCGCCATCTGGCCTTCCAGCTGCTGGTGGGTAGACGAAAGCATATTTGCTTTCAGCCGGACGGTTTCCAGTTCCCCGTCCCGCTGACGCAGGAGCTGGCCCATTTCCTCTGCCTGCCGGTAAAGGGCATCCAGATCATCGTGGGCCTGCTGCAGAACAAAGGATGCCGAAGCATAGTCTTCTTCCGCCTTTTTGGCGGCGGCGGACAGCTTCTCCAGGGTATCCAGCCAGACGGCCACCTCAACACCCTTCAGTTCATCCTTCAGTTCCAGATATTTCTTGGCTTTTTCCGACTGAACCTTCAGCGGTTCCAGCTGCAGTTCCAGCTCGGAAACCTTGTCGCCGATGCGAAGCAGGTTGTCCTCGGTGTGGGTAAGCTTCCGCTCCGTTTCTTCCTTGCGGTGACGGTACTTTGAAATACCGGCCGCCTCTTCAAAAATCTCCCGGCGGTCTGCGCTTTTCAGGGACAAGATTTCATCGATCCTGCCCTGACCGATATTGCTGTAGCCCTCCCTGCCCAGGCCGGTATCCATGAACATTTCATGGATATCCCGCAGACGGGCGGACTGCTTGTTGATGTAAAATTCGCTGTCTCCGGAGCGGTAATACCGGCGGGTGACCATGACCTCGTCCGCATCATAGGCCAGCGCCCGGTCGGAATTGTCCAGTGTCAGAGTTGCCTCCGCAAAGCCCACCGCGCTTCGCTTCTGGGTGCCGCCGAAGATCACATCCTCCATTTTGGCACCGCGGAGCGTTTTGGAGCTCTGTTCACCCATGACCCAGAGGATCGCGTCGGAAATATTGGATTTACCGGAGCCGTTGGGTCCGACGATGGCCGTGATATCATCGCCAAAGCGGATCAGCGTCTTATCCGGAAAGGACTTGAAGCCCTGTAATTCCAGTGATTTAAGATACACAGTGAAACCTCTTGTCAAAAGATAATAATTCAATTTATTATACGTCAAAAGGCACCCAATTGCAAGGGTTTCTTTCGCGTTTACCCGGAAGATCCCCTTTTCTGTTGACACTGTACAGGAAAAATACTATAATGATCACAAGAATTATTTATCTTCCAAGGAGTCTTGCTATGGACAACCGTTCCCCATCTCCCCTGCTTCTGGAAAAAGCCGCCCTGTGGCTTTTGGCAAAATGCAGGGAATTTCTGGTTCCGCTGGCATCCACCTTTGCCTTTGGTCTGTTCGCCTTTCTGTTTGCCTTCACCAATAAGCTGGTAAACCACGATGATGCTTCCGCGCTGTTTACCAAAGGCGCTTCCACCGCCATTGGCCGGTGGGGTCTGGAAATCGTGAACAAGATTCTCCCGGACTATTCCCTGCCCTGGTTCTATGGCATCCTGACACTGATCCTGATGGCTGCCGCCATCTGCCTGATCCTGCACATTTTCTCCGTCCGAAGCAAGTTGGTGCAGGCACTGTTTGCCGGTGCCATCATCGTTTTCCCCTCCATGACCGGCGTCTTCTCCTACATGTTCATGAGCAGCACCTATGCCATTTGCTACCTGTTCAGCGTGATCGCCGTTTACCTGGTAAACAAGGATTCCAGGAAGGGGTTCCTTCCCGCTGTCATTTTCCAGATCCTCTCTCTGAGTCTGTACCAGGCCCATATCTCTGTGGCTGCGGGCCTTCTGGTGCTGATCCTCATTCAGCGGCTTCTGCAGGAGGAGGATATCAGACCCATCATTCAGAAGGGCTTCCTGTTTGTCGCGTTCCTGATCGCATCTCTGGGCACTTATTATGCGCTGACCCTCCTGATCCAGCATTTCTGCGGCATCACCATGGACGGCTACGCCAGCGGCAGTATGAGCTTCAGCCTTGCCAATATTCCTTCTGACATTGCGGAAAGCTACCAGACCTTCTTCCGGTACATTACCCAAAGCTATCTGAGTCTGATCCCCACACCTGCCTCCCGGGCACTGCATTATCTGCTTTTCCTGTCCATGGGCATCGCCCTGTTCCTGCGCTGCCGCATTCAAAAGAACTGGCACCCCGGCAGGATTCTGCTTCTGGCCGCCATGCTGGTGATCCTGCCTCTGGCTATGAACTGTATGCACCTGTTCGCCACCAACGATTCCATCCACACACTTGTTGCCTTTGGCTTCTCCTCCATCTATGTTCTGGCTGCTGTCCTGTGCGACGGGATTCCGACAGACACGATCCTTCGCAGAGGGATGTTGAATGCGGCAACCCTGGCGCTGACCGGCATCATTCTTGTCAACAGCTTCGTTGCCAATCAGTCCTTCCTGAATCTGCACCTGTGGTATGAAAACTCCTATGCCTTCTATACTTCCCTGATCGCGGACATTAAAATGATGCCGGAATTTACGGAGGACACCAAGCTGGCTGTGATCGGATACTACGATGCACCGGACTATTTCGGAGAAAAGTTCGCCATTGGAAACACCCTGGCCGGTATTTACGGTTTCCGCCCGGATGTCTATTCTGCTGACCGGTTTATGGAATACTACATCGGTTTCCCCATTGAATTTGCCTCCTACAGTGAAAAAGCCGCCATTCAGGCGACTTCCCAATATGCGGATATGGCCAAATACCCCTATTACGGCTGTATGCAGATCATCGACGATATTCTGGTGGTCAAACTTTCATAACGACATATAAAATGCAGGCCGGAAACGCTCCGGCCTGCATTCTTTATTATTCACTGACTTCTTCTGCAAGTTCCTGGAACTTGATGATCACAGTATCCTCTACGATCCGAACAGAACCCTGGGCCGGCCAGCAGGGCATTGCCCTTACCTGCTCCGTCCGGCTCAGTTCTTCGATCCGTTCCTGACTTGCTGCCGGAATCTGAATGCCCATGTAATTGCTGACCCAGGCCAGCCGGGAATACTGATTCAGCAGGTCATCCGTGAACCGGTTTCCGCCGTAGGAAACCGCATCCGCCCAGGCGCTGCCCAGCATAGGGTCCTGGATATTTCCCATCAGCGCCCACTGCTGATCCGGTTCAAAGCCTTCCGTCATCCGAACCTGGGTGACTATGGAATTCCAGTAGTTCTCCACCTGACGGTTGCTGAAATACATGGCAGTGTAGTTGACATTGGCATAATAGCCGTAGCAGAAGGCCATCAGCAGCACAGCGGCTGCAAGCCCCTTGCCCATCCATGCATGTATCTTTTTCCAAACACCCTCCATGGGGGGAAGACACTCCATAAGGATCAGCGGCATACAGGGGATCAGCACGAAGGAATAGACCATCAGGGTATAGATCAGGGCATCCGGGCACATGACCACCGCAAAATTGGCAGCCACCGGCAGCAGTCCGCAGAGCACTGCCGCAGCCAGCGCCATTTCCCACTTTCTGATCTTCACAATCAGAATATAGCCAATCAGCACAGCCGTAACACCGGCCAGTATCAGATACAGCCCTCTCAGCAGCGCGATGTTGGCAAGACCGCAGTAATCATACAGAGGCATTTTGCAGAAATCCTTGAAGGCCCGCAGCACAAGCCCCGGCAGGGTACCCAGAGAAATGACGCCCATGTTATTAACGCCCTGGTAATCACTCAGCTCTGTTCCATACACTGCCAGGCACAGCTTCAGCAGACCGAAATACACGACAAGCCCCAAAATCAATGCCGCACAGTAATACAGACCCCGCCGTACCACCTGCCAAAAATCCGAGGTTCCTTCCAGCACCTGCTGAATCATCAGCAGCACCATCATGGTGATGGTAATGGGAACATAGGCCTGGTAAATGCCCAAGCCACAGGCTGTGCACAAAGCAGAAAGCAAAAGTCCAAACCGCCTGTACTTCAGCACCCACACTGCCAGAACCGACAGCAAAATGGCAATTCCATACGTAATCGTGGTGTATTTGAAAAACAGAACAGAAGTCACAGAGGGAAATACGGCAAACAGGATGCCGATGATACCTGCGCGCACCGTGTTTTGAATCCGGAATACGGAAACCACGATCCCCGCCGTCACTGCGATCATGGCAAGAAACAGCACACCGTTCACAACAGACAGATTATAGCCCAGCCCCAGCCGCATCTGGAAATCGCCCAGAATCGTCAGAAGCCACCGTCCGGAGGACAGTCCGGTACCGTAGCCCATAGGCTGCTGCCAGATATCGTCATTGTTGTGCATGATATTGACCAGACCGAACAGATGGGTCACAAAGCCAGCCAGCAGCGCCGCCTGAACGGCATAAGCAGCCGTTTTGGGGACGCTTTTCGTTTGCACAGCCATAGCTACCCTCCCTTTAACGAACCACCTTGGATTTCACTTTTCCAAGGACCCGGCCGATCAGGTTCTTCATGGTCAGGGTTTCCGTGTCCACGGCCCGGGCCAGATAATCGTCACAGTCCTTCGGGCGGTATACCCGGCTGCGGCGGTAAGCCTTTTCCGGCTCCTGTGAGAAAATATGACAGACATACGCACCAAGCGCATCCTCCAGCTGCCGGGGATAGTCCGGATTTACCAGAATGGGCTGGCGCAGCATGGCCAGATATTTTTCATCATCCTGATCCAGCTCTTTAATCTTCTCAATGGCCGCATCAAAGGATTCGTAGTCCGCCACATTGATAAAGGCATCCTTGTTAAAGATCTCTGCAGCAGTGGGGCTTCCGAAATACACCGGAATCGTATCGGCATAGAAAGCGTCCATCAGTTTTTCCGTTACGAAGCCGTAATGGTTGGTGCTTTCAAAGCACAGGGTAAATTTGCACTTTCTCTGGAAATCCGACTTGCTGTCGTTGAGCCAGTTGACCCGTTCCCCATTGGGCATATTGTTTAAGTAGGAGCCGGGAGACTCCACCCGCCTGTATTCACACAGCTTCTTAAAAAAGTCGCCGCGGATGTTGTATTCCGACTCATGGCCGGAGATAAAATTGGCAAAGAGAGTCTTCCCCTTCACAAAGGCTTCCGGATAATTCCGATCCTTTTCTGCCAGTGCCTGCCAGTGGGCCCGGGGCCAGACACAGGCGGGCAGCTGGAAGTGCCGGTCTCCGAAGCTGATCGGATAGGGACTGATGGCATAGTCGATCAGATTGAAATCCGGGATAAAATTCTCACCGGAATACAGAATCCGCACCTGGGGTGTGCCGCAGTACTGGTATGGATTGCTTCCGGAAAAATCACAGATCAGAAAATCCGGGTCGTCCACAATCTGCACATCGAAGCCGTTGATCTTCAGCAGATCATAGATCAGATTTTGCTCTTTATTGAAATCCTCCGGCACGCCGGCGTAGTTGATTTTTACAGTCTTCATATTTTTCTCCTAACAGAACGAACGCTGATCACGTTTTTCCCTTCAGCAGAGCCTTGGCCCGCTGCTTCAGCCTGTATCCCGCCGTAGGGGCAATGGCCTGCGCCAAAAAATCATCATGCTGCTTGGGATAGTACACCCGGCTGCGTCGGTAGGCCTGTTCATAGGGCTGCTCAAAAATATGCAGAATGAATTTTTCCAGTTCTTCATCCATGCGTCTGGGCAGATCCTTATCCTTCAGAATCGGCTGGCGCAGCATTTCCAGATACTTTTCGTCATCCTGATCCAGCTGCCGGATTCTCTCCACCACCGCGTCCAGGGATTCATAATCCGATACGTTGATAAATGCCTTTTCGTTGAAAATATCCGTGATATTGGGGCTGCCGAAATAAATGGGCACCGTATCCGAGAAGAAGGCATCCGTGATTTTTTCCGTAATAAAGCCGTAATGGGATGTGCTCTCAAAGCAGATGGTAAACTTGCACTGCCGCTGGAACTGGGATTTGCTGTCGTTGAGCCAATCCACCGTTTTTCCATCCGGCATGTTGTTCAGGTACGTACCGGGAGATTCTACCCGTTTGTATGCATTGAGCTTTTCAAAAAAGCGGCTGCGGTAGTTATGTTCCGAATCGTGGCTGGTGATCAGATTGGCAAAATATATCTTTTCTTCCAGGAAGGAATCCGGATAATTCCGATCCTTTTCTGCCAGCCCCAGCCACTTGGGCCCGGGATTGGTGCAGCCGGGCAGATAGAAGCTCCGGTCACCGAAGGAAATCGGATAACGGCACACCGCATAGTCCACCACATTGAAATCCGGCGTATAATTTTCACCGCACTCCAGGATGCGGATCTGGGGATATTTGCAGTAATCATACAGCGGTTCTCCGAAAATATCGCAGATGATATAATCCGCATCCTCGGTCACCTGAACATCATAGCCGTTTTTCATCAGCCAGTAGCAGATCAGATTATCCTGAGGCTGGATTCCCTCCCATTTTCCCACAAATTTCACTTTTACCGTTTTCATTCCGCTTCCTCCAAAACAGTGCATTCACGCAAAATAGATATCTTTGTCAACCACACGGGGCTTTGCCTGACAGATGGCTGCCCGTTTTTCCGGATCGACAAAATACAGCTTGGCCAGCATGGGCCACAGATATCTCGGCGGGAAAGTGTTGCCTTTCTCTTTCAGATAGGCCTTCAGATGCCGCTTCAGCTCCGTCACGGTTTTGACCGTACTGTCCTCATTGCCGGACAGATAGTACAGCGCATCCAGATAGTTTTCATCAAATTCCCGCCGCAGCCGGGGATGGTGCTCCAAAACCAGGTTCCTTCGCTTGACAATGGCATCCAGGCAGTCCAGAATGCGTTTCTCTCCCGCCTGCGCAGAGCTCATCACACCGGAAGCACGCTTGCGGTAATTGTATACGATACGATCATCGTATACGATCCTGCAGTCCCCCAGAAACCCCCGGTAGGTAAAATATTCGTCATCGATCTTATGTCCTTCTTCAAAAAAGACGCCATCGAACAATTTTCTTTTATACAGCTTATTCCACAGCAGCGCGCAGGTCCAATCCTTGGTAAAGCGGATCAGGTATTCCTCTCCTGTCAGTACGCTTCCGCCCCTGTGCTCGATCTGATCCTCCGTCCGGTTCCGGTATACATCCCGGAAGGCAAACTGGGCCGCATCCGCGCCGCTGGTTTGCAGCACCTGCAGCATATACCCATAAACATTGGGCTCCAGATAGTCATCGCTGTCCACAAAGCTTAAGTATTCACCGGAAGCAATACGCAGACCAGCATTTTTCGCCGCTGCGGCGCCGCCGTTTTCCTGATGGATCACCCGCACCCGGCTGTCCCGGGCTGCATACCGGTCGCAGATGATGCCGGAGTCATCCTGGGAACCGTCATCGATCAGGATCACCTCCAGATTTTCATGATCCTGCTTCAGCACACTTTCCAGGCACTCAGGAAGATAAGCCGCCACATTGTATACCGGGATAATCACGGAGATCAAATCATTCATAAGGTTCCTCACTTTTCTGTTCCGGAAACTCTGGAAACCAGCCACCAGAAGGGCTTTACAGGATATGCGGCCTCATATGCCCACATATTCTGCCGATTCCGGGGAAACACACCGCATTCTCTTCCCAGCTTCAGGGCAGACTGCAGTTTTCTGCGCAGCTCTTTTTTGTAAACCACCTGGGATGCTTCCAGATGCTCATACACACTGTAAATATATTTTTCCGCAACCAGCTTCAACAGCCGTTCATTGGCGTTTTCTCTGGCAAAGGCAATCTGCTGTTCAAAGGCTTCCAGCACATGCATTCTTCTGGGATTCCACTGGGAGCGCATGATGCCGTCCGGATTCTGATAATAGGCATACAGGCGTTTTTCCGTAACACCGATTTTCCCCGCCTGATACAGGGCAAGATAGGTGGTAAATTCATCCTCATGGAGTTTTCCGATGGGATAGCGAAGGTTCCCAAACAAAGACTTATGATACAGCTTGTTCCAGGCCACAGCCGTCAGTCCCTCATGGGTATTGCCGCAGTAATAATCATCAGCGCTCATGCATACAGCTTCCGTCTCCGCTTCTTCCGGAAACGCCTCTCCGGAGGTACGGAACAAGCCGCACGCGCTGATTTTGCACAGGGTCTTCTGTGCAGTTTCATACAGCAGCTTCAGATAATCCGGATGAACCCAGTCATCACTGTCCACAAAGGCCAGCCACCTGCTGTCGCTGTTGGCAAATGCCCAGTCAATGCCTGTATTCCGGGCAGCCGACAGGCCGCCGTTTTTCTGGTGGATCACATGGACCCGGCTGTCCTGAGCCCCATAGGCATCGCAGATGGCACCGCATTGATCCGGACTGCCATCATCCACCAGAATCAGTTCAAAATCAGGATGCGTTTGTGCGAGGATACTGTCCACACACCGGTGGAGAAACGGCTCAACCTTATATACCGGGACGATCACGCTGATACCGGGCATAGTCACGCCTCCATTGTCTTTATTTTCCCTTGATAATTGCCTTCAGCTTTTCATAGCCCTTTTCGCCCAGGAGCTTTGTGCCGATGGCCACACG
Organism: Oscillospiraceae bacterium; assembly: GCA_017398105.1. The sequence continues at coordinate 52,534 of JAFQHF010000176.1, read as the reverse complement.
CAGATTGCTTCGCCTTTCATATTCCAGCTGCCGCTTTTCCTGCCGCATGGCTTCCAGTTCCTCTTCCGTATGCCAGCTGCCGGAAAACCAGTGAATACAGACCGTATTCCGGGTCTTATGCAATTTTTCCGTTTCAAAATCCACCGGGCAGAAAACCTCCCGGGGATAGAGGGCCAGACCGTCAACAACCTGATAGCGGTCATTGCACACCATACCGCGATTTCTGCACAGCCGGGTCAGGACCTCCACATTGGTGGTGGTATCCGGCGTGCCGTCAGGCCGCAGAAAGGAGGCATCATCATAATAGGCCAAAAAATCCAGGAACAGCGCAAACCCCTTCTCACAGGCCAGAAGCCCGGTCTGCACCCGCTCCACATGCTCAAACCCGGCGAAGGCTTCGTGCTTCAGATATGCATCCAAAGGCTTGATCACTTCCACATCCGTATCCATATATACGCCGCCCATTTCCGTCAGGGCCCGCAGCCGGACATAATCTGAAACAAAGGCCCAGCGTCTGGCTTCATAGGCCTGCTTCACGTAATTCGGTGCCGTGGCAACATCAAAATTATCCTCATTCCATTCGATGATCTGATAATCCGGGCAGAATTTTTTCCAGCTTTTGATACACCTTTGGGCCAGCTCCGGTTTGGGATTCCGGCCAAACCAGCAGTAATGAATGATCTTGGGAATGCTCATCGGCCATCCTCCTTCGCAAATTTCTTTTTGATCTTCCGGGCAATCCCGGAAATTCCCTCTTCCCTGACAGTCCGCACAGCACCGGCCAGAGGCCAGTAAATGCCCATCCATTCCGGGTGCTCCGCTTCCAGCAGGGCTTCTTTCTGTTCCGTCGTCAGCTTCAGATTTTCCTGTTTTGCCAATACGCGCAGGTCTTTTGCAACACCTGGGATCAGATCCTTCCGATCCAGCTCATAGCGCAGGCCCATGCAGGCGCTGACTGCCGCATCGGCATACCGGTCAAAAAAGCGCCGCTGCATCTGATGCCAGCCAAGCTTCCCGTAAAACCGGGTAATGCTGTCCAGTGCCCAAAGATAATCCAGCTTTTTCAGGCTGAACACGCTCTTCGTGGTACTTCCCTGATTCGTCCGGTAATAGTACAGTTCGTGATCGATCCGGGCCAGCCTGCCTGCAGCGCATACCCACCGGCATACAGCCTCATTGTCCTCAAAGACTCTGCCCTCCCGGAAAGGATAGCTTTCAACCAAATCCTTTCGCACCAGCTTGGCGCAGGCTACCCAGGCAGGGTACGCATCCGCATCATACAGCTGCACCATGGTATTTTCCTCCATGGTCAGGACATCCCAGTCGCCGTCCTTCGCCTGAAAAAACGTTTCCGGACAACTGGGCGCTTCCACATACCGGCACATACTGATTCCGGCACCGCTTTCCGACGCGGCTGTGTACAGCAGCTCCAGCATCTGCGGGTGGATCACATCATCACTGTCCACAAAACAGATCCACTGTCCCCTGGCGTTTACAAGGGCATGGTTTCTGGCCGCAGCCTGGCCCTGGTTTGTCTGGTGAATCACGGAAACCCGGGGTTCTCCGGCAGCATAGGCATCGCAGATCCCACCGCTGCCGTCAGGACTTCCGTCATTCACCAAAATCAATTCAAAATCAGAAAAGGTCTGGGAAAGAATGCTGTCAACGCAGTCTTTCAAATAGGCTTCGGCTTTATACACCGGCACGATCACACTGATCTGAGGCATTCTTTCTCACTCCTTTTACTTCTTGCATTTGTCAATATAGAATCGATATGCTTTTGTCCAGACAGGATAAAAGGCACTAAGGGTTTCAAAATCGCACCAAAAATCCAGGAATCCCTGTTTCCAGGCCCAGCGCAGCAGGCTGCGGCCTTTTTTCCGGATAATCTCCAGTTCCTTTTGCGCATCTGCTTCCCGGGCTGCCTGGAAATAGGGCAACAGCATATCCACATAATTTCTCACCCGGAAGCGAACCAGTTCCCTGTCCCCCAGCTTTTCAAACCAGGCGATCTGCTGCTCATAGGCTTCCCAGGAGTCCAGCCGCTTGGGTGTCCAGCGCATTTTGCTGATGCCGCTTTCGTTGTAGTAATAGGCATACAGCGGTGCCGGGATCACCGTCAGCGTTTCCTGGGCAAACAGTAGCCGGTAGGTCAAAAATTCATCTTCAATATACTTTCCGGGCGGATACCGCAGCCCGTCAAAACAGCTTCTGTGATAGAGCTTGCCCCAGCACACGGTGGCATTGACAAAATGCTGCATGTAAAAATCCTTAGGCTTCCACTTCCGGCTTTTCAGCTGTGCTTCTTCGATCACCGGGTCTTCCCCGCCGGTCTGACCGTAACCGCAGATTACAAGGTTCGACCGGTGCTCCAGGGCAGCCTGATGCATCCGTTTCAGGGTTTCCGGGTGCATCCAGTCGTCGTTATCGATAAAGAAGATCCACTGGCTCTCGCTGTTGGCAAACACCCAGTCCAGGCTGACATTGCGTGCAACGCACACACCGGCATTTTCCTGGTGAATCACATGGACCCGGCTGTCTCTTGCCGCATAATCGTCACAGATCTGTCCGCTGGTGTCGGGACTTCCGTCGTCAACCAGAATCACCTCCAGATCTTCAAAGGTCTGGGCCAAAATACTGTCCACACACCGGTTCAGAAATTTTTCTGCCCGGTATACCGGTACGATCACACTGATCTGTGCCATCGGCAACCTCCTTCTGTTCAGGAATCCTGCTCCATCAGTTCGAGCAGCATCTTCTCCACTTCACTGACCATCCGCTTTCCATCGAAAAACGCGCTGCGTTTTTCTGCCCCGGCCTTTGCCCGGGCATAGAAGGTTTCCTCGGTCAGCATCTTCCGAATGCCTGCTTTCAGGCTGTCGTTATCATTTTCAGTAATCACGCCGCAGACTTCCCCGCCGAAGACCTCCCCCACAGAGGGAACCGCCGCCACAATGGGCGTCCCCAGGCACAGGGCCTCCATGGCAATCACCGGCAGGCCCTCCGTATAGGAGGAGCTCACCAGGAATTTGCTCTGCTTCATGTAAGGGTAGGGATTGGACTGATAGCCTGCCAGGATCACGCTGCCATGCGTTTGAGTGGCCTGTACAGCCCGCTCAACCCGCTCCCGGTCAGGGCCGTCACCTACGATCACCAGCCTGTGGAAAATCCCTTCCCGCAGCAGTTCCTTATGCAGGTAAACCAGCCGTTCAAAGCCCTTCTCCTCCGACAGCCGGCCCACTGCGCAGATCAGCGGAACGTCTGCGGGCATTTCCACGGTTTCCTGTGCCTTTTCCCGAACCTGGTCGCTGTTGATGGGATTGTAGTGCAGCTCCACACCCTCTGTCAGGCCGCTGATCTGCCGGAAAGAATTCCATGCCGCTTCCGATACGCAGACGATCCGGTCGAACCGGGACAGCAGCTGCTTCTCATTCTCCGCTTCCTTCCGGTAAGCCTCGTTGGTACCTGGATCGCCGTGGATGTATTTTACGGTCTTTCCCGTTTGGGTAAAGGCAATTTTATCCTGGAACCAGGCAGAATAAGAGATCACGATATCCGGACTTTCCGGCAGGATCACATCCAGCAGTCCCTCACCGCCCCGCTTGTAGGCCGCATCGGTACGCAGCTTTTTGACCACATTCCCCGCCTTGACGAAGGGATTCAGCGTCGCTTTTCGGCAGGAATAATCATAGAAAACCGGAATGCCGCCATCGATAAACTTTTGTTCCCAGACACCGCCGGGTTCCTGAACGAATACCGATACATCAAAGCGTTCCTTATCCATCAGACGGATCAGATCAAACAAAGCCTGCTCTGCGCCGCCGCAAACCAGCTTATAGTGCACAAATACGACTTTGATTTTCTCCATCTCCATCACTCCTTTGTATTCTCCACGCGAATCTCAGCATCCGGGAACCGCACATGTCCCCAGTTGCTCTGATTCCACACAATATCCTCCCGCTCCTGCACCTCAAAGAAGAAGGCAGGCAGCAGCAGTTCCTGATCGTAGCTGTTGCCGAATTCATCGATCTCAAACAGCACCATATCCACCCGGAACTTACCGTTGGTCAGGCCCGCAGGTGTAAACTCAACAAAGACATCCTTTTCTTCCCCGGCCTTAAAGGAACCCAGGGATACATTGGGCATGGTGCCAACCGGCGTATCATCGCTGTAGCGCAGCTCAATGCGCAGCCGCAGATCCGCATAATCCTTTTTCGTAGCAATGCGCAGCTTCATGGGCATCTTCTCGCCGGAGGTATACATAACCAGGTCCTTGCCCAGCAGCTTCAGATAATTGATCCGGGCATTGCCCTCGGTATAGGGAGACCGGCTGACAGCCTCGGTCAGATTGAATTCCGTCTGTCCTTCGGACCATTCATTGTGAGCCGCGCTCATGTAGATCTCGATAGCCTCATCCACATCGCCGTCAAACACGATCCTGCCCTTGTCCAGCACGATGCACCGGTCGCACAGGGTTCGGATGGTGTTCATGTTATGGCTGACGTACAGGACGGTTCTGCCGTCCAGCTTGGCAGCGGAGCGCATCTTGTTCAGACATTTTTTCTGGAAGGCCATATCGCCAACTGCCAGAACTTCGTCCATGATCATAATCTCGCTGTCCAGATGGGCTGCCACGGAGAAAGCAAGCTTGACGAACATACCGGAGGAATACCGCTTGACAGGAGTATCAATGAAATCCCGGACTTCGGAAAATTCAATGATATCCTCCATCTTGGCATCGATCTCCGCCTTGGTCATGCCCAAAATCGCGCCGTTCATGTACACATTTTCCCGGCCGGTCATTTCGCCGTTAAAGCCGGTGCCCACCTCCAGCATGGAAGCGATACGTCCGTACAGGTCAATATCACCTTCCGTGGGGGCCGTAACCCGGCACAGCAGCTTCAGCATAGTGCTCTTGCCTGCGCCGTTGCCGCCGATGATGCCAAGGGCTTCTCCTTTGTGAACCGTCAGGTCAATTCCGTTGAGGGCCATGAAGGTCTGGCCAACCAGTCGCTGGTCAGTACCGATCAGGGTATTGGGGTCTTCCTTTCCCCGAACCCGTGCCCACCAGCTCTGCAGGTCGGCCGTCAGGGTTCCGCCGCCGATCTGACCCAGCTTGTAGCGTTTTTTCACGCCGGAAAGCCGGATGGCAACTTCTCTGTTTTCCATATTCTGCATATTCCGGCCTCCTTACACAGTATCCATAAAGTTGCGTTCCACTTTATTAAAAATCATAATGCCCAGCACAGCCACTGCCAGGGTTACGATCCAGGAAATGCCATAGAATACCCACTCCACAGTGCCCTTGCCCAGAATGGCATAGCGCATCAGCTCCACGGAAGTGGTCACAGGGTTGCACTGCAGAAGCGTCTTTACCCAGCCCTCTCCCAGCGTGGAAAGCGGATAGACAATGGGGGTCAGGTACATCCAGGCAGACACGCCAAAGTCCACCAGCACGATCAAATCGCGGTATTTGGTGGTCAGACTGGAAATGATAATGCCGAAGCCCATGCCCAGAATGCCCAGGTGCACCAGCTCCACAGGAATCACCAGCCAGGCAAGCCAGTTGGGATGTACGGCACCCTGGATCAGGAAATACACCATGAACAGCAAAACCAGGATCATCTGAATGCCAAAGCGGATGATAGAGGAAATCACATTGGAGATCGGCGTTGTCAGACGGGGAAAATAGACCTTGCCGAACACATAGGCATTGGCCGTGAAGGTGCTGGCATTGTTGGTCAGGCAGCTGGCAAAGTAGGCCCAGATGGCGTTGCTGCACAGATAGAACAGCAGCATGGGCACGCCGTCGGTTTCAATGCCCGCAATGCCGCCGAAGACGAAGGCCTGAACAATGGAACTGAACAGCGGAGTCAGGAAGATCCAGGCAGGGCCCAGAATGGTCTGCTTGTAAGCCACCGTAAAATTCCGCTTGGTGAACAGGGTGATCAGATCCCGGTACTGCCAGACCTCCTTCAGGTTCAGATCGAACCAGCGGTGCTTGGCGGAAATGTGAATGTGATAATCAGCCATAGGTTACCTCTTTTTTCGTATGGTTTGCACCAGGGCATGAAGGGCCTTCATGGGCTTCACCAGCCACCGGGGCATATCAATATACTCTGCAATCTGGTCATCGGTACAGCGGTCCATGGCATCACAGGTAAAGCCGTACCACATACCCAGAATGTCTTTTCTGGAATAGTGCAGGAATTTCGCTTTTTCCCGGAAGAAGATTCCGGTTCCCTGGGGGTTGTTCAGGAAGAGGCTGTAGCCGGAATTGGTCAGTCCGTCTTCCTTGTATTCGTAGATCCAGATAATGTCGTTATAGTAGCGGAGCTTGTAGCCGTCATGGGCCATCCGGTTCCAGGTGACGGCCTCCGTCATGAATTTCTCGCCGGGGCAGTCCGGGTAAGGATACTGCCGCAGAATTTCCGTGGAAAACACATGGGCCCGTTCGCCGGTGACAGCACCGTAGCGGTCGAAGGCATTGCCGTCGTAGTAGCCGCCTTCAAACAGGGTATTGGGCGTCACATCCGGTGCAGTGCCAAGATTTCCGGCAAAGCCGCAGAAGTTCTGATCCTTGGGCAGCTCTTCCGACCATTTTTGTACCTTTTCCACCGCATCGTCCGTCAGATAGTCATCGGAGTCTACGTTGAAGAACCACTGTCCCCTGGCAAGCTTTGCACCGGTATTGATGGCCCTGCATTTTCCGCCGTTCTCCTGACGGTGGTAGCGGATCGGAAACGGATTGTCCTCTTTCATCCATTTTTCAAACAGCTCCCCGGTTTTATCGGTGGAGCCGTCATCCACCACCAGCCACTCAAATTCCGTGCAGGTCTGACGCTGCAGCGAGCGATACAAATTTTCTAGGATATACGCCCGGTTATAGGTGGGCGTAAACACGGTAATCTTATATGCAAATTCCATGGAACACCCCTTATGTCAGCACATGGATACGGATCAGGAAATTCAGAAGCTTTGCGGTGCCTTCAAAATTCACCTGCGCCATCTTCAGCAGCAGATTCTTCCGTTTGGAAGCCTCCGGATTGGTTTCCAGCGGTGTAACCGCAGCGACCGTATCCCCGATGATCTTCCTTGCTTGCGCCATATCCTCTTTGGACAGAGAATTCAGGCAGCCCTGCATGGCGTACAGGCTGGTGAAAAACAGGTCAAATCTGGCTTCATATTCCAGCTGCGGCAGTTTTTCCTTCAGATAGTCCAGCCGCTGCCGCTTCGCAGTCAGGCCCTGAAGCCGTCTTAAGGAGTAAGGCTTGTGCATGGCGCTGCCGGGCTGCTGGCGGTAGGCATACATCACCGCGGAAGAATGCACCAGTCTCCGGGAATTTCCGATGACCTTGTAGGTAAAGAACTCGTCATCAATGAGATTTCCCACCGGGAACCGGGCATCGGCAATGGCGCTGCGGCGGTAAAGCTTGTTGGGCGGGGTCTGGCAGAAGATTTCGTCCCGGATATGCAGGCACATGGCCTCCTCCCGGGGTGCGTAGAGAATTTCGGCTCCGCTTCCATCCTCCATCTGCAAGTCCTCTTCTTCCGTCAGGGTAATGGCGCATTCCGCAATGTCCACATCCTCCGCCATCAGGCTGTAAAGATGCTGATACATGTGCGCTTCCAGGTAATCGTCACTGTCGATCATACTGACGATCTCACCGGTTGCCGCATCCAGACCCGTATTCCTGGCAGCGCCTGCACCGGCATTTTTCTGATGGATCACCCGGATGCGGCTGTCCTTTTCCGCCCAGGCATCACAGATGGCACCGCTGCCGTCAGGACTTCCGTCATCCACCAGAATGATCTCCAGATTCCGGTAGGTCTGCCCCGCAATGGAGGCTATGCATTTGTCAAGATAGGCTTCCACCTTGTAAACCGGGACGATCACGCTGATCAGCGGGTAGTCTTTCATATAACAATCCTCTTTAATGCTGTTCTTCTCTCTGAATCAGGGTCACATAGGCCCGGTAAGCAGCGCAGAACAGCCAGGGTGCCAGGCAGATCATATGTGCCAGCACTTTGTTTCTTGTGGAGAGAAGATAATAATATTCCTTTTCTTCCTTCAGCCGGTTTCGGACCCGGCTGCGGAAGCCGTCGAATTTCCGACTCATATCCATCACCAGCTGGGCATAGGAAAACAGCAGATTTCGCAGCTGGGCTTTTTTTGCATCTTCCTTCAGTTCCGGGACACAGTGTTCCAGAATCATTTCCCGAACCCGGATGGGATCAAAAATGCTGTGCTCATGAAGAACCTTATAGGAAGCGGAGCCCTGCCGCAGGATATAGGTATAGGGGCAGAAATCCTCAAAAACAGACTGCTCCGACCGGGAGAACAGGTAATAATTCATCAGGTAATCTTCGTTGATCCGAATAGCCGGGTCAATAAAGTCCTGCAAGCCATCAAACAGCTCCCTGCGGTACAGCTTCGTGCAAAGACTGGATTCGATCATGCCGCCGTCCAGCAGATCCCGGACACCCGTCAGATGATCCTGAATACGAAGCTGACCGGAATTGTGGACATAGTTGATCCTGCCATCCAGAAACAGAACCTGATAGCCGCAGTGGGAAATGTCTGCATCATGGCTTTTTGCATTGCGCATCAGGCGCGCATACATATCCGGCGCAATCTCATCATCGCCGTCCATAAAGCCGATCCAGCTTCCCGTGGCTTCCGACACGCCCCGGAGCCGTGCGGAGGTCACGCCGCCGTTTTCCTTGTGAATGGCTCTGACCCGGGGTTCCTTCGCCGCATAGGCATCCAGAACGGCGGCAGTATCATCGGTGGAGCCGTCATTGACCACCACCACTTCCAGATTCTCATAGGTCTGGGCCATCAGGCTGTCCAGACTTCTTTCCAGCCAGGGGGCCGTATTGTAGGCGGGAACCACCACAGTGATTTTCTCTGTCAGCATAATGCACCCCCGAAGGATTTTTATTGATACTGCTTTGCGTATTCTTCCGCCATATGCTCTGCGGAGAAGCGCCGGCTTTCCTTTACGGCATTCTCGCCCAGTCGTTTGCGCAGGGAAGCATCCCCGATCAGCTTCAGCACCGCAGCTGCAACATCTGCCGGATCACAGGCAGTTAACAGACCGCTTTCTTCGCTGCGGATCATATCCGGAACACCGCCCACGGCAGTGGCCGCAATGGGAAGTCCGGTACCCATGGCTTCGATAATGGTCATGGGCATTCCCTCATAGCTGGACGGAAGCAGGAAAATATCCGCTTCGTTCAGATACGGATACACATTGGACTGGCTGCCCAGGAAGGAAACCTGCTGCGCAATGCCCAGTGCATCAGCATAGGCTTCCACGCTTTCGCGCAGTTCTCCATCGCCCAGCAGATTCAGCCGGCAGTCAGGGCAGACTGCAAGGATCTTCTGAAAGGCTTCCAGCAGCCCTTTGTGGTTTTTCTGTTCATTAAACCGGCCCACATGAACCAGTGTCAACGTCTCGGATTCATAGCTTTCTTTTACCATGCATCGGGACAGGTCGACACCGTTGTAGATCACCGGGATTCTCTCCGGCACCATTCCGTAAAAATCCCGGATGGTTTTCTGCACCAGCGGGCTCAGGGCCACAGGCACAGACCAGCCCAGTTTGAAATAGGTTTTGTTAACGATCTTCTGAAGCCTTCCTTCGGCCTCCTTGTCCGCCACATTGTGAACGGTATGAACGCATTTTTTCACACCGGCCAGCTTTGCAGCCAATACCGCATATTTGATCACATCCAGATGGGTGTGCACCGCGTCCGGCTTCTCCTGCTTCATGATCCTGCGGAGCTTCGGCACCATGGAAAGATCCAGACCCAGCTTCTTATCCAGATACAGGATCTTCACACCTGATCGCTCCATCCGTTCAGAGATGGGCGTATGCTCGTTGTAGAGGCTTACGACTGTGACCTCATGGCCCGCTTTTTTCAGGGCATAGGTCAGGTTTTCGCACATGGTTTCCGCACCGCCGAAGCAGAAATAGGGAATCACTTGCAGAATTTTCATAGACCTTCCTCACATCCGGTAGCAGGCGGAAATGGCCTCCTTGTATTTGGGCGCATCATTGATAAGCGCAAACTTTTTCTTCGTATTTTCAGACAGTTCCCGGCGATGGTCGGGATCATTCATGATCTTCAGCAATTTTTCCGCCATAACCGCATCGTCATCCGTCAGATAACCGTTGACGCCATCGTCGATCAGATCCTTCATACCGTCGGACGGCGTGCTGACCACCGGAGTCCCCAGCGCCATGGCTTCCAGGGCGCACATGGGCGTTCCTTCCCAGCGGGAGGTCAGGATCATGGCCTTACTGTCGTGAACCATCTTGATGGGATTGGACTGGAATCCCAGGAAATGGACGTTTTCCTGAATACCCAGTTCTTCGCACAGGGCTTTCACTTCTGCTTCCAGCTCGCCGGTACCCACGATAGCTGCCTTCAGGTCAGGCTTGCTTTCCTTCAGCCGGGCACACAGCCGCATCAGCCGCTGAGGGTCCTTCTGGAAGGTCAGGCGGCCCACATAGATCATATCGTAATCGTAGGTATTCACATCCTGAGCCTTTTTTTCCGCAATCTGCTCTGTATCGATGATGTTGTACAGAACGCTGCTTTTCTTCGCGAACAGCTTATGGAAGGCATAGCCCTCATAGGAGCTGTTGGATACCCACAGGATGTGCCTGGCCCGGAAACCGGCCAGAAGATACGCGATGGTCTTGGGAGAGAGTCCCCGGGCATCATAGGCATTGTTATGGATATGGGAAATCATAGGAATGCTGCCGCAGCACAGTGCACTGAAAAAGCTGGCCCGCATATCGTGGGCATGAATCAGGTCCGGCTTCTGTTCATCAATGATCTTCTTCAGATTTTTTACAGTCAGGCTCTGCATCGGCAGAAATGTTACATTCTGCTCAGCAAGCATCTTGCGGACGTTTTCACTGTCGGGGCTGCAATAAACCATTTCCACGCCGTCTTCCCGGAAAGATTTGATGATCTGACAAATCACTTTCTCCGCGCCGGAGTAGATTCTGGAATTGAGAACATGCATCACTTTCATGCGTTTTCCTCCCGTTCCGCCGCCTCGCGCATATTCAGGCTCTGCATACCGTATTTTTCTTTTAACTGCGCATAGTACCGGAAGATTTCTTCCAGCTGCGCCAGATGCACATCCGTCATAACGCCTACATTATGGGGATGCCACCACAGATGGAAGGTAAGGTCATGCTTTGCCGCGTGGCGCATCTGTTTTTTGATTCGCCGCAGCTTCAGACCCTCCAGGAATTTCAGGGGTTTGAAAACAGGCTTATACATCCGGGAACCCACCAGATTCCAGATACCGTTTTCATTTTTGGGGGTATAGCCTCCCTGACCGGTCAGGGGGAAATACACGTCCGCCAGCCGCAGGGCACGCAGCAGGGGGCGGAATTTGATTTTTTCATGAATCCAGTCGTTTTCCTCATCCCGGTAGGCGGTAAAGCCGCACTGCCGGAGCACTTCGGTATATTCCGGCTCACACTGGTTCCGGGGCAGAATCACGGAGGTCAGATCATAGCCCTTGTCCGCTGCAATGCGTTTCGCCGCGTGCAGATCGGCAGCAAATTCCTCCGGGGTCTGTCCCTGCTCCCGGCAGTAATAGTGGCAGAAGGTATGGCTGCCGATCTCCTGACCGGGTGTCCGGGCCACCAGACGCACCAGAGACGGGCCGTAGAAGCAGGGGGCTTCCTCCTCATTTTTGCCGATTGCGGCAAATTCCGCGTAAGCATCCAGCCGCTTGTCCAGATAGCCGGGCCTCTTCTCCGGGAAATACCGGGACAGCTCGTCATAATTTTCTGCAAACAGGAAGCCCACCGTTGCCCAGGTGGCGTGGATGTCATATTTTTGAAACAGCTCCAGCAGCTGCGGGATGGCCTTTCTGCCGCCGAGCACATTGGCCTGATAGTCTTCCAGAGCACAGCAGTCCAGCATGCCCCAGAACAGTTCAAAATCCAGCGATACGATCAGGGTTCCGCCCATCACTGCCGCCTCCTTTTTCTTAAACACTCAGATAGATTTCTTTTACCTGCCTGTGCACCGCTTCGTTGTCAAACAGCAGCGCCCGTTCCGATGCCGCAGCGCCCAGAGCTTTCCGGTACTCCGGTTCCCGGTACAGCTTCAGGAAAGCCTCAGCCGTGGCTTCCGGAGTATTTTCCACAAACACGCCGGAAACACCGTCTTCGATCAGGTCTGTATTGCCCCGGATTTTTGTACAGGCAATGGGCATTGCGCTGCTCATGGCTTCCATCAGAGCAACAGACAGTCCCTCCCGGAAGGTCATGAAGGCAAACAGGTCGCAGCTGCGGTACAGCTCCGGCGCATCACTGCGGTAACCCAGGAAATTCACATGATCGGCAATTCCCAGTTCCTTTGCGCTTTGCTCCAGGCTTGCCCACATTTCGCCTCTGCCGCAGATCAGATAGTGGATGTTCCGGAATTCTTCCGTATCCTTCAGCAATGCCAGGGCTTTCAGAACAGTGATATGGTTCTTGTTGGGGGTCATTTCCGCCACGGTCAGGATTAGAAAATCATCATTCCCGTAGCCAAGGGTTTTCCGTTTTTCTTCCCGGTCCAGCACCAGGTTCCGGAACTTATGGGTATCGATGCCCACACCGGGAACATACTCGATCCGCTTAGCGTGAAGCCGTTTCAAAGCCCGGGCGTGATCTTCCCTGTTGATGGTGATCAGCACATCCGTCACAGGGGCCAGCAGCCACTCCGCAGGATAGAACAGCAGCCAGTTGATCAGCGGTGCACCCTTGAAGAAATGGAAGCCATGGGCCGTGTAGATAACTCTGGTTCCCTTTTTCCGGGCAGACAGGGCTGCCAGCCGCGCGATCATGGCGCCAACCGGTGTGTGACAGTGAATAATATCGTATTCCCCTTCGTCGATGATCTTCTTCAGCATCTTATAGGAAGTCCAGTTTTTCGGCTTCCAGGGCATGCGCTCAAAGGGAATGTTATAGTAAGTATCACAATAGGGAATTTGGCAGTCTTCCGGATTTTCGTAGTCATTTTTCGAAGCAACCGCCGTTTCCCATCCCATTTCCTGAAACATTTTCAGATAGGGAATATGGAACTGCATCATGTGGGTCTTCACGACCGTTGCCACAAACAGCACCTTTTTCTTCTTCATATCCGCTTCCCTCCCGAAATTTTTCCATAAAAATGGACACAAATCCAACGGTATTATACACCATTTCCGATTTGATTGCAACCAAAATAAATAGGGCCGGACAATTTGTCCGACCCCAAAAATTCAAATCAAAACTCTTCGCTTCCTGATCTGCAGCAGCTCAAAAACGCCCAGCACCGCACCAATGCCCCAGCGGATCAGCCAGGCATCGGGCGTCAGGAATACAACTGCCAGGATTACGGCAAACCCGACCGCATACTTTGCCCACAGCTTCACCGGGAAGGGATAGTCTCCCCTGCCCAGGAAATAACGGGTATAGACGTAGTGCAGCATCAGCTGCAGAGCATGGGAGATCACCGTGGCCAGTGCCGCACCGGACATTCCCACGGCTTTGATCAGAGCATAGTTCAGCACCGCATTGACCAGAGAGGAGCCAATGGTCACCGCCGCCACCACCCGGGTCTTCTTGTGGTAATATTCAAAGTTCACCGGGAAGGTACACAGGAAATTGATGTAATAGCTGGCAACAAACAGCGGGATGATTCCCGTGCTGACCCAGAAATCCCTGTCCTGTGCATATACATGGTACACCTCCGGTGCCAGCAGGATAAAGCCGCAGGCCAGGATGGTGAACAGCTCCAGGAAATTCCGGGTTTTGTTCATCATGGCATCCCGCTTTCCCTGCTTCATTTCCTCGAAGAAGAAGGGGCACCAGGTTTTGTTCAGCGCGCCAAAGAGGATGAACAGGATATTGGCAAACTGCCAGGCATACCCGTAGTGACCAACCGTTGCCATACCGACCATATGCTGCAGCATGACCTGATCGATCTGGCCCAGAACCAGATCGGAAAGATTATGAAACACCGCCGGGATTGCCAGCACAAAGCAGAATTTCCAGTATTCCCGGTGGTAAAAGGTTTTTCCCCGCAGCAGGATCAGCAGGCAGGCCGGGATACCGACCAGAGCATAAGTCAGCGCAATGGCAGTGACGCGGCCGTAATACTTGATTTCCTGGGGAAGCTGCAGAATCAGAACCACCGACAGCACCAGCGTGGTCAGCGTTACAGACAGCGACAGCACCATGTTTCGCCCGGCTTTGAATTCATAGGTGTTCTTGGTATTCAGGAAGTTGATACAGAAGGTGCCGAAGGCCTGCACCAGCATCAGCCCGATCAGCAGCGGTTCCAGCTTCAGCAGCCGGGAAATGGGCTTCAGGAATACCGCAATCACAGCGCTGCACCCCAGGAACATCAGCACGGACATGCTCATGACCGAGGACTGATACCGTTTCTGTTCCTCCTCAGAATACTCCACCCTCGCATTTACCAGGGTGCCCTGGGTCTGCAGTGTCAGCAGGATCGCCGCCACACTGGCCCAGATATTGTAAATTTTCAGCACACCAAAGCCGCTGTCACCCAGCATACTGGAAAACAGAGGGCCGGTTATTATGGAAATACCGTTTAACAAAACCGTACTGAGAATGTTAAACATGGCAACGCGGTTTCTACGTTTCATGGACAGCTCCTATGCTCTGTGGAAAATGGGTCTGAGCAGGCGGTAAAGCCCAAGCACCAGCAAAAGATTCGTGATCTTCTCTTTGCTTCCAAAATACGGACTTTTCAGGATAAATCCCGTATGCTTTCTCAGATCCTGCCGGGCCCGGCGGTACTGCAGACAGAACCTTTCACGGACAGCACTGTCCGCCTGTTCCAGCAGCAGCAGAATATGCGATAGCGACCGCACCCGCAAATATCTCGCCTGAGGTTCGATGTTGGGATAATTCTCCCGGATGTAAGGATAGATCGAAGCGGTATGCTCAGAAAAGTGGAAGGTCTTTTCCGTAATCGCTGCCGCCATGCTGATGCTTCCGACACGGTGGTAATAGTTGTAAAAGCGTCTTTTACAGAGCACTGCCCGCGCTGCCTGCAGAACGATCCTGTAGGTAGTGGGCACATCCTCGCAGACCTTTCCTTCCGGATAGCGGAAGGTTTCAAACAAAGACCGATGGTACAGCTTGTCGCAGGCGCTGGAATCGCAGCCGTCCCACAGGAAGATCTTTCCCACCATTTCCTCCCCGGAAATGCAGGCTTCCTCCCTGGGACAAAGGCCGTTTTTCTTTTCTCCGGTGGTGCCGTTGACATCATACCGTCCGGCACAAACCAGTTCTGCATCATACTTCTTCAGCAAAGCCAGAAGACATGCGTACATTTCCGGTTCGATCCAGTCATCGCTGTCAACAAAGGCCAGATATTCCCCCCGCGCCGCCTCAATGCCGGCATTCCGGGCACTGCTCAAACCGCCGTTTTTCTTGTGAATGACTGTGATCCGGGAATCCTTTGCCGCATATTCGTCACAAATGTTTCCGGATGCATCCGTTGCACCGTCATCCACCAGAATGATCTGCAGATTTTCATAGGTCTGCGCCAGAATGGAATCCACGCACCGGGCAAGATAACGTTCCACATTGTATACCGGCACGATTACACTGATCAGCGTTTCCCGGCTCACGGCAATTCCTCCTTCACATGATTGTTTGATATATTTTCATCAGATCCCGGAGATTTTTTTCCGGGTCATGGGTCATTTCGGCATGAATTCTTGCATTTTTTCCCAGGCTGCCGGCATTTTCGCCCATTGCAAACAGCTTCATAATCGTTTCTGCCAGCATGTTCACATCTCCCGGTGCGCAGATCAGGCCCTCCGTCCGGTCTTCCATCAGGTTTCGGACACCGCCTACATCATGCGCGGCACAGGGAACCCCCAGCAGCATGGCCTCTCCCAGGGAATTGGGGGAATTTTCCATTGTGGAAGGCAGGCAGAACACATTGGCATCCAGATAGGCCCTTTTCATATCCTCCGCGCTGAGGTCACCCAGGAAGGTAACACAGTCCTCCAGATGATATTTCCGGGTGAGTCCGGCCAGGTAGGCTTCGTAGCTTCCCATACGCAGCTTGCTTTTGAGATCTTTGGGCAGGTAGGTTCTGCCCGTTACGCTCAGCGTAGCATCGGGATATATCCTGCGCACCCTTGCGAAGGCTTCCAGCAGATAATGAAAGCCCTTGATGGGATAGGAGCAGCTGGATGCAAAAACCCGGTGCTTCCGGCACTGACCGTACTGCCAGGCACCGTCATAAAACGCTTCCCGAAGGGTCTCGTTGCAGAAATGATAGGTCACATTGGGATTCAGCAAAACTGCTTTCTCCCGATCCCAGTCGGTACGGCCGATCACATGATGCAGCTTTCTCACAGCTTCCGCTTCCATCCTGCCCCGCAGGACAAACTTTTCCTGCTGGGCTGCAATGTTATCCTTCCGTACAAAATCCCGGAAGGTGTTGCTGCTTACCACAGTCTGCGGCAGACCGTCCGTATAATGCTCTGCAAGAAAGCCGCAGAGACCCTGAATGCTGGCGACCATTTTGGATAGATACCCTTCCTTTTCCGCCGCATTCACCATTGCCAGCGCATGATCATACTCAACGCCCCAGCTGTGGATCACATCCGGCTGAAAGGAGCGCAGCTCCTGCCGGAAGCGCTCCTCCAGCTCATTGCGGTACACATACGGAATTTCCGCCGGGAAGGATGCATAGCTGCAGCCATCCTCCATCACACCTTCACCGCCGCTGCCCCGGAACAAGACCCGCACCGTCATGCCCTGCTTCCGGACTCCGGACAGCACATGATCCACCCAATTCACGGCGCTGACAGGTTTCCCTGCAATATGGGATCGCACCACACCGGGCGCGGAATTGCACAGCCACAGCAGCTTCATGGTTTCACTTCCTTAGTTTTTCAGCATTTCCAGGATTTTTTCTGCCTGGATCACATTATTTTTCTCATGTAAAACAAAGTTTCTGGCCCGGATACCCTTTTGGAACAGGCTTTCCTCCGACTGCGCCAGTACAGTTTTCAGGGCTTCACAAATACCGCAGGCAGACTCATCCTCCAGAAGATACACATAAGGATGGTATTCCTTCGGCATACCGGGCAGCACCGTAGTCAGCACCGGAGTGCCGGTGGACATATATTCCATGGTCTTGGAGGGGAAGGAGTATTTCACATATTCCTCACCCGTGGGTCTTGGATTGACCAGCAGCGTTGCTTCCATTTCCTTCTCCACGATCTGGGTATTCAGCAGCATCCCACCATAGAAGATCCGGTCATCGGTCTGAGCGATGGTCTTCAGTTCCTCCACATAATCGCCGGGGCCGTAAATATGGAGCTGGGCATCGGGAAGATTTGCCATCCGGAAGCCCTCCACCAGATTGGCAAGGCCGTACTGCCTGCTGACGCCGCCGGCATAGAAGCAGATGCGGGGCTTGGTCTTTCTGTCCAGGCCGGGCGTTTTTTCCGCCATGGTAATATCCGCATGTCCCTCCAGGATCACATAGGGTTTCCCCTTTTGATTCAGATAATCATTCATGGCCTCTGTCAGCAGAATATAATCCGTGCAGTGGGCCGTCACAAAATTGGCAATTTTCTTGGAGAGGCGGCTTCCCCCCAGCAGATCCGGCAGGTCCGTCACAATGCCGACGCACCGTGCCCTCCGCAGCCGGGCTGCCAGCAGGGCAAACAGCGCCGTGGTGCGGTTCAGCACATCCACCACTACCGCAGAATCCTTCCGGATCAGAAACAGGGTCTGAAAAAAGGTTCCCAGTCCTACCGCAGCCGCTTTCAGGATCGGATTGCGAATTGCCGGAATGTATCGGTAACAGGCACCGCCCTCGGTTTCCCGGGGCAGTCTCACAAATTCTCTGTCCAGCACACTGCGGTTCACCGGCGGATTTGCGATCACATCCACCTTCGCCCCTGCCGCCAGACCTTCAATGAGAAGACGGTGATATTTCTGGGACTGGAAGGCCGGCTTCACCTTCACCTGGGAAAACAGCTGCCGGTAAACCTTATCGGAGCAGGTGGTCACAGCGTAAAGAATATGCATCTGCCATCACCTGCCTTCCAGAATCTGTACATGGGTTTTCGCCATGTTTTCCAGAGTAAACGGGCGGATCTTTTCCAGCGCTGCCCGGCCCATGCGTTCCAGATCCGCAGACAGGACAGCGGTCATTTTCTCTGCCAGCGCGCCGGCATCCTCCACAGGAACGATATAGCCGGTAACGCCGTCTTCTATCAGCTCCAGGCCGGCCACGCAGCGGTCTGTTGTGACCACCGGCAGACCATAGGCCATAGCTTCATTGATGACCAGGCCCCAGATGTCCTCCCGGGTGGGCAGTACGAACAGGTCAGCGGCCTTGTAAAATTCCGCCAGTCGTTCCTTTTTCTGGAATCCCAGAAAATGCACATGGGGCACATCCAGACGTTCCCGGAGGTTCTGGTATTCCTCCGTTGCTTCACCGCCCACAATATAAATGCCTGTATTCCGGGGCAGCTCTTTGGCGGCTTTCAGCAGCACATCAAAGCCCTTGCGGTGGATAAACTGCCCAATTGCCAGCACCATATTCTCTTCCGGAATTCCCAGCTCACCGCGCAGCCGCTTCTTTTCTTCCGCAGATACGATTTCCGGCTGAATGTCCGCCTCATAGAAGGAGGTGAAGGGATATTCGTATACATGCTTCCGGTCTGCGCCATAGTGCACCAGATACTCCGTTGTAAAGCGACCGGTACTGAGCCAGCGGTTTGCCATGGTCACCAGGGATTTCTTCACCGCAAATTTGATTTTGGAATCCTGCCGGATCAGTCCGCCGTCCACCTCCATCCAGAAGGGGATCTTATGCAGCCGCAGCCAGGCCATGGCATAAATGGCTGTAGGAGAGGAATAGCCTCCGATGATGATATGATCGTACCCCTTCTTAAGCCAGGATACCACATCCATACAGACCTTTTTTCCTTTTACGGAAACTGCCTTTTCCAGCTGAACCGGATGAAAACCGCCTGTACCGTCTTCAAACCAGGCAGTGTTTCGATGCTTGATTTCTTCAATTTTCTCAGAATACAGCACCGTCACATCCATATATTTTCCCAGCTCGTCAAAAAACCGAACCCGGTAAGGAGATGCAAAATTGGTCAGAAACAGCACCCGCTTCATAGGAAAAATCACTTCCTTACTTTTTCTTTTTCAGCAGCGGCAGTCCCCGCTCCGTCAGAGCCATATAGGGGAACAGCCAGAAAAATATATCCGCCACCAGATTCTGGGTGTTGAAGGACATGAACAAAATCAGCAGCAGAACCAGGTTGCCCAGCAGACACCGCTCCCGCTTCCAGGCCAGTGCGATCCAGGCAGCTACATTCAGCAAGCCCCCTGCCACACCGAACATGGCAAACAGGATCAGCGTGGAGCTGGTATTGTGGGCAGTGCCATGGAGCACATTGGCAACCGAATCTCCCACCAGAGGACTGCGCAGAAACAATGCCAGATTGTCAAAAATCGCGCTCAGACGATCCACAAGAGAATTGGACTTTGTGGTCAGCCGCAGGAGCATGTCATAAATCTCATAGAAAATAGTATCGCCAAAGGATTGTCCGCGGAAAATCCAGACCAAACCGGCAATCGCCGCCGCTGCCGCAGCCACCGCACCAAGGCCCAGCCATTTTCCGCTCCTGGTCCGATACCATTTCTTGTCAAAATACACAAATACTGCCAGCAGCCCCATTTCAATGAAGCCGCCCACCGCAAAGGTGGATAGCATCGTAACAGCCAGGATGATGTTTACCGTCCACAAGATCCAGGCATGTTTCCAGTCCGCTTCGTAATTGTTCAGATACAACCCCAGCAGAATGAAAAACTGGTAAACACCCGGCTCCCGGAAGACGCCAAAGTTTCTGCGCCAGAAGGGATCTGTAACCACAAAGGACAGACCAAAATCAAAAAATTCCGCTCCGGCAGAATTCTGGAAAACAGGAACATGGATGCTCCCCGCCACAGCCATTGGCTTCAGCAGGTACATGGTAATCAGCGAATGGAGGCACAGCACCGTCAGGGAAATCAGATACCAGACCGCTGTTTCTCTGCAATTGGTAAAATAAGACAGAAAAACCGCAAAGAACAGGCAGATCAGGACACTGAAATACATCATCTGCCAGTCCCGTTTCAAAACCATGGGCACAAGCAGGATCACCGCTGAGGCAGCGACCAGGAGCATGCGCCTGTCTTTCAGAATGTTCAGGATCTCCGCCCGGTTTCGGATCAGGAACCCAAGACCGAACAGCGCGATCAGTCCCAGCATCAGAAACTGGGACTTGGTAAATCCCAGCACGCAGGAGGTAATCAGCGTATCCCGTGCCAGCAGCAGCATGGCAAACAGAAAGATTCCAAAGGTAAGTTTTCCGGCTTTGGTCTCCAGCAGGGAGTATTGCTTCATTTTTTCTCCTCCTTGGTCAGTTTTAACACAGCGGCATACAGATGCTCCGCACCTCTGGGTACGGCAATGCCGCCAAACTGATTGACGATTTCCTCGCAGGCTGTGTCCTGATAGACAATTGCCTCGGTGCCGCAGCTGCGGGCCTCCATGGCAGTCATGCCGAACGTCTCCTCAGTACTGGGATTCAGGAAAATATCCGCCGCCGTATAGGCCCGGGCCAGTTCCTCCATGCTGTTGGTTCTGGGAAGACCCAGAATATTGGGGGGCAGCGCAGCGATCTGCTCCGGCGCCAATCCGATCAGTACAATTTTGTAGGTTTCATCCAGCAGTTCGGACAGGGCCAGAAAGTCCTTTAACCCCTTCCGCTCATCCCAGACGCTGGCAACGCCAAGCAGCACTTTCTTTCCTTCCAGACCATATTTTTCCCGGAAACCGCCGGAGGTTGGCCTGAAAATCTCCCGGTTGATGGTGTTATATACCACCTCCACGGGATAGTCCTTCAGAAAGCTCTGCTTCACCCGGCTTTCCAGCCAGTGAGAGGGTACAATCAGGGTCACATTCGGAATTCCGGTAAACAGCTGCTTCTTCTTTTCATAATTACTGCGGCTGTTGTCCCGGAAAAGGCTTGCCGGATAGCTTCCTTTCTGGGGACAGTCGCAGCAGCCGGACTTCCATTTGCCGCAGCCGGCATAATCAAAATAGGCGCAGTGGCCGGTAAATGCCCAGCAGTCATGGAGCGTCCAGATAATTTTCTTTCCGCAGGTGCGAAGATACCCGAACAACAGCCCAATGTGGATGTAATAGCCGTGAATGTTGTGCAGCCAGATCACATCCGGATCGTATTTTCTGACCCAGTTTAAAAACTTCCGGGTAGCTGATTTGGAGCCAAATCCATGGTCATCCAGGAGCCGGTTTCTGATTCCGTGCAGTTTAAAATCCAGGGATGTACCGATCTGTACCGTGGGAATATCATCGCAGTTTGCCCTGTCACGACCAAAGGCGAGCACACATTCGTGGCCCTCCTTCATCAGCTCCCGGCATTTTTCAGCCGCGATCCGTCCGGTGCTGCCAAAGCCCGCAACGGAGTTGATGAACAGGTACTTCATGCACTCGCCTCCTTATTTTTTGAATATTGGAATACGGCGGGGGCAAGCCCCTGCCCTAACATGCCGAAAATCCCCTTCAGGGCTTTCCGCCAAATTCTTGCAGTCTGCTGCGCGCATAATTGATTCGCCCATGGCGAATCAATTCCACACTTGCAGCCTGAGAAGTATTTTTGTCCACGTACATGCCGCGGCCAAAAATGATTAGAATTGATTTGCCGCTTCCGCGGCAAATTCTGCGAAGCGCTTTCTACAGTCTGCGGCGGGGGCAAGCCCCTGCCCAGCTATGTTAATACTTGCGCCAGACCATCTTGTCTACCACGCCGGTGTAGGACTGGATGATCTTGACCACCTTTGTGGACACATTTTCTTCCACATAATCCGGAACGGGAATGCCATGGTCACCCTCCAGATTCATCTGCACAGCGGTATCCACCGCCTGCAGCAGGTGACCTTCGTCAATGCCCGCCAGAATGAAGCAGGCCTTGTCCAGAGCTTCCGGACGCTCGGTGGAGGTGCGGATGCACACTGCCGAGAAGGGATGGCCCACAGAGGTAAAGAAGCTGGATTCTTCCGGCAACGTACCGGAATCGGACACCACGGCAAATGCGTTCATCTGCAGGCAGTTATAGTCATGGAAGCCCAGAGGCTCATTTTTGATGACACGCTTGTCAAGCTGGAAGCCGCTGGCTTCCAGACGCTTCTTGGAGCGGGGATGGCAGGAGTAGAGAATGGGCATATCATACTTTTCCGCCATGGCGTTGATGGCCGTGAACAGGGACAGGAAATTCTTCTCCGTGTCGATGTTCTCCTCCCGGTGGGCAGACAGCAGGATATACCTGCCTTTTTCCAGACCCAGACGGGCATGGACATCAGAGGCCATGATGGCATCCAGATTCTCATGCAGAACTTCCGCCATGGGAGAACCGGTCACATAAGTACGCTCCTTGGGCAGGCCGCAGTCGTGCAGATACTTCCGGGCATGCTCGGAGTAGGCAAGATTCACGTCCGAGATAATGTCCACGATCCGGCGGTTGGTTTCCTCGGGCAGGCACTCATCCTTGCAGCGGTTGCCGGCTTCCATATGGAAGATGGGGATATGCAGCCGCTTTGCCGGGATGGCGGACAGGCAGGAGTTGGTGTCACCCAGGATCAGCATGGCATCGGGCTTGATGGCAGCCATCAGCTTGTAAGAGCAGTTGATAATGTTGCCAACGGTAGCGCCCAGGTCGTCGCCAACCGCGTTCATGTACACATCCGGGTCCGCAAGACCCAGATCCCGGAAAAAGATGCCGTTCAGATTATAATCGTAGTTCTGGCCGGTGTGGGCCAGAATACAGTCAAAATACTTGCGGCACTTATTGATGACGGCAGCCAGCCGGATGATCTCGGGACGGGTGCCCACGATGATCAGCAGCTTCAGCTTGCCGTTGTTTTTGAAGGAAATATCCGAATAATCCAGCTTCATTTCCATAGGAAACACTCCTTTTTATACAGGATAGATTCTGGCGAGGATCACTTCGCCGGATTCTATTTTTTCACCGGAAGCGATCCGGTTCTCTGCCTTTACAATAACACCGGGACACAGGTGGACACCGGCTTCGATCACACAGTCATGGTCGATCAGGGCACCGATATTGATGATACAGCCCGCCTCAACAGTAACGCCGGTATTGACCACCGCCATGGGAAGCACCACAGTGCCTTCTCCCAAAACCGCACAGGGACTGACATAGGCGCTGGGATGCACCAGTGTGGGCACCGGAATCTCCTCTTCCAGCAGCCGGTTCAGCCAGTTCATCCGCGCTTCATTATTGCCGAAGGCAGGATAAACTTCCGTCCGGTCATCGCAGAACATGGTATATTCTTCGCACCGGCCCAGAATATCGGGCCCCTGCTTCCCATCATCCAGGAAAGCGATCTTATCATAGCAGTCCATCTGCCGGGCAACATCCGCAATGGTCTTTCCGTAGCCGCCCGCCCCCAAAATCAGCAGTTTTTTCACGCTTACACCACCTCAAAGAAGGTGTCCGGCTTACTGGGATCAAAGCATTCATTGGCCCACATCACCGTCACCAGATTTTCCGTTTCGGAAAGGTTAATGATATTATGGGTATATCCGGGCAGCATATGCACCGCTTCGATTTTTTCTCCGCTGACTTCAAAGTTCAGCACCTCATCGGAGCCCACTTTCCGCTGCTGGATCAGGCCCCGGCCTGCCACAACAATGAAGAATTCCCACTTGGTGTGGTGCCAGTGCTGACCCTTGGTGATGCCGGGCTTGGAAATATTCACGCTGAACTGGCCGCACTTTTCCGTACGCAGCAGCTCTGTAAAGCTTCCCCGGGCGTCCACATTCATTTTTAAGGGGAACGCTGCCTTTTCTTTGGGCAGGTAGGAAAGATAGGTGGAATACAGCTTCTTGGCAAAGGAGCCCTTGGGGATCTCCGGCATCGTCAGGCTTTCCGGCTGGGACTTAAAGGCATCCAGCAGGGAGACGATCTCTCCCAGAGTTGCCTTATGGGAAACCGGTGCGGCGCAGTAGCGGCCGGTATCTGTCAGGACCGTATCTACCCCATCAAATTCGCAGCGGTGTTCTCTGCCCTCCAGGGCCGCGATCATCTCGTCCACCAGATCATCAATGTACAGAAGTTCCAGCTCCACGGAAGGATCGTTGACAGTGATGGGCAGGTCATGGGCATAGTTATGGCAGAAGGTTGCCACTGCACTGTTATAGTTGGGACGGCACCATTTGCCGAAGAGATTGGGGAAGCGGTACACCAGCACCTTGGCCCCGGTTTCTTCCGCATAGGCAAAGAACAGTTCCTCGCCCGCTTTCTTGCTCTTGCCGTATTCGCCGCCTGCATAGCGGCCCACCAGGGTAGCCTGAATGGAAGAGGACAGCATAACAGGGCAGGTATTGTGATGTTTTTTCAGGGTATCCAGCAGTGTGGAGGCAAAGCCGAAGTTGCCCTGCATGAACTCCTCCTGATTTTTCGGACGGTTCACACCTGCCAGATTGAAGACAAAGTCCGCCTTTTGGCAGGCCTCCTCCAGTAAGGATGCGGGGGAATCGATATCATACAGGTACAGCTCCCCGATGGAAAGACCCGGATGGGTACGGTCCTTGCCGTCCCGGATGCACTGCAGGGCAGCAGTCAGGTTTTTGCCTACAAAGCCGGCTGCGCCGGTGATGAGAATGTTCATCCTCGATTCCTCCTGTTATTTGAATCAGTCTTTCTTCCAGGCTGCCAGTTCTTCCCGGATGTAGGACAGGCTCAGCAGTTTTTCCTGAACCTGGGCCACATTCAGCAGGTCGGTGTTGCTGGAATTGAACTCGGTCAGCACATTGCGCTCCTTGTCGCCTTCCTTGAAATACTTGTCGTAGTTCAGGTCGCGCTTGTCGGAGGGAACCCGGTAGAAATTGCCCAGGTCGATGGCATTGGCGCACTCCTCGTTGGTCAGCAGCGTTTCGTACATCTTCTCGCCATGGCGGATACCGATGACCTTGATCTCATGACCGGGCGCAAACAGACCGGTGACGGCCTTTGCCAGCGTCTCAATGGTGCAGGCAGGAGCCTTTTGAACCAGAATATCACCGCTGACGCCATGTTCAAAGGCGAACAGCACCAGATCCACCGCCTCCTCCAGGCTCATGATAAACCGGGTCATGGAGGGCTCGGTGATGGTGATGGGATTGCCAGCCTTGATCTGCTCGATCCACAGGGGGATAACGGAGCCCCGGGAGCACATAACGTTGCCATAGCGGGTGCAGCAGATCTTGGTATCCTCCGGGTCAACCGTGCGGGACTTGGCAACGATGACCTTCTCCATCATGGCCTTGGAGGTACCCATGGCATTAACGGGATAGGCAGCCTTATCGGTGGACAGGCAGATAACGGTCTTCACCCCGGCATCGATAGCGGCGGTCAGCACATTGTCAGTGCCGATGACATTGGTCTTTACCGCCTCCATGGGGAAGAACTCGCAGGAGGGCACCTGCTTCAGGGCAGCGGCATGGAAAATGTAGTCAACGCCGTGCATGGCATTGCGGACGGAGGACAGATCCCGGACATCGCCGATGAAGAACTTGATCTTGTTGGCAGCCTCCGGCAGACGGGCCTGGAATTCGTGGCGCATATCGTCCTGCTTCTTTTCATCCCGGGAGAAGACACGGATCTCCTTGATATCCGTATCCAGGAAGCGGTTCAGCACAGCGTTGCCGAAGGAACCGGTACCGCCGGTGATCATCAGGGTCTTGTTTTCAAAAATACTCATGATTACTCTCCTTCCCTCCCCGGTCACAGAAGCGAGCGGAACAGGGTCACATATTTTTTCGTACAGATTTCTGTGGTGTAATTTTCAAGATAAAGACTGCGGCAGGTTCTGCGCATCTGCTCATGCCGTGCAGGGTTCTGCTGCATGGCTTTGATGCAGCGTACCAGCCCGGCGCTGTCGCCGTTTCTGACCCAGCAGCCCGCGCCTTTTTCGATATCCCGGACGATGTCGCATTCATCCATAACCGCCAGAAGCGGGATGCCCTGCATCATATAGCTGTAAGTCTTGCTGGGCACGCACAGACCGGTGGCGCCCTTTTCCAGCGTTACAAAGGCGCAGTCACTGGCAGCCAGCGCATCCCGGAAGGCCTGTCCGTGCAGGAAATGATGGATGGCAATATTGGGAATCTGTTCCCCGGAGACGATTTTCTTCAGTTTCTCCATCTTGTTGCCGTGGCCTGCAAAGAGGAAAAACACCGTTTCATCATCCTTCAGTGCCCGGATGGCACCCAGGATGGTATCCATATCCTGCATGGTTCCCATATTGCCGAAATAGGAGACCACAAACCGCTGGCCTACGGTTTCGCGGAAGCTGTTTTCCTCCCGGTTTCGGGACTGTTCCCCCTGATCTGCAAACCAGTTGGGAATCACAGCAACCTTGTCTTCCGCAATCGGACGATGGGCCAGGATATATTCCTTCATCTCTGCGGAAAGGGCCACGATTTTGTCCGCACGGCGGTACACGCGCCTGTTGATATGGTTCATCAGCCGGCAGATCACATTGCCGTCACGCAGAGTGTTAGTAACCGTTGCCACCTCCGGATACAGGTCGTAGGAAACAAAAACCAGCTTTGTTCCGAACAGAACCTTTGCCCAGGATGCGATCCAGGGCAAAATCGGCGGGTTGGAATAAACAACCACAGCCTTGTATCTGGCAATTTCAAAGATGTGCAGCAGCACCATCAGCGTAAAGGAAAAATAATTGACGATGCGGCCCAAAAAGCCTGCCCGCCCGGTCTGAATATATTTCAGCCGGTGAATGTGAATGCCGTCGATATCCTCTCTGACTGGGATGTCACCGCCATCAGAATATTCCTTGGGATAGCCGCAGAGCGCATCCACGGTAAATCCGGCTGCCTTCAGGGCAAGCACTGTGTCAAAGGGAAGCTGCGCGGAGGAAATGTATTCGGGGTAAAAAAACTGGCATAAAAATAAGATATCCCGTTTCTTTTTCACGCAATCCCTCCTCTGTCATCGTTTCTGTATCGTTATTTGGATTCTGTTTCCAGAATGGATTCTTCCAGGCTTTTCACGCAGTAGTCTCTGGAATACCGGCTCAATTCAAAATCATAGCACAGGCTGCCGAAGGCCTTGTCCACAATCGCGGTCGCATGGCGCAAAATCTTCAGTGCCCAGCCAAAGCCTCTGACCATCAGGATTCCCCTGCCGTTGGCACGGGCGATCAGATTCACCATGTCACTGGTGTTGGTATATTCATTGTTCTGGGGGCAGAAAATACCTTCCGCCTCATCATCGATCACCTGACGGACGAATTCCGCCAGATTTTCCATATACAGCATGGAACGCTGATTGTTCACATAGGGGAACACAGGCAGCTTTCTTGCCAGCTTTGCCATGGTCTGGTAGTTTCCCCTGCAGCCCTTGCCATAGATCATAGGCGGACGCAGGATGACCTGTTTGAAGGCATCGCTTTTCAGCTCCGCCAACGCCTGTTCCGCCTTCGCCTTGCTGATGCCGTAGTTGTCCGCAGGCTGCAGCGGCGTATCTTTCGTGATCATGACTACCCTGCCGATGGGGGCACTGAGACCGTAGACACTGGCAGAGCTCATAAAAACAAACTGCTTCACGCCTTCATCCTTCGCTTTCCGGGCAGTCTCCACGGCAAGGTGCACATTGACCCGGTCATAAAGCGCTGCCTGGGCAGGGTCGTTCTTCGCCTGCTCCAGGTGGACGATGCCCGCCACATGGAATACCGCGTCATAGCCCCGGAAAGAGGTTTCCTTCCAGCCTTCCCCGATCATATCCACCGTGTCCACCCGGTATGCTTCCGGCCACTGTTTCAGATAATTCTCAACGGACTGTCCCACATAGCTGTTGGCACCGGTGATCAGGATCTTTTTCATTTTTCCTTCTTCTCCTTTTCCAGCCGGCCGGTGCCGCCTTCCACCACGCCATCGGATTTCAGAACCGATGTGATGGTGCCAAAGAAACACTTGCAGTCAAACAGGAAGCTCAGATTCTTCACGTATTCCCCGTCAAAGCGGGCCTTCACATCAATGGGCAGCTCATCACGGCCGTTGATCTGGGCCCAGCCCGTCAGGCCGGGGCGAACATCATTGGCACCATACTTGTCCCGCTCCGCAATCAGATCAAACTGATTCCACAGGGCGGGCCGGGGGCCGATAATGGACATTTCGCCCGTAAAGATCTGGAAAATCTGAGGCAACTCATCCAGAGACAGTTTTCTCAGAATTCTGCCGACCCGGGTAATATACTGCTCCGGATTCTGCAGCAGATGGGTGGGCGTATCCTTGGGTGTATCCATTTTCATGGTGCGGAATTTCAGGATCTGGAAATGTGTCTTGTGAATACCCACCCGCTTCTGCCGGAAAAACACCGGGCCCGGATCATCGATCTTGATGGCAGCGGCCAGCAGCAGATACACCGGTGCCAGCACCACAATGCCCAGACCGGACAGCAGGATATCCAGGAACCGTTTTCCGAATTTCTGATACATGAAATTCCCTCTTTTCCAATCAAACTTCAACTTTACGCTTATATGTGGGCACCATCTCCGCGACGATGTCCTTCATATTGGTCACTTCTGCCTTGCAGGCTTTTTCCAGGCGGGTCAACTGCTCCTTGAACTTCTCGTCATCCATGACGATGGGCTTTCCGATATGGATCAGCTTGTTGGCAGTCTCCTGCAGGCCCTCTTCCTTCATAAGCAGCTCCTCGTAGAGCTTCTCACCGGGACGCAGACCGGTATAGACCACCTTGATATCCACATCCGGCTCATAGCCGCTGAGGCGGATCATATTCCTGGCCATGGTGTCGATCTTGACGGGCTCACCCATGTCCAGAATAAAAATCTCGCCGCCCCGGGCATAGTAGCCCGCCTGCAGCACCAGGCTGACCGCCTCGGGAATGGTCATGAAATAGCGGATAATGTCCGGATGGGTAACGGTAACCGGGCCGCCGGCTTCGATCTGCTTCTTAAACAGGGGGATCACACTGCCGTTGGAGCCGAGCACATTGCCGAAGCGCACCGCGACAAACTCTGTCTTGCTCTCCCGGTTCATCATCTGCACCACCATCTCGCACAGCCGCTTACTTGCGCCCATGATATTGGTGGGATTGACGGCCTTATCGGTGGAAATCAGCACAAACCGGCGGACACCGTATTTTGCGGCAGCCTTCGCCATTTTGTAGGTTCCGAAGACGTTGTTTTTGATGGCCTCGTTGGGGCTGTCCTCCATCAGGGGAACATGCTTATGGGCTGCCGCGTGGAAGATCAGATCAGGCTTGTACTTGCCGATCACATAGTCCACCCGGTTGGTATTGCGCACAGAGCCGATGAGTACCTGAAGATTCAGCTCGGGATAGGTTCTTCTCAGCTCCATCTGGATATCATAGGCACTGTTTTCGTAAATCTCAAAGATGATCAGCTGCTCCGGCTTGGCGCTGGCAATCTGACGGCACAGCTCGCTGCCGATGCTTCCGCCGCCGCCGGTGACCATGACGGTCTTTCCATGGATATAGTCGAAAATCTCCTCCAGGTTGACCCGGATGGGATCACGGCCAAGAAGATCCTGGGGATCGACCTTGCGCAGCTTGCTGACGCTGACATCGCCGTTGACCATCTGGAAAATGCCGGGAAGCATCTGCACCTCGCAGCCGGTGGTGGTGCAGATATCCAGGATCTCCTTCCGGGCCTTGGCGCTGCAGCTGGGGATGGCAAAAATGATCTTGCTGATCTTATACTGCTTCACCGCATTGGGAATGTCGTAGCGGTTACCCACAATGGGAGCACCGCACAGACGCTTGTTCAGTTTGACGGGATTATCATCGATGACGCAGGTCAGATGATCCTTCACAAAATCACTGTTGGTAAATTCCATAGCCAGTGCTCTGCCCGCATCGCCGGCACCAATGAGCATCACATTTTTCAGTCCCGATGCATGGGTCATATGGCTGAAATTCCGCTGCGCCGTACGCCACAGGCGATAGGAAAAACGGATGGCGACCGTGCAGACGAAGCTGATCAGATAACCCATGACCATACTGGAGCGGGGCATAATGATTCCGTCAAAATGGAACATGCCCACGCCCACAACTGCTAGCACCGCATACGCACCAATGATCCGGAAGACCTCCGGGGTACTGACAAAGGCCCAGATGCAGCTGTACAGCCGGAACAGCGCAAACACCACAAGGGTGATCAGGCACCAGGGGCCAATTGCAGAGATATAGCCCTCGATATGCGCCATACGCATCTCCTGGAAAGCAAAATCATACCGAAACCACAATCCCAGAAAAAAGGATGCGGAGGTTGCCAGCACATCCAGCAGCATGATCAAAATCACTTTGTACAGCTCCGGAAGGGTCATTTTGTTTTGTTTTCTGAAACCCATCGAAAACTCACCTTACTTCTATAAATAAACACTGTGCGAAAAAAGACAGACTACTAATACAAATTCCTGATAAAATGGCCTGCTGCCATTTTATCGTGCCATTCGGATGGCATGCCGCTTACAGCGGCAAGGAATCGCATTGACTTCGTTTTTACGGCTGCGCCGCAGGTTGATTTCGCAACCCACTAAAACAGCCCGGGCCGTTTTATCAAAAAACCCGTATAGGCGTATTGTCTGCATAGTTCATTTTATTATAACACAACATGTCGAAGACAGCAAGAAGAAGTTTTCTTTTGCACCTGTTCCCTTACAAAAACACTTATTGTCTCTTACTTATTTCCCCGCATGTTTCTTACCGGTTCTCAATGTCTTTAGACCCTCCTAAGAAAGAACAAGCCGACCTCCCATCCCTGAGAAGCCGGCTACGGTCCTTATTTTCCGATTTGCGTTCCATCGGCCAAACGCACATGATCCACATCATCCAGAACAATGGGAACCTTCGATGTCCAGGAATAACCCGTTCCGTCACTGTTTAGCTGAATTTCGCTGCCATCTTTCATAACAACAAAAATACCCTGATTACCGTTCCACTCAAGGAACACACCAATCACATCTTCTGCTTGCTCGTAAGTCACGGTTGCTCCCATTGGAGATAAAACAAAAGAGGTGATCTGAATTTGCTCTATACCATAGGTAGTATCGTAGAACATTGTACCATTGTCAATTTTGTGATGAACCCGAGCATCCACAGTTATCGGTTGGTCGATCAGCTGCAAAGTTTCCACTGTTGTATCTGTGAAAGTTACATCAAAAATCCATTCTCCATCTACAAGCTCCTCGGATTTGTGCAGTCCCTGCAGTTCTTCTCCGCCAATCAGGGAGTCTCCCTGTGCTGCTAATTTTGCTTCAACAGCTTCCCGGATCTCCGGATCTTCATATTCCAGCGTGAAGTCAAAGAATCTTGCCTGGAAGGTAATATCGCTGCCAAAGGGTTCCTTCAGCAAAATCTCCTTATTCGGGTAGAGCTTTTCACACCGTAATTCCACGATATAATCAAGCGTATTGGGGATTCCATCATTGTCTGCTTCCCAGTAGCCATTCTCTTGCCAATAAAAATTCAGTTTCTCATCCGAAAAACCTGTAGATGCGATTACGATCGCCCGATGTCCGGCTCTCATACTGTAATTGCCCGGCGTGATAAAGGGCGCTGTATAATCCGCTTTGCTATTCTCATCATATGCTTCCAAATCGATATCACTGGGCGCGGTAATTCCAAAGAGTATGTAACCGGTGTTACCATCTGTCATGGTTGATTTGAGTTCCACATTCCATTCCTGAATGGTCTTTGTTTCCATTATGACATGCTCGTTTTCCTGAATAAACGAAACTTGTCCATCCGTCAACGGTGTATCGCTGCGAGCAGCAAACAGATCTGCAAACCAACCATTCGCATAAGCAACTGCACAGCCTACCAATAATAATGTCAGTGCAATAATAGCAGCTACCATCAAGGGACGTCTAATGGTCTTGCGCTTCTGAGCTTTTACGAAATTATCGTTCTCGGCTTCCTCATAATATTTATGACTGATGTTACCCAGGCTAATCAGCAAATCCTTTCCGTTCATACGTAGATCCCCTCCTTTGCGAGATAAGTGCGGAGCTTGGCTCTTGTCCGGTGGAGCTGGGTTTTCACTTTGCTCTCACTGATACCGTACCGGGTTGCGATTTCTGCTACCGTATCCACATAGAGGTACCGGCGCAGGAAAATCAGACGATTTTCCTTTGTCAGACTGTCCAGAAAGCGTTCCAGTACCCGTCTGAGTTCCCGTCTGTCCATTTCCGCATCCTGCCGGGTATCGGGAATGCACATTTCCATTTCCTGTGTCAGGAACACTACCTCGGCATTACGCTTTGCTGCCATCTTCCAGTCCAGCCGGTTAAAGGATATATTCCGACAGATGGATGCCAGAAAGGCATAAAAATACTTAGGGCGTTTGGGAGGAATCGATTTCCAGGTTTCCATATACGTATCACTCACGCTTTCCTCCGCATCCTCTCTGTTATTCAAGATGTTATTAGACAGGACATAAAGCTTTCGTCCATAGGCAGTATCCGTCTCCTTGACAGCCTGTTCGTTACGCTGGAAGAACAGTTCGATGATCTTCGCATCTTCCACTTAAGGCAACTCCTTTCTATTTTTGTTCCTCACCCTAATAGTAAGAATTTCACACGCAAAGGTTACACCTGTCGTCTAATTTTTTATTGCACTGCACCCGGGAATATGGAGCGTATGGTCTGCCAATGAAAAAAGCAACCAGTCAAGCTGTTACGCTCAACTGGTCGTTTCATGGTTACCCTTCCCCAATCAAGGGAACGGAATATATCATTTTGCGGCCGCGACACAATCCCGGACGATTTTTTCCATCTCATCCATCTTCTTCAGCATGTCCTTTGCCAGTGCGATCTGGCAGCGGGTGCGCACCAGGTTATGATCCGGGGACAGGATCTTGAAGTACAGGTCGCCGTCCAAATAGTCGGCCAGGAACCGGGTTGCCAGCTCTGCCGTCAGCACAAAGCAGCTCAGAGCCAGGGTCTCCACTTCCTTTTCGGTCATGGTCTTTGCGGTCATGGACAGGAAGCCCTCGGCAAAAGCGCGGAAAATGTCCAGATTCACACCAACCCGATCCAAATCCCGGCAGTCTTCCTCCACGAAATTGGCAGCAAACCGGATGGCATCGCCGAAATCGTGGCCGATCAGACCGGGCATAACGGTATCCAGATCGATAACGATCATGGCACTGCTGGTTTCCGGATGGAACAGCACATTGTTGATCTTGGTATCGTTATGGGTCACGCGCTGAGGCAGCGCCCCTGCCTGCTGCAGATCCGTCAGCGTGCAGGCCAGATCCTGCACGGACAGCAGGAAGTCAATCTCCTCCTGCACTTCGGACGCTCTTCCGGCCTTGTCATCCTGCACGGACTGCAGGAATTTCTCATAACGCTGGCGGGTATTGTGGAAACCGGGAATGGTCTCCGTCAATTCTGCAATGTCAAAATCATCCAGATCCATCTGGAATTCGCCAAAGGCCTTGCCGGCATTGCGCACCACATCCAGATCCGATACCGTATCAAAGGTAATGGAAGGCACATAATTGGTCATCCGCCAGAAATTCTTACCGTCCACCACATAAGTCTTGCGGTCTGCGGTATGGTGGAAATGCAGCGCCAGCTGGCCGGGCTTCTTGGCGCGGATATGTTCTGTTACCTTGTCAATATTATCCATCAGGCCGATGGGATTGCGGAAGGCATAGGTATTGACGTTCTGCACCAGGAAGGACTTGGGCTTTCCCTCAGGCAGCATAAAGTTGACTTTATATGTACGGTTCACGTTGCCCATCTGAATGGTCTCGTAACCCAGATATTCGTAGTCGATTCGGAAGAGTCTGCTGATTTCCAGCAGCTTATCATGCAGATCCATGCTCTTCTCCTCTCTGTTTCGTTAATGATAGAATGTTTTATCCCGCTTATTCTACCTTATTTTCACGTTTTTGTCAACGCACCCCTCTGAAATAAGCGGTTTTGACAAAGAAACGCTCCCATAATTACAGGGACCGGCACAAAACCGGCCCCTGCTGTCAGGAAAATGATAGCTTACACATGCTTCGGAAACAGCTTTTCAATGGCAGCGCGGGCAGCATCCTGCTCGGCGCGCTTCTTGCTGCTGCCGGAGCCGCTTCCCACAACGGTTCCGTTCAGGGAAACCTCCACATCAAACTTCTTGTCGTGGTCGGGGCCGGACTGCCCTACCAGGGCATAGGACAGCACCTGATTCTTCTTCTGCTGCACCAGTTCCTGAAGCTGGGTCTTATAATCGGCATTGTGCAGCTTCGTCACGGGCACTTCCACCAGAATAAACTGCTGCACCACCTTCAGCGCCGCCTCAATGCCGCCATCCAGGAAGCAGGCTGCGATCACAGATTCCATGGCATCAGCCAGAATGGAATTGCGCTTTCTTCCTCCGCCCTGCTCTTCGCCGTGGCCCAGCAGCAGATGCTTTCCCAGGCCGATCCGGTTGGCCGCCGCTGCCAGGGTCTGCTCGCAGACCATATCTGCCCGCATCCGGGTCAGCTCGCCCTCCGGACGATTGGGAAAATTCCGGAACAGGTATTCCGCCACCAGCATTCCCAGCACGCTGTCCCCCAGAAATTCCAGCCGCTCGTTGCTGAGCAGACTGTTGTGCCAGCGTTCATTGGCATAAGAGGAATGGGTCAGTGCATTCTGCAGCAGCTGTATATTTTGAAACCGGTAACCGATGGCGGTTTCCAGATCCTTGATCATTGGGCTGCACTCTCCTTCATGGCCGCCAGATCCTTTTCCAGCTGCTCGGTAAAATTGCTCTGAGCCGCAACCATAGCCTGCTTCACGGCATTGCGGAAGGCCAGCCGGTCAGAATTGCCGTGGGCCTTGATCACGGGCTTCTTAATGCCCAAAAACTGCGTGCCGCCGATCTCCCGGGAGTCCATCAGCTTCATCATGTCGCTGACACCGCTCTTGCACAGCAGATAGCCGATCTTGGAGCCCAGATTCTTCTTGAACATCTTTTTCAGCAGGCTGCCCATAAAGATGGCAGTACCTTCGATGGACTTAATCAGTACATTGCCGCTGAAGCCGTCGCAGACAACCACATCCACCTCACCCAGAGGCACGCTGCGGGCTTCCACGTTGCCCACAAAGTTGATCAGGCCCTTGCCGGCCGCATCCGTCAGCAGCGCATAGGCATCCTTCTGCAGCTGGGTGCCTTTGCTGTCCTCGGTGCCGATGTTCAGCAGACCCACTCTGGGGTTCTGAACGCCCAGGGTATACTTGGAATAGGCAGACGCCACAATGCCGAACTGGAGCAAAAATTCTGCCGTGCATTCTGCGTTGGCGCCGCAGTCGCAGATAATGACCTTGCCGCCGGCCTTGGTGGGCATGGAGGGTGCCATGGCTGCCCGGCGGATACCTCTGACACGCTTGGCGATCAGGGTTGCACAGGTCAGCAGCGCGCCGGTGGAACCGGCAGAAACAAACGCATCGCCCTTGCCCTCCGCCAGCATCCTGGTGCCGATGACCATGGAGGAATTTTTCCGCTTGTGGATCACGGAGCCGGGATCATCGTGCATGTCCACAATGTCCTCGGCATGGGCAATTTCAATGCCATCAGGCAGATTTTCAATGCCGTTTTTCTTCAGAACATTCAGAATTTCTTCGCCCCGGCCAACCAGCACGATTTCCGCACCGTAAGCCTTGGCAGCATCGATTGCGCCCATTACGGGAGCTTCCGGGGCCAGATCGCCGCCCATTGCATCCAGTATGATCTTCAAACTGCTCCACCTCTTTCTTTATATACCCTTGGCAACCAGTGCGTCGATCACTTCCAGGGAACGGTTCGCAATGGCCAGGTTCTTTTCTGCTTTCTTCCGAATCCGCTTTTCCAGCGGAGAAATGATGCTGAAGTTGACATTCATGGGCTGGAAGTTTTCGATGCTTCCATCGCTGATGTACAGGCCCAGGGCACCGATCGCCGTGGTCTTGGGGAAATCGGGCAGCTCCCGTCCCTGAACCTTGGCAGCCATGGCAACCGCTGCCAGATAACCGGAGGCTGTGGATTCCACATAGCCCTCCACGCCGGTCATCTGTCCGGCAAAAGCCACCAGAGGATTCCGGCGGTCGGCATAATATCTGTCCAGCAGCCTGGGGCTCTGCAGGAAGGTATTCTGGTGCATCACACCATAGCGGACAAACTCGGCGTTGCGCAGAGCGGGGATCATGGAGAAGACCCGCTTCTGCTCACCGAACTTCAGATGGGTCTGGAAGCCCACCAGATTATAAACGCTCTTTGCCGCATTGTCCTGCCGCAGCTGAACCACAGCATAGGGTTCCTTGCCGGTGTTGGGATCTACGAGGCCAACAGGCTTCAGGGGGCCATAGCGCAGCGTATCAAAGCCACGGCGGGCCATGACCTCCACAGGCATACAGCCTTCAAATACATTTTTATCTTCAAAACCGTGAACCTCTGCTTCTTCCGCAGTGGTCAGCTCCTTGATAAATGCTTCATACTGCTCTTTGTTCAGGGCGCAGTTGATATAGTCAGGGGTACCCCGGTCATAGCGGGACTGCCACCAGGCAAGCTCCATGTCGATGGACTCCGCCGTTACCAGCGGGGCAGCCGCATCGAAGAAATGCAGGTAGTCCGTTTCATTGCCGAAATAGTTTGCAATGGCATCGCTCATGGCATCGGAGGTCAGCGGGCCGGTGGCAATGATGACGGGGCCCTCGGGCACTTCGGTAACTTCTTCTTCGATGACCGTGATATTGGGATGGCTGCGGATCTTTTCCGTGACCATTCTGGCAAAACCACCCCGGTCAACCGCCAGACAGCCGCCGGCCTCCACCCGGGTATCCTCGGCGCACTGGAGGATCAGACTGCCAACGCGGCGCAGCTCCTCCTTCAGAAGGCCAACCGCATTTTCCAGCCGGTCACCCCGCAGGGAATTGGAGCAGACCAATTCTGCAAAATCCGCACTGTGGTGGGCAGGAGACATCTTCTTCGGCTTCATTTCATAAAGCTCCACTTCGATGCCCCGGTTTGCCAGCTGCCAGGCCGCCTCAGAACCGGCAAGGCCTGCGCCAATTACTTTCACTTTCATATCGTTCAGGCCTCCTTCGCCTTTCTGGTGGTTTTCCTGGTGGTGGATTTCTTTTCCGCAGTCTTTTTGGTGGAGGTCTTCCTGGAGGAAGCCTTCTTGGCTGCGGTCTTTTTGGTGGTCTTCTTTTCGGTCTGGGCACCCTCAGCTGCTGCCTCGGTGCCTTCTTCCGGGGTTTTCTTCTTATAATAGCCCCGCTGATCCTCAGGCAGGAACCTGGAGCAGGTCTCGTTGATGCAGAAGGGCTTCATACGGCCCTTGCCGGACTTTTTGAACATGGTAAAGCCGCACTCGGGGCAGTCTTCAGCGGTGGGTACATCCCAGCTCATGAAGCCGCATTCCGCGCCCTTTTCGCAGGCATAGTAGGCATAGCCCTTCTTGGACTTGCGCTTGAGCATGCCGCTGCCGCACTTGGGGCACCGGCCGGGCATCCGTTCCACCAGCGGCTTGGCATTCTTGCACTCCGGGAAGCCGGGGCAGGCCAGGAATTTACCGAAGCGGCCCATCTTGATGACCATATTCCGGCCGCACAGCTCGCAGACTTCATCGGTCTCTTCCTCAGGCACCTTGATGCGCACACCCTCCAGAGCGGTTTCCGCATCCTCCAGTTCCTTCTTAAAGCCGCCG
This sequence comes from Oscillospiraceae bacterium, assembly GCA_017398105.1. The sequence goes on along the minus strand of JAFQHF010000176.1, from coordinate 14,708 downwards.
TAGAACTCCGCCAGCAGGGCCTTCCAGTGCTGTTTTCCTTCTTCCACAGCATCCAGACGATTTTCCATATTGGCGGTGAATTCCACATCGATAATATCGTTGAACCGCTCTATCATCAGTCCCGTTACGATCTCACCCAGAGGGGTGGGGGCCAGGCGCTTGTCCTGCTTGATGACATATTCCCGATCCTGAATGGTGGCAACCGTTGCAGCATAGGTGGAAGGACGGCCGACACCCTTTTCCTCCATGGCTTTGACCAGGGTAGCCTCCGTGTACCGGGCGGGGGGCTGGGTAAAGTGCTGCTCCTTTTCGATCTTGGAGGAAGAAGCCTTTTCTCCCGCTTCCAGATCCGGCAGCGGAGAGCCCATTGCTTCGCCCTCATCGTCCCGTCCCTCTTCATAGACAGCGATGAAGCCGGCAAAGCGCATGCTCTGGTGGCTGGAACGGAATACATGACCGGCGCATTCGGTATCGATGGACACCGTATCAAAAACGGCATTCGCCATCTGAGTAGCCAGAAAACGGCTCCAGATCAGCTTGTAAAGCTTATACTGATCCGAGGTCAGGCTGGTACGGATTCTTTCCGGCTCCAGTTCCACGTGAGAAGGCCGGATGGCTTCGTGGGCATCCTGCGCACCGGACTTGGTCTTGAAGACATGATGCTTGCCATAGTAATAGCTGTCGCCGTAGCGGCTTTTGATAAACCAGGCAGCAGCATCCATGGCCTCGTCAGAAAGGCGCAGGGAGTCGGTACGCATATAGGTGATCAGACCGGTGGTGCCTTCGCCCTCCACGTCCACGCCTTCATACAGCTGCTGGGCAATCATCATGGTCTTCCGGGGCGTAAAGCCCAGCTTCCGGGATGCCTCCTGCTGCAGGGTAGAGGTGGTGAAGGGGGGTGCGGAGGAACGTTTCTTCTCCGCCTTTTTCACATTGGTAACGGTAAATTCCTTACCGGAAATATCGTCAATGATACCCTGGGTCTGTTCTTCGCTTTCCAGCTCCTGTTTTTTGGGGCTTCCATAATAATGGGCCACAAAGGAGCCGGGCTTGCCCATACGGTTCAGTGTCACATCCAGGGACCAGTATTCTCTGGGCTGGAAGGCCCGGATCTCATTTTCCCGATCCACCACCAGCCGGGTGGCGACGCTCTGAACACGTCCGGCAGACAGACCCCGGCGAACCTTTTTCCACAGCAGCGGGGACAGCTGATAGCCCACGATCCGGTCCAGGATTCGCCGGGCCTGCTGGGCATCCACCAGGTCATAGTCGATATCCCGTGGGTTACGGATTGACTCCTTAACCACCTTCTGGGTAATCTCGTTGAAGGTAACACGCTGAGCCTTTTCATCCGTCAGGCCGAGCAATTCTTTCAAATGCCAGGAAATGGCTTCGCCTTCCCGGTCAGGGTCCGTTGCCAGATAGACGGTTTCCGCCTTGGCGGCCTCTGCCTTCAGTTCCCGGATCAGAGCTTCCTTGCCCCGGACAGGGATGTACTGGGGGGTAAAGTCATTTTCCAGATCCACGCCCATCTTGCTCTTGGGCAGATCCCGCAAATGGCCCATGCTGGCCTTTACGGTATAGTCAGGGCCGAGATACCGGCCGATTGTTTTTGCTTTGGAGGGCGACTCCACGATCACAAGATTGTGAGAATTTCCCATGTATACTAAATCTCCGTTTCGTTATTTCATGCTGATGCGCTTACCGGGTAAACGCTTTATGATGCCTTTCAGCTCCAGCATGGTCAGTGCTGCCAGAAGCTTACCGGTGGTCAGTCCGGTCTCGGCGATCACATCATCCACGAGCCGCTGTCCGTTTTTCAGGCAGTCCACAATGGCCTGCTCCTCCGCAGACAGGGCAGGACGACTCACATTTACGTCACTATAAGGCGTAATTTCGTCCTTGTCAATGTTTTTCTTCTCTAAATTTTTCTTAAGATTCCCGTTTTTTCCCGGCAGTTTGGGTTTCTGCGCCACCTTCGGCAGGATTTTTTCCTGCTGGGCAGCGGCTTTGCGCACCTCATCCGGGTAGGCCTTCTGGGCGGAGGGCGCAGTTTCCCGGCGGATCTTATCCGGATACAGCGCCTCATATTCACTCACCACATCCCAGCCTGAGGAAACCATGATGGCACCGTCCCGCAGCAGCCGGTTGCTGCCCGCAAAGGAAGGCATATCGATATTTCCCGGCACCACAAATACGTCCCGCCCCTGCTCCGCAGCCTGCCGTGCCGTGATCAAAGCGCCGCTCTTTTCCGGTGCCTCCACCACCAGCACGCCGTTTGACAGCCCGCTGATGATGCGGTTTCGCTTGGGAAAGGTCCACTTTGCCGGTGGATATCCCGGGGGAAATTCACTTAAAATACAGCCGTACCGCTCCGTATCCCGGAACAGGGCCCGGTTGGACGCAGGATATACGATATCCGCGCCGCAGCCCAGCACACCGACCACCGGCTGACCCGCCGTCAGCGCCCCGGCCATGGCAAGACCATCGATGCCGTAAGCCATGCCGGATACCACAATCCCTCCGCATTTACCGATCTGATAGCCCATGCGCTTGGCTGTGGTCAGGCCGTAGGCAGATGCCTTTCTGGTGCCCACCACTGCGATCACCGGCAAGGCATCAAATTCCGGCAGCTGCCCCTTGTAATACAGCACAATGGGTGGATCGGCAATATTTTTCAGCCGCACCGGGTAAGCAGCATCCCGGTAAGTCAGGATATGCAGGTTTTCCCGGCGGCAGGCCTCCAGAATTTCCTCCGCCGGAATCAGATCCCTGTCCTGCAGGGATTCCACCGACTCAGCACTCAGTCCCTCAATATGGGAAAAGGCCTCACTGTCGGCAAAAAAGATATCTTCCGGGTCTTCAAAATGCCGCAAAAGCTCCGCCTTCATCCGGTCATTCAGTCCCGGACGATGGGCCAGCCATATCCAGTGTGTCAGCATTTTGTTCACCCTTTTCTCTCTTTATTCTGTCTTTCGGGATAATTTCCCGCTTTCATACGAGTTTTTCCCGCTGCCATTTTATCAGGAATTCGTATTATTGCTTCATCTGCCACATAACGATGGTGGCCGCCACTGCGGCGTTCAGAGATTCGCAGTGGGGATTCATGGGGATGATCAGCTCTGCATCGGCACTGTCCAGAATTACTTTTCGGACACCCTGGCCTTCGCTGCCGATCACCACAGCCATAGTCTTTAATTCCGCCTGCCGCAGATCCCTGGCCCGGTCACTGAGGGCGGTAACGCCAATGGGTATGCCTGCTTCCGCGCATGCCGTCCGAACCGTTTCCCAGGTACTCTGAACCACCTCTGTACGGAACACAGCGCCCATGCTGGAGCGAACGACCTTATGGCTGTAGGGGTCTGCGCAGCCTTCCAGCAGAACCACCGGAATATCCAGCGCGTCCGCCGTCCGAACAATGGTGCCTAAGTTGCCCGGGTCCTGAATGCCGTCCAGCAGCAGCATTCCCCTGTGCGGAACAAACACCTTTTTTTCAGGCAGCCGGCATACAAACAGCGCCCCCTGTGGGCTTGCCATGGGAGAGATGCTCTGCATCACATCCTCCGGCACCCGGATCACGCGAACGGCTTCCGGCAGCTGCGCCTGCACACCATCGGACAAAATCACCGTATCCAGCCCCGGAAAATACTTCACAGCCTCCTGCAGAAGCTTCGTCCCGTCAGAAACGAACAGCCCAGCTTCCTCTCTGGCTTTTTTGGAGGACAGCAGCTTTTTTACCTGCTGCAGCAGCGGATTTTTCCGGGAGGTAATTCTTTGTTCCGTCACAGCTTCTGCACCACCTCAAGAGAATAATTGTCACCGACGACTACCATAATATCCCCCTCCCGGATCTGATAATCCGCAGAAGGAGAAACATTGGTCTTCTTGCCGCTCTCCACCGCGATAATATTCACACCGTATTCCGCACGGACATTCAGCTGCTTCAGGCTCCGGCCAATCCATTTTCTGGGGGCAGGAATTTCCAGGATTCCGTAGTCTTCCGAAAGTTCGATATATTCCAGAACATTGTGGCTGTGCAGACTGCGGCCCAGGCGCTGGGCATTTTCCTGCTCCGGAATCACCACCCGGTTCACGCCCAGCTTTTCCAGAACCCGGCGGTGGGTCTCATCATGGGCCTTGCAGACGATGTAGGGTACTTCCAGCTCCTGCAGGTTCATGGTAATCAGAACCGAGGCTGCCAGATCATCACCGATGGCGATGACCGCGCAGTCCATATCCCGGACACCCAGGGCCCGCAAAACCTCTTTATCCTTGGCATCGCCAACCACTGCGTGCGTTACATCATTCGCTACAAGCTGCACCAAATCGCTGCGCACATCCATAGCCAGCACTTCGGCGCCTAATTTGCACAGCTGCCGGGCCAGCGCCTGTCCAAACAGGCCAAGACCGATCACAACATATGATTTCATTCACAATTCTCCTTATCCGATCAGCAGATTGGTTTCGGCATAGCGGAAGCGTTCCTCCGCCCTGTTGCCGGCCAGGAATCCCATGCTGATGGTCAGCATGCCGACTCTGCCAAAATACATATATAAAATCATCAGAAACTGGGCGGGAATGCTGAGCTTTCCCGTAGCGCCCGCTGTCAGTCCCACCGTTGCCAAAGCGGAGATCGCCTCGTAGAGGGCATCGGTAAAGCCGACGGCAGAGGTGGCGCTGATAAAGATGCCGCCGAACATGGCGAAAGCGATCATCAGAAACGCCAGTGTCATGGCATCCAGCACCTGTCCCTTGGGAATGGTGCGCTTATAGACGCAGACCGTATCCCGCCCCCGGGCCCGGGCTGCCATGAACAGAACCAGCACCACAAAGGTTACCGTCTTCAGACCGCCTGCCGTGGAGCCGGAGGAACCGCCGATGAGCATCAGCACCATGGACACCGCCTTTCCGCCTTCGGTCAGCAGCGCCTGGTCGATGGCCGCAAAACCGGCAGTACGCAGAGTAATGGACTGGAACAGGCCGTTCAGCAGCTTCTCCCAGAGGGGCATAGGGCCCAGGGTTCCGGGGTTGTTCCATTCCAGAATGCAGGTCAGAATCCATCCGATCAGGAGCAGCGCCCCGCTGGTGACCAGAACCAGTTTCGTATAGACGCTGAATTTGCGGAAGCTTCTGTGTTCCGCAGTTTCCTGCCAGACCAGAAAGCCCAGACCGCCCACCACAACCAGCGTTCCCAGTGTCAGCAGTACAATTGGGTCTGACTGGAATTCCATCAGGCTGGCGCCGGGGGTGATGCAGCCGAAAATATCAAAGCCCGCATTGCAGAAGGCGGAAATGGAATGAAACACACCCCATTTCAGGGCCGTCAGGAAGCCGTACTCCGGCCAGAAGCGCAGCAGCAGGATCAGTGCGCCGATGCCTTCAATGGCAAGGCTTCCCTTCAGTACGGTCTTCTGCAGCCTGACAATGCCGTCCATATCGCCGACACTGAGCGCCTGCGCCATCACCAGCCGCTGCTTCAGTCCGATCCGCCTGCGCAGCAAAAATACGAACATGGTGGCCGCAGACATAAAGCCAAGGCCGCCGACCTGGATCAGGCTGATGATCACCGCCTGTCCAAAACCGCTCCACTGACTCCAGGTATCGTACAGCACAAGTCCTGTCACGCAGGTAGCTGATGTTGCCGTAAACAGGGCCGGACGAAAACCGCAGGAAACACCGCTGCGGGAGGCAGCCGGCAGGGTCAGCAGTCCTGCACCCAAAAGAATGATCGCCGCAAAGGTAATGGCAATGACTTTTGCAGCACTCAGGCTTTTGGGTCTTTTTTTCATCCAGAACGCAAACAGTCTGGCTCTGAGCGACATAGGTTTCTCCCTTCCGGCTGGATATACTCCGCCATAATACAAATAATATTTAATTATACCAATTTTGTCCGCTTTTGCAAGTCTGAGTTGGTGCTTTCTGAACGTATTTTCTTTCTTGCTTTTGCCGCCGGGTCTTTGTATAATACCTGTAACAAAGAAAAACGAGGTGAACAAACGTGCCCACCCCTGTAAAAAGACGAAACCCTTCCCTGGATGTGATCCGGTGCCTTGCCCTGCTGTGCGTGGTCAGCGCCCATTTTTTCGCCAATACGGAAGTCTTTACCCTTCCTGTCAACAATGCAAAAACCTATCTGATGTGTCTGCTGCGCAGCGCCTCTTTGATCTGTGTGCCGCTGTTTCTGCTGCTGTCCGGCTATCTGATGGGAAACAGGATGCCCACAAGGCAGTATTACCGCAAGCTGTGGAAAACCCTGGCGATCTATCTGCTGGCCAGTGCCTGCTGCGGCGCTTACCAGCTGTACGCTTCCATTGTTTACTGGGCCTCTCCCCTGCCGGTATCCGGCCTGATCCTGGGACTGTTCTCTTTTCAGACCGCGCCCTACGGCTGGTATGTGGGCATGTACATTGCCCTGTTCCTGCTGATTCCCTATCTGAACATCCTGTACCGCCACCTGGAATCCCAGCGTCAAAAGCAGTATCTGCTGCTGATCCTGCTGTTCATGACCGCCCTGCCCGGTGTTGCCAATGTCCACAATCTCACATCCCTCAGCTGGTGGCTGCAGCCCAGCCAGTCCGCTGCAGCCCATGAGCTTGTCTCCCCCTTCTGGGTGGATCTGTATCCCATTACCTATTATCTTCTGGGCGTATATCTGCGGGAATACCCTCTGAAGCTGAAGCCCGGCTGGAACCTTCTGTGCATCGGCCTTGCGTTTTTTGCCTTTGGCAGCTATACCTACTACCGCAGCTGGCCCGGCCCCTTTGTGGATGGCTTCTGGATGGGCAACGGTTCCCTGCTGAATGTGATCCAGTCGGTTCTGGTCTTCAGCTTCTTTTCCGGACTTCCTCTGCAGAAGCTCCCGGCCTTTGTCCAGAAGATGCTTTCTTACCTGTCCGACTGGTGCCTGGGCGCTTACCTGGTATCCTGGATTTTTGACCAGCATGTTTACAGCGCCCTGCGGGACAATGTACCGGATATCCTGCAGCGACTGGATCATTACCTTCCCTCCGTTCTGAAGATCTACATTCTCTCTCTGGCTCTGTCCGCAGTTTTGAATATGGTCTATCAGCTATGCAGCAGTCTTCTGAAAAAATTACAGCCATAATAAATGACCAACGGGCGAAAGCAGGACCTTCCCTGCCTTCGCCCGTTTTTCTGTTCTTTATACTCGTTTTTGTTAAAATAGCCTAATGGCTATTTTATAGCGCCAACGGCGCGTCAAAAACTCTATGAGACGGGATTCTATACTTTTCTTTCTCGAAAAATATAGAATCGACAACGCCGTCAGGCGGTGTCATTTTCATAAAACGAGGCAGTTTTATGAAAAATGAGTATTACATCAGCGGAGCAAACAGCCTGAGAAAATACTGCCACATCCGCATGATCCGGCTCCGTCCTGCCAGCTCCTCTTGCGTAACCTCCCGGCATTGAGGAAACATTTCTTCAAAATCCTTCCCCATCTCCGCCAGCGCATCGCTGCCCATCAAAAGCACATTGTTTTCAAAATGATGGTAAAGGCTCCGGTAATCCAGATTGGATGTACCGATGGAAGCGATCTTTCCATCGCAGATGCACTGCTTGGCATGACAGAAGCCGGGGGTATATTCAAAGATCCGAACCCCCTGCCGGATCAGTCCGGCATAGTAGGAACGGGTCACTGCAAAGACCGTTTTCTTATCCGGGATTCCCGGCGTAATGATGCGCACATCCACGCCCCGCTTGGCCGCAAGCCCAAGGGCACGGCTCACTTCATCCGTGATGATCAGATAGGGTGTCATAAAATACAGGGTTTTATTGGCCTGGCTGATCAGGTTCAAATAAACATTCTCTGCAATACGCTCCTGGGCCAGCGGATTGTCCGCATAGGGCTGTACATAGCCTCTGGCCGGTACACTGTGAACCGTATCCAGATAGTCGGCGCAGGACCCCTTCTCCCGTGTCTGGACGCACCACAGCTCCAGAAATGTTGCTGTCAGGCTCCGCACAGCCTCACCCTCCAGTTTCAGTCCCGTATCCTTCCACCGTCCGTAGGGATGGGCCCGGTCAAAATATTCATCCGCCAGATTATAGCCGCCGGTGAAGCCCACCTTTCCGTCGATCACCGTAATTTTGCGATGATCCCGGTGATTCAGAAATAAGTTCAAAAACGGAAGTGCGGGATTGAAGGGAACACAGCGGATGCCTCTTTCATTCAGCCGCTTGGCAAACAGCATGTTCACCTTGCCTACACTGCCGATGTCATCGTACATCAGCCGCACCTCCACCCCCTGCTGAACCTTGCGAACCAGAATTTCCTCCAGCTCCCGGAAGGAGGATTCATCCTCCACAATGAAGTATTCCAGAAAAATAAAGCGCTGAGCCCGTTCCAGTTCCGCCTTCATATCCTGAAAGGCATCCTTTGCCTCACCGAAATAACGGACGCAGGTATTTTCATAAACCGGATATCCGGCATGCTTCCAAAGATACCGGCTCTGATTCGCAGCAGGAAGATCCTGGGCCGACAGATGGGAAAAGGCCTGCTCTGCGGTTTTTGGGGTCTGCAGCGCCATCTGATCCCGAACCTGACGCAGCCGCTTACCCACGCCGGGGTCATCCAGAATTTCCACCAGCAGATACAGGCTCAGACCCATTACGGGGAAGGCCATGATCAGCATGATCCAGGGCATTTTCATGGCATGGTTGGCAGGGTTGCTGTTGAGTTTCAGCACCACAACAATGGTAAGAATACCGGTAATGGCAGAAATATACTGCGAATAATCGTTAAGCCACTGCACCCGCACCAGAATCCAGCTTACCTGCGCAAGCAGGGATACTGCCACAAACGCGACACGCATAATGCTGTTTCCGCTGGGTTTATGCTCAGGCTTTCTCATGGCATTCACTCCTTTCTTTTATTATAAAGGATATCGATATAAAAATCCAGATTAAAACCGTATCCTTACAAAAAGTATACAATTTAGACATAATTTAAGGAGGGCTTTCGCCCTCCTCAAATTGCTGAAAAAGCCTCGCAGAGTTTTCTGCGCAAGCAGAAAATAAAGTCCAAATTATTTTCGACCGCGGCGCACCCCAGGGTGGCTTCTCTTGCCCTTTCAGGGCAATTCACCTTCTGTACGTGGGCGAAAACACTTCTCAGGCTGCTAGTGTGAGAGTTGTGTGCCAAAGGCTACGGGGCCCCCATCAAGCAAATTGTGCTTGATGGGGAGAGGAGATGCGCAGATACAGGTGGAATTTTCTGCTTGAAGAAAATGCAACAGTGTATCTGATGCATCGACGAAGTGCGCGCAGCAGACTGCAAAAAGCTGGCGGAAAGCCCCGAAGGGGATTTTCGACACGCTAAGGAGGGCTTTCGCCCTCCTGTGAGTTTATTCCTTATCCAGTTCCTTCAGCAGATCCTCTGCCATTTTCTGATTTTCCTGAGCCTTGTCGATTCCCTCGGTACTGTCCTTGCTGAAGATGATCCGAAGCGTCAGGATGATCAGTTTGATATCCTGCAGCAGGGAATAGTTTTCAATATACATCAGATCCAGCCGCAGCTTGTCATAGGCGCTGGTGTTGTACTTACCATAGATCTGGGCATAGCCCGTCAGGCCGCCGCGTACCTTAAGCCGGTAGGCAAATTCCGGGATATCCTTGCAGATCTCATCTGCCAGCACCTTCCGCTCGGGACGGGGGCCGACGATGCTCATATCGCCCTTCAGGATATTCAGGATCTGAGGAATCTCGTCCAGTCGGGTAGCCCGGATGATCTTACCTACCTTTGTAATCCGGGGATCATCCTCCGTTGCCAGCACTGCACCGGCATATTTTTCCGCATCCACGATCATGCTGCGGAACTTCAGGATCTCAAATTCCCGGCCGCCCCGGGTCATGCGCTTCTGCTTAAAGAATACCGGGCCGCCATCCTCCAGCTTAATGGCAACGGCCACCACAGCCATCACAGGCGCTGCCACAACCATAGCCACAGAGCAGAGCACAATATCCATAGCCCGCTTCACTACCCGCTGTGCAGGTGTCAGGCCGGTGCCCTTCACCAGCAGCAAGGGGGTATCAAACAGAGTAATATCCCTTGCCCCGCGGATCATGATATCCGTCAGCTTCGGGGCTACATAGGTACGGATGCGGTAGCGGTAGCAGAACTTCAGGATGTCATTGCGCATCTGGGCAGGCACATCATTCAGGATCACCGCATCATGCTTGGGAATCTCCTGGATGATGGCATCAAACCCTTCTTCCACGGAAATCAGCTTGCGGATGTTGTACTTATCCTTCCGGGAGTCCATCTTGATCTTCAGGCCCACACCCCGCTTGTGGCCGTAAATCAGCAGCATATCATGGGGTGCATAGAGCTTGTGATACAGCCCGGTGTACAGGAAGATCAGAACCACGGCAACCACGACCTCAATGGCCGTCAGAAGCAGCATGGGGCCTGCAGACAGCATGGCATTTCCAATCAGACACAGCTGGAAATAGGTAATAAAATTGGCGATCAGCAGAGAAATGATCTGTCCGATGATCAGATCCATCCTGTGCAGCTGTCCGAACATGGTGCAGTCAGAATTCTGGAAAAAGGCATACAGCAGCACCGCATACACGCCCATCAGCACATACTTGCCCTTATATTCAAAATACGCAAAGTCATAGCCTTCCTTCCAGACGACATAATATATCACCGTCAGGATCAGGACCTCCAGCCAGGTTTCTGCCACCCGGAGGAAGCCCTTTGTATCTTCATATGCGCCGCGACTTAATTTTTTCATTCTACCGCACATCCTTTTCTGTATCCAAAAACACATCCTGCCTCAGGACATATTTAATAAATAGTACCACATTTCCCACTGTAATGCAAGCATGGAAACAAAGTACCCGGATGCTTTTACACATCCGGGTTTCTGCGGAAATTTCCCAGCATAAACGGAAGATACCGTTCTATCGCATTCACAACAGGAACGCTCAGCAACAACATCACCAGCATCAGCAGCTGCCATGTTCGGAAGGGGCCTCTGACCATCCGCAAAAAAGCGATTTTTATGGAAAGATGCACCGGAAAAACTGCCAGCGAGTGATACCCATACCACAGTACCAAATTCCTGCCAAACTGTACCCGGCAGTTCAAGGCATACATCCATTTTGCCATTACAAAAAACAGAACACTTCCGCTGACTGCTGCCAATATAGTCCATCCAAACGGGCCATAATTATTCATGAACATCAGGCAATATCCTCTGCCGTATTTCACACTGAACCACAGAACCAGCAGCGACAAAACGGCAGTCAATCCGTCTGTCAGAGGCTTTTTTTCCTGCAGGAGCCTGTTGATCTCATTCTCCGAAACATATCCCATAATCAGAAATGCCGTTGCCAGGAACGCCGTATCCATTGCAAACGGAAGCCGGAACGGCATCAGCTGACAGGTGCACCAGGAAAGCACCAGCATTCCTGCTGCACTAAACCAAAGTGCAGTTTTTCGCTTTCCGCAAATACGCCGAATGGCAAAGAACCAAAGATCACTTACAAACATACACGGAAGGAACCAAAGTCTCCCGTAAAAGCCTGTATAGGCATCCGTATTCAAACAGGCAGCTATGGCATACACTGCATCTTTGAGTTCCAGATGCCCGCCATTCCACGTCAGAGACACATACCAGGCAGCAAGATTAACAAATTCAAACAAAAAATAGGGAACTACCAACCGAAGCAATCGGTTTTTGAAATAAGGCAAAAACGTGCGTGTCCGATTCCGCAGGGATTCGGTGTATCCTGACAACAGGAACAGCAGCGGCATGTGAAACGCCAGTATCCAATCTCCGCCAGGCATCATGGAATGATGCAGCAGCACAAGTATAATTGCCAGCCCTCGGATATAATCCAACTGTTCAATACGGTTTTCATTACCGGATTTTTTGACTGAAAAAAGCTGCAATATTTTCTTCATCATTTTATCTCCCAAACAACAGCCCGTGGAGCTTTACCTTCCGCAGAAGAAGCGTTACATAGTACAAACCGACCGCATACACCAGCGCCAGCAGCGGTGTAAACACAAATTTGTATACCAGCATATTCTCGGCAAATATATTTCCGCCAAAGGGTTCCATAAGCTTTCTGTAAATATGAGGCAAATATCCGGAAAGGAATACATCTGCCAGACAGTAGATCTGCAGAGAATGCGTACCCACGACTGCAATCGCGTCCAGCAGCCGCTCCGGGAACCTCATCCGTTCTGAAAACCGGATAAGCAGAACCACTGCCTGCATCAGAAAAGCACTGCCTGCAAACCCGATTCCCCAGCGAAACAAGTTCAATTTCAGACTTTCGCCCAGCTCCAAAGCCGGCGCATAAACCGGTGTAAGATAAATAAAATGCTTTGTGTCATAAAACGGAAGCATCAGCGGAAATATAATAACCGACAGCCAGCCCAAAGCATAAATCAAGTTCTGCATTTTACCTCTATACCGCGCAAGGAAAAAACCGCCCACAAAAAAAGGATACATAAACAGGCTTTCATTCCACTGCGGAAACAGCAAAATAAAAAATATCCCGAACACCATCAGCAGAATCTGCAGAACTGAATTTTCAGTAACCTTAACCGAAAAACCAACTACCAAGCTCGCCAGAAGAACCGCCCATAAAAACCAGAAGGAATAGGAAATCCCTTCAAAAAGCGCCCCAAATAAAACATCCAATCTGTCCGATAAAATATAGTCCGGCAGCAGCATCATCAGATTGGTAAATACCGTAAAAAATACAATAGGCTGGAGCATTCCCTGCGTCCTGCGCACCAGCAGTTCCTTCATTTCATGCCGCTGGCAGGAGCCAAAAAACAAATAACCGCTGACCAGCATAAAAAGCGGCATGTGAAAGCTATAGATCATCCGGAAAACCGAATCTTCAAAGCAGGAAATAGATCCCATTGAACAAAACTGAATACAATGGCCCCACAGCATCAGAAATACAGCAAAGCCTTTGACAATATTCCAATATTTTCTTTCTCTGTTATCCATAAGTCATCTAATTGTCAGTTATCTTCCAAAAATCAAGCTATGTACCTTCAATTTCTTCAGACACCAAATCATAATACCAATTACAGCCGCATACCCCAGCGCCAGCAACGGTGTAAACACAAAATCATACAGCCACATACGTCCGGCAAAAGGATCATAACCAATTGCAGCATCAATCATCGGATACAGCACCGGCAGGTAACCTGAGATCACAGCTGTAGAAATGCAGTAGATCTGAAGGGAGTTTTCTCCCATTTTCGCAAGCGGCTTCAGCAGCAAACGAAACTGCTGTTTTCCCCATACCAGACGAACCGCCTCCCAAAGAAGCGTCATCACGAACAAACTGCCCGCAAGCCCGGTGGCCAGGCGATATGCGTTCACCTGAATGCTGGCGGTAATGCCAATGTACCGGTCGTACACCGGTGTCAGATAAAAGGAATCATTGGTCTCATAGAAGGACACCAGCACCGGAAAGAGCACCAGTGAAACATAACGCAGCCCTGCAAACCAGGCAGGCAGCCTTTCCCGAAACATTCCAAAAAAGAAGCCTATTAAAAAGAAGGGATACATGGACAGGAACAGATTCCCACTGGGAAACAGCATCATAAAGCCGCACCCAAGTGCCAGCAAACCAATTCGCAAAAATGCATTCTGCGTTACCTTGCAGGAAACAGAAACGGAAATACTGCAGGCCAGATTGCACCAAAGAAACCAGAAAATAAACAGCTCCGGCATCAGGCTGCCGCCCAAAAAGGAAACTTCCTGATCTAAACACTTATACAGTACCGTCATCAGAAACTGATAGAACACACCGCCGATCAGAATGGGCTGCAGCATACCCTGCGTTCTGGAAATCAGGAGCTGCTTCAGATCCCGCTTTCGGTAGGAAAAAAAGAACAGGTAGCCGCTTACCAGCATAAAAAGAGGCATATGGAAGGAGTAAATTCCCAGAAACAGCGGATACGCAAAGGGAATAAACCGCCCGTTGGAACAGTACTCCATGCAATGTCCCCACAGCATCAGAAAAATTGCCGCACCTTTGACAGAATTGATGTAAAACCGCTTCATTTCATCCATAAGATCACCTTCTTTTACAAAAACCATCGTTATTACATTATAATTTGGATAGATTCAGAAGTCAAGCACAGTAACATGATGCCTCTCAAGCAAAAAAAGACTGATGTGCAATAGCACATCAGTCTCTGTCATTAGTGTACATTTTAGATATCACCAGGATGTCCCATCCCCCTGTTAGACTCGATTACATTATAGACGCAAATCCGTTGAGCCGGATTTGAATGACAGTCCACCGGACTGTCATATAAAGTAATAAAAAACTTTCCAACCCACTTGACTCTCACGTGGCGTAATAATTTATAGTATGTTTGTACTTAGATGTAACTAAATAATCTGGAGGTAAAGATATGAAAGTAACGGCCATTAGATCCGATGCCATCTATCGTAAAATGATCGATGCATCGCAAATTGAAAAGGAGAATCTCTATCGCAATGAGCTGATGAAACCCTTTGAATTCAAATGGATGTGTGTTGGTATTCCGCTGAAAGCGGAAGCAGAGGGCGGATTTGATGTTGTGTCCTTCGCTGGTATGAGCGGCTATTATGCTCCAATGCAAATCACGGAGGAGCGATGTGCTGACATCGAAAAAATCAGCGATGATGCGTTTTGGAGTATCTGTGAAGCCAGTA
>JAFQHF010000016.1 GCA_017398105.1 Oscillospiraceae bacterium | reverse complement strand
CGGCGGTATTTCCAACATGGGTGTCATTGACGCTCTGGCACAGCTGCTGGCAAAGCTGGGCGCCGGCAGCCCCTTCCTGATGTACACCATCATCGTCTGGGCTTCCGTGCTGATCTCCGCTTTCATCGACAACATTCCTTATGTTGCCACCATGATCCCCGTCATCGCCGGTATTGCGGTTGAGATGGGCATCGACTCCACCGCTCTGTACTTCGGTCTGCTGTCCGGTGCTACCCTGGGCGGCAACTGCACCCCCATCGGCGCTTCCGCCAACATCGCCGGTATCGGCATCCTGCGCAAGGAAGGCTGCGATGTGACCAACGCCGACTTCTTCAAGATCGGCATTCCCTTCACCCTGTCCGCCATCGTTCCCGCTTACATCCTGATCTGGGTCCTGTTCGGCGGCATGTAATCGCCTTAAGTCCATACCCAACGGGCGCTGCACAATGCAGCGCCCGTTTTCTTCATATCCCCCACACGTAGGGGCGGATTTTCAATCCGCCCTGGCATAATGACATTAAAGCTGCCACTTTTATCCGGGAGAATTTCACCGACGAATGCTTGAGGGCGGATTAAAAATCCGCCCCTACGGAACATCCTTTCCGGAACATGCAAATCCTACCCTTTACTTTCCACGGCGCATCCTGTAAAATAGCCTGAAAAGGAGGTCTGGATATGGACGATATCAGACAGAACTTAGACCGCATCGATGCGGAGCTTCGGGCCATGGAGGAGCCGCTGACACTGGAGGATTCAGACCGGATGTTTTTCGGTGACGAGGAGCCTCTGGAAAACCGGGCAGCGCTGGTGGAGGTCAAAAAAAAGAAATTCCACCTTTTCCGGTTTCTTTTGTTTCTATCGATTCTTGTGCTGATTGGATGGTGGTATTCGTGTCAGAGATGACGCCTGTGGGGCGGTTTGCCCCCACACCCTCCGGGCGGATGCACCTGGGCAACGTGTTTGCAGCCCTGATTGCCTGGCTGTCTGTCCGCAGCCGGGGAGGGGAGATGGTGCTTCGGATGGAGGATCTGGACACCCAGCGCACCAGTACGGAATTTGCCCGGATACTTCGGGATGACCTTGCCTGGCTGGGGCTTGATTACGACCGGGAAACAGAGCCCCAGAGCAAACGCTCCGCCGTCTATGACCGGTATTTTGACCGGCTTCGGGAGATGGGGCTGATCTACCCCTGCTACTGCACAAGAAGCCAGCTGCACAGCGTCAACGCCCCCCATTTATCCGACGGAACCTATGTTTACACCGGCACCTGCCGGAATCTGACCGAGCCCCCAAAAGGAAGAGTCCCCGCCTGGCGGGTGATGGTGCCGGATAAGCTCTGGACGGTGGAAGATCTCGTGCAGGGACATTATCAGCTGAATCTTGCCACCCAGTGCGGCGACATGGTCGTCCGCCGGGCGGACGGGGTTTATGTCTACCAGCTGGCCGTCACTGTGGATGACGGTGAGGCCGGGGTTACGGAGGTTGTCCGGGGTATGGATCTGCTGAGCTCCGCTCCCCGGCAGATGTACCTGCAGGAGCTGCTGGGCTTTTCCCAACCGCAGTATGGCCATGTGCCCATGCTCCTGGCGCCTGACGGCCGCCGCCTGAGCAAACGGGACAGAGATCTGGATCTGGGAGAGCTGAGAAAGCGGATCACGGCAGAGCAGCTCATCGGCACCCTGGCCTTTGCTTCCGGCCTCACCGACCGGAATCAGCCCATCAGTGCGAAGGAGCTGGCAGGGGAGTTCTCCTGGGACAAGCTGACCGGGCAGAGCATTTATCTGGACGGGTCGCAGCTGTATTGACATGCGGAATTGTTAAAAATTGCAAATACATAAAATATTGCACAAATTATCCCAGTATCCCTTGCTTTCTTTTGTGTAACAGTCTATAATACAAAGAGCAACCCATTACCAACGATAAAGGAGATACGATATATGGCTAAGAAACCTGTTCTCGTAGTGATGGCCGCCGGTATGGGCAGCCGTTACGGCGGTCTGAAGCAGATTGATCCTGTGGGCAGTCAGGGAGAGGCTATCCTGGATTACTCTATTTATGATGCGCATCAGGCCGGTTTTGAGACCGTTGTCATTATTATTAAGGAAGCCATTAAGAAGGATTTCATGAATACCGTAGGCGCACGGCTGCAGAAGGCTCCCGTGGAGATCCGCTATGCCTATCAGGAGCTGGACAAGCTGCCTGCCGGCTACACCGTTCCCGAGGGCCGCACCAAGCCCTGGGGCACCAGCCATGCGGTTCTGTGCGGCATGGAAGCCATCGACGGAGCACCCTTTGCCGTCATCAATGCCGATGACTACTATGGCAAGGAAGCCTTCCAGAAGATCTACGACCAGCTGTCCCTCTGCACCGATCCCTATGGCTACTGCATGGTTGGCTATGAGATGGGCAAGACCGTCACCGAGAACGGTTCCGTTGCCCGCGGCATCTGCGTGATCAACGAAGAGGGCTACCTGGACGAGGTTACCGAGCGCACCCGCATTGAGCAGTACGAGGGCGGCATCCACTATACCGAGGACGGCGGCGAGACCTGGGTGGAAGTGGCGCCCGAGACCATCGTTTCCATGAACATGTGGGGCTTCATGCCCTCCTTCCTGCAGGAGCTCAATGACCGGTTCTCCGCTTATCTGGACGAATACCTGCCCAAGAATCCCCTGAAGTGCGAATACTTCCTGGCTCTGCCCATTTCCCAGCTGATCGCTGAGAAGAAGGCAACCGTCAGAGTTCTGTCCTCTGCCGACCGCTGGTACGGTGTTACCTACGCAGCTGACAAGCCCGTTGTGGTGAATGCGCTGAAGACCATGACCGCTGAGGGTCTGTATCCCGACGGCCTGTGGGGGCGGTAAGACCGCCTGCTGATGCGTGTTCGGTGCAGTGCTTTTCGTTACTTCCCTAACCCGCTCGGTATCGTTTCCTTTTTTAAATGATCCCCGGAATCGTTGACAAAACGGCTCCGGGGATTTATAATATGGATAGAAAGGTGCTGCCGGTGCACGGTCAGCCCTCAGAAGTTATTTGATGTGATCGCCGTACTTTCTCAGGGTGCCGGCGGTCACTTCTTTTTTGCCTGCTGATACAGGCTGATAATGCCAACAATCAAAATGCCGATCTGAATTAAATCGGAGTATGTAACCATTGGGCAGCCCCCCTTTCTATCCATAGGAGGGCAAGAAGCTGCCCTCTTTTGACGAGGGCTGACCGCTGCTTTCCGGCAGCACCGGACGCCGAAAGACATCCGTCTGAAGTATAACGGTTTTTCCCGAATAAGGTTAACCATTTTCCGACAATCATTGTAGGGGCGGATTTTTAATCCGCCCTTACCCTGTCGATATAGGTTTTGTACGAATATAAAATTGAAACGTTAAGGGAGGATTAAAAATCCTCCCCTACGTTTTTTGTTGTTAGTTTACATAATTTTATTGTCCACCCATCAGGATCTTTGCCAGCTCGGAATTGCCGTCCAGGATGATGGTCTTCTCGTCGCCGTTGAGGCTGGCCTTCAGGGCTTCCAGCGCCAGGGTGAATTCGTAGAAATCCTTTTTATCTGCTGTGTCATAGGCTTCTGCCAGCATCCGCATGTATTCGGCTTCGCCCTCGGCCTCCAGCTTGGCAGCTTCCGCCTCGGCATTGGAGACGATGATATCCACCTGCTTGTCCACATCGTTGCGGATAATGCTTGCTTCGTAATTGCCGTCGGCGGTGTATTTTTCCGCCATCTGATTCCGTTCGGAGATCATGCGGTTGTATACCGCGTTCTGATTGGATTCCGGCAGGTCGAACTGCTTGATCTTCACATCCTCCACATGGATGCCGTAGGTAGCTGCCAGAGCATCCACGTCGGTGGATATCTTTTCATAGATCACATTTCGTTTTCCGCCTTCCTCCATATTGATAATGTCGGACTGGGCCAGGGTACCCATGACGGTCTTCAGCTCATTGTAGGTCAGCGCGTCCAGACGCTGCTCGGCAATGGCGGTGGTTTCCAGAGACTGATAGAACAGCTTGGGGTCTGCAATGGACCAGAGGATGTAGCAGTCCACGGTCATGTTCTGCTTGTCGGAGGTGAGCACCTCGGAAGGGGGGATGTCGTACAGCTGTGTGGCTTTGGAGAAATATTTCACGGAGTCGATGAAGGGGATCTTGAAATGCAGACCCGCTTCGTCCGTGGTATCGATGATCTTGGAGAACCGGACGGTACAGGCATATTCATTTTCCTGCACCGTGAACATGGCATTGATGCCGATGAAGGCCGCCAGAATCAGGATGATCAAAAGAATGCCGCTTTTTTTCATAGTATATACCTCTGATTTTAGGATATTTTCTGTAGGGTGGGGTCATGACCCCACCGACCCGCTATCATTATTATGATTCGCTCGGTCATTCTGTTTCCTTTCCGTCCTATTGGTTACCGGGGCGGTTTTCCGACCTGATCGGCGGGGTCATGACCCCGCCCTACAATAGGCACAGTCGTGTTACTCCCCATTGGTGACCAGGGAATCCAGAGGCAGGAGCTTCTGGATGCCGGAGCCGTCGCCGGTATCGATGTACAGCTTCACGTCCGGCAGGATCTCGGAAATGGCCTCATAATACATTCTGCTGCGGGTGATGGCGGGATTCCGGGCATACTCTGCGTACATAGCCTGGAACATGGCCACCTGCTGTGTGGCTTCGTTGATGCGCTTCTGCTTCAGGTATTCCGCATTCTGGATCAGCTTGTCGGCTTCCGCCTGGGCCTTGGGCAGCTGGGCATTCTGGTAGGCCTTGGCATCGTTGATGACGGTCTCCGCCTGCTGCTTGGCGGTTTCCACTGCCTTGAAGGCTTCCACGACTTCCGTTGTGGGAGGCTCCGCATCCTGGATCTTTACATCCACCAGAGTCAGGCCGATTTCATATTCCTCCAGAATGGATGCCACCAGGTCCTTTACCTGCATCTGGATATTCTCCTTGCCGTCAGTCAGCACCGCATCCACGGTGGAGGAGCCCACCACGTTTCTGACCTGACTCTGGATCAGATTCCGCAGGATCAGCTCCGGCTCGTTGGAGGAATACAGGTACTGCACCGGGTTGGAGATCTTGTATTCCACGAAGAAATCCACATTGACGATATTGTAGTCGCCGGTGATCATGGCACTTTCGTTCTCGTTGACGCTGTAGTGATTGCCGTTGCTGTCGTAGCCCAGCTCGATTTTCTGATAGACATTCACGTCCACCTTTTCCACCTGCTGGATGCCGAAGGGGATCTTAAAGTGGACACCGGCGTCGGTCACATCCGTGACCTTTCCGAAGGTGGTCACCACAGCCTGCTGCTTGTCATCCACAGTGTAGAAGCAGGTTCCTGCCATCAGCAGCAGGAGCAGTGCCAGAGCAACCACCAGGACATTCTTACCGGCACGCTTGAAATCCGGGGCCTTTTTTGTTTTTTTCGGCTGGGGGTCATTGCCCGGCCAGCGGTAGGTTCCATTGTCTTCCATTGTTTTGTCTCCTTTATAGAAATATATTTGCCGTGTGAAGTTAGCCTTCCCCGGGGGCAAGTCTTATTAGAGCTGGGCGATCATGGCTTCCGCCTCTGCCTTCATGCGGTTTGCCATCCAGATGGTGAGCATTACTTTCAATACCTTGATAAGCTTCTCCCGGGCACCGGGAACAGGCTCCTTGTATTCTTCTGTGGCATGGATCAGGGCATCGTCCCAGGTTTCCGTGCCGCCGATGTATCTTGCCCGGGCTGCCAGCTTTACGAACAGGAAGAAGAGCATGGTGTCATCCACCAGGTCATCGCTTTCGTCGGCCAGATTGCCGTTGAGATACCCCATGAGCCGGATGATCTGATCCAGGGGCATGGTGCCTTTGAGAATGTTGATGTTGATGAGCCTGCAAAGCTGCTCCATATTGTAGCGCTTGTTCACAGGGGAGGGGAGAAGTCCCCGCTTCACCCAGTTCTGGACGGTATAGGCTTCCAGCCCGGTTATGCTGGACACCTGACTCAGTGTCATGCCGCCTGCCAGAAACATGGTCTGGAAAAGCTCTTCTGTCCGGTCAGCGTTGCTGCGCAGTCCGGTGAGGGTCGTGCCGGGAATGGTCCACTGCATGGGGATACCTCCTTTTGTTTCATGTGAAACATTTTTTGTACTATGATTTTATCATATGGTCACGTGACTGTCAATAGGGTTTATAAGATTTCTTTCAAACCATCTGTATCCATTTTATACTTATCGACTTAATGCAGCATATTATCAATCTGAAGTAGGGCGGGCTGCCCTCAGCCCGCCGCAAAACAGAATGATGGTGCACATTGCGGCGGCTTGAAGTCAAGCCGCCCTACCTGGGTGCATTTTTACGTCGTCAGCTTTCAGCTTGCTACGTTAATTCTTTAATCCTGTACTTCTTTTTTCCCTGAATCGGGACAGCAATTTTCCTTTTCCTCTTTACGAACCGAAAAAATTGTTGTACAATACATGATATATCAAAATTGGGAGGTGGAGCAATGTTCTGTATGAAATGCGGCCGGGAGGTTTCCGCCGGGCAGGTGTTCTGTGAGGAATGTCTGCAGGATATGGCGAAGCATCCTGTGCATCCCGGCACTGTGGTGCAGCTGCCCAAACGGACAGAAGTTCCTGCCTACCGGAAGCATCCCAGAAAGCGCGTGATTTCCGCCGAGGAGCAGGTCAGGCACTTGCGCAGGCTGGTCAGGGGACTGATTATTTCCCTGGCTGTGTGTATTGTGTTGATTGCACTGCTTGCCTATCCTGCATTTCAGTATCTGATGGAGGATCACTTTTCCATCGGTCAGAATTACTCCGTGGTCACCACCGCACCTGCGGATTCAACCGAACCTTCCAGCTGAATTGTTTCACGTGAAACCTTTTGAAAACACCAAATGGGAATGTTTCACGTGAAACACCGCAACATACTATAGGAGAGAAAATATGGGTAAAATAATCGCAGTCGTCAATCAGAAGGGCGGAGTGGGCAAAACCACCACCGCAGTCAATCTGACGGCAGCGCTGCATGACCTGGGACTGAAGGTTCTGCTCTGCGACTTTGATCCCCAGGCAAACGCCACATCCGGACTGGGTCTGGATAAGCGGAAAATGAAATATTCCGTATATGATGTAACCATCAACAATGTTCCGCTGGAACAGGCAATCGTTCATACAAAATACGGCGATGTACTGCCGTCCTCCGCAGATCTGGCAGGTGCCACTGTGGAGCTGATCGGTGCCGACCATCGGGAACGTCAGCTGGAAAAAGCCCTGCACGTGGCAAAGAGCCAGTATGACATTATTTTTATTGACTGTCCGCCTTCTCTGGAACTGCTGACGCTGAACGGCCTGTGCGCCGCAGACGGTATCCTGATTCCCGTACAGTGCGAATACTACGCCCTGGAAGGACTGTCTGACCTGATGAACACCCTGCGCATGGTAAAACGGAAGCTGAACCCCCGTTTGGAGATTTTCGGCGTGGCCCTGACCATGTTTGACGGCCGTACGAACTTCTCCACCCAGGTGGCCCAGGAAGTCAGACGTCATTTCCCCGGCAAGGTGTTCACCACCGTAGTCCCCAGAAACATCCGTCTGGCAGAAGCTCCCAGCCACGGTATCCCCGTGACCCACTACGACCGTTCCAGCAGGGGAGCAAAAGCCTATAAGGAAATGGCGGAAGAAATCAAAACGAAATTATAATGCTAAATGCTAAATGCTAAGTGCTGAATGCTAAATAGAAGAATCGGCTCCGCCGATTATTTGAATAATTGCCGAAGGCAATACAATTATTTAGCATTTATCATCCTGCATTTAGCATTATCAAAGAAGGGAGTGCTAATTTTGGCATCACAGAAGGGTCTCGGAAAGGGACTGGGCGCGCTTTTGGGGGATTTCTCAGAGGAATCCATTGAGACAAGCGCTTATCGGGAATTGCCGATTTACAAGGTAGAACCAAATCCAGACCAGCCCCGGCAGGAATTTGATGAAGAAGAACTTCAGGCGCTGTCCGATTCCATCGCCGTTCACGGTGTGATTCAGCCTCTGACCGTACGGGAGCTTCCCAGCGGATATTACCAGATCATTGCAGGCGAACGCCGCTGGCGGGCAGCAAGAATGGCCGGGTTAAGCGATGTTCCGGTGGTGGTCATTGAAGCAGACGACCGGAAAGCCATGGAGCTGGCTCTGATTGAAAATCTCCAGCGGCAGGACCTGAACCCCGTGGAAGAAGCACTGGGTTATCAGGCTCTGATCGATGAATACGGTCTGACCCAGGAGGAAGCCGCCAGCCGGGTTGGCAAATCCCGCCCCGCCGTGGCAAATTCCCTGCGTCTGCTGGGCCTGTGTCCCGAAGTTTTAGAGAAACTGAAAAGAGGAGAGTTGACAGCCGGCCACGCCCGTGCTATTCTTTCTCTGAAATCCGAAAAAAAGCAGCAGGAAGCCGCCCAGAAGATCATCGCCCTGGCCCTGTCCGTACGACAGGCAGAAACCCTCTGCAAAAACATGCTGAAAGAGCCTGTTAAGGAAAAGGAAGAGGTCTTCGCCATCGACTATGTGGCAGAGTGCGAAAAAAGCCTTTCCAAGCATCTTGGCCGCGGTGTCAAAATCGTCAACGGCAAGCGCAAGGGCCGCTTCGAGCTGGAATTCTACGGTCAGGAAGACCTGCAGAATCTGCTGGACGCACTGATGAAATTAAATGCGAAATGATAAATTATAAATGCTAAATTACTTCATTTAGCATTTAGCATTCAGCATTTTGCATTCGCAATCATTTATAAATTTGTGAGAGGTAATTAAAATGTTAGACATTCGCAAGATCAAGGAAAATCCCGATGCAGTCAAGGCCGGTCTGAAGGCCAAGGAAGTGGACTGCGATGCCATCATCGATGAAATTCTGGAACTGGACGTACAGATCCGGGCTCTGAAGACCTCCTCCGAGGCCCGCACCGCCCAGAAGAACAAGATTGCCAAGGAAAACGGCAAGCTCTACGGCATGAAGAAGGGTCTGGAAAAGAAGGGCCAGGACACTGCTGAGGTGGATGCAAAGATCGCCGCCAACACCTGCGAGTCCATCCGTCTGGACGAGGAAAACGCAGCCGAGCTGGAAAAGCTGAACGCTCTGAACGCCAAGTACCGCACCGCCATGCTGAGCCTGCCCAACCTGCCCGATGCAGACCTGCTGCCCGGCGGCAAGGAGAACAACGAGCCTCTGCGCTACATTGGTGAGAAGCACTCCTTCGACTTTGAGCCCCAGCACCATGTTGACCTGTGCGAGGGTCTGAACCTGATCGACTACAAGCGCGGCGTCAAGCTGGCCGGTTCCGGCAACTGGATGTATACCGGCATGGGCGCACGTCTGGAGTGGGCTCTGCTGAACTACTTCATCGACACCCACACTGCTGACGGCTACGACTTTATCCTGCCTCCCCACATGCTGGAGTACCAGTGCGGCGAAACCGCAGGCCAGTTCCCCAAGTTCGCTGACGAGGTCTTTAAGATTGCAAACCATCCCACCGAGAACACCATCTTCTACATGCTGCCCACCGCAGAAGCAGCCCTGGCCTCCGTATACCGCGATGAGATTCTGACTGAGAAGGACCTGCCCAAGAAGTTCTTCGCCTACACCCCCTGCTTCCGCCGGGAAGCCGGTTCCGCCCGTGCAGACGAGCGCGGCATGGTTCGCGGCCATCAGTTCAACAAGGTGGAGATGTTCCAGTTCACCACCCCCGAGGGCTCCGATGAAGCATTCGAAGAGCTGGTGAAGAAGGCCGAGAACCTGGTTGCCGGTCTGGGCCTGCACTTCCGTACCGTGAAGCTGGCCGCAGGCGACTGCTCCGCCTCCATGGCCCGTACCTACGACATTGAAATTCTGATCCCCTCCATGAACGGCTACAAGGAGGTCTCTTCCGTCTCCAATGCCCGTGACTATCAGGCACGCCGCGGCAACATCCGTTACCGCCGCGCCGACGGCAAGATCGACTTCGTTCATACCCTGAACGGCTCCGGTCTGGCTACCTCCCGTATTTTCCCCGCCATCGTGGAGCAGAACCAGCGCGCTGACGGCTCCATCGTGGTGCCCGAAGTCCTGAGAAAGTACCTGGGCGGCCTGGAAATCATCACCAAGTAAGAAAAACAAAACGTAGGGGAGGGATTTATCCCTCCCTAAACCTAAAAATTTCCGATCAAAATAAAATTGCATCAGATGTAACAAACTAGGGAGGGATAAATCCCTCCCCTACAAAAATAAAAGAAAGGAATGCTACATATGAAAAAACCCGCATGGATCGATGAATTCATCACCTTTGCAGTCAAGGGCAACGCCATGGCACTGGCTGTTGGTACCATCATTGGCGCAGCCTTCTCCACCATCACCAAGAGCCTGACCGATGATGTGATCATGCCCATCATCGCCATCTTCATGGGCGGCATCGATTTCTCCGAGCTGAAGATCGTCCTGCCCCGCCTGTTCAGCGAGCCTGTTCTGGACGAAGCCGGCAATGAGATCCTGAACACCCTGAACTACGGCAACTTTATCTCCGCCATCATCAATTTCCTGATCCTGGCGCTGGTGGTCTTCTTCCTGGTCAGGGGTCTGAACAAGCTGTCCGAAATCGGCAAGAAGAAGGAAGAGGCAGCTGCATCTGCAGAACCTCCCGCACCTCCTGCACCTTCCGCTGAGGAAGTCCTGCTGACCGAGATCCGGGATCTGCTGAAGAATAAGTAAATAACAGTAGGGCGGAGGCATGCCTCCGCCGGGCAGTATCATAATCTGAGCTGTAACATCCAAACACTCAGGCGATGAAACTGCCCGGCGGGGTCATGACCCCGCCCTACAATTTATTAGTGAGAAGTCACAAATAAGAACGGAAAAGACTATGGAAAACGCAGGATTGAAACCGATATCATTCGATGGTAAAATGATTATGGAATAAAATGTAAGGAGAAGTGATATCCTATGAAGAAGTTAAACATCGCCGTTATCGGCTTTGGCCGTTCCGGCTGCGACATCCACGGCGCTTTCCTGCGTACCGCTGACAACGACATCTGCAACGTCAAGTACGTTGTCGAGGCTGACCCCGCCCGTGCCGCTGCTGCCAAGGAGATCTTCGGCTGCGAGACTCTGAGCGACTACCGCGAGCTGTTCGCCCACAAGGACGAGCTGGACTTCGTCACCAACGCTTCCTACTCCGACCTGCACTATCCCATCACCAAGGATCTGATGGAGCATGGCTTCAACGTCCTGTGCGAGAAGCCACTGTGCAAGACCCCCGAAATGGTTCAGGATCTGATCGACACCGCCAAGGCCAACAACGTCATCTTCACCATCTTCCATCAGTACAAGTTCAACGACTACTTCATCCAGATGAAGCGTCTGCTGAAGGAAGGCGTCATCGGTGATGTGAAGCTGGTCCGCGCCTGCCAGAACTCCTTCGCCCGCCGTTACGACTGGCAGACTCTGCTGTACCGTGATGCCGGCACCATGCGCAACAACGCCGCTCACTCCATCGAGCAGATCATGGATCTGGCTGAAAGCGATGAGCTGCCCAAGATCACTTCTCATATGGACATCTGGAACTCCGTCGGTGATGCTGAGGACTACATGTTCTGCCGTATGCACTACTCCAACGGCACCATCTACGAGATGGAAGTGAACCCCTCCGATGCCTTCGCCGGTGAGCAGCCCCTGTTCAAGATCTTCGGCACCAAGGGCACCATGAAGGTCTACAATGCCAAGATCGTCTACAAGTACTACCTGGACGAGGAAGTTCCCACTCCCAAGCTGGAGCACCGCTCCATCCACAAGGAAGACGGCTCTCCCGCTTACTGCAACAACAAGCTGGTCTGGCACGAAGAAGAGGTCGCTCTGAAGGCCGACGTCTGGAACGCTTTCGGCATGTGCACCAACCGTTTCTACCATGCATGGTATGAGACCCTGGTCAACGGCGCCGAGCTGTTCATGAAGCCCGAGCACATCAAGGCTCAGATCGCCATCTTCAACGAGATTGAGCGTCAGAACCCCCTGATCTACAAGTTCGACAAGCCCGAGTACGTCATCTGATAACGGTATACCACCACCGGGAGGATCGCAAGATCCTCCCGGTGTCATTTTATGTTAAATCAACACCACAACCAATCACGTGCCGTAGGGGAGGATTTCCAATCCTCCCTAAAAACCGAGCCCACAGTGAGACACCAATCACACACCGTAGGGGAGGATTTCCAATCCTCCCTAAAAACCATACCAACAACCGCACACGGATAACGAAAGCATTTTCATGCCGTTACATTCAGGGCGGATTAAAAATCCGCCCCTACAGAAAGTGGCCGTTAGGTATTGCTAACTTTGAGAAATATTATTGTGAAATCGCCACAATTTTATCGATAAATATTTGACAAATCAAACAAAAGGAATTATAATGAATCCGTACGGAAAAAAACCGTATTGTGAAAGAAAAAATTCTGAAAAGGACGGATCAGAACATGTATAAAATCGTGCGCAAGAAGGAGCTGAATGCTTCCGTCACCCTGATGGACATTGAAGCACCCTTCGTAGCTAAGAAAGCTCAGGCCGGCCAGTTCATCATCTTCCGCATCGATGAAATGGGCGAGCGCGTTCCCCTGACCATCGCCGGTTACGACCGTGAGGCCGGTACCGTTACCATCATCTTCCAGAAGGTCGGCTTCTCCACCATCGCTCTGGGCAACCTGAACGAGGGTGACTACATCCGCGACTTCGTGGGCCCTCTGGGCAAGCCCACCCATACCGAAGGCATCAAGCGGGTCTGTGTGGTCGGCGGCGGCGTCGGCTGCGCCATCGCTCTGCCCTCCGCTGCTGCTTTCAAGGAAGCAGGCGCCGAGGTTGACGTTGTGGTTGGCTTCCGCAACAAGGATATCGTCATCCTGGAGGACGAGTTCAAGGCTGTTTCCGACAATATGTACCTGATGACCGACGACGGCTCCTACGGTGAGCAGGGCTTCGTCACCGTGAAGCTGCAGCAGCTGCTGGAATCCGGCCGCAACTATGATGCAGTCCTGGCCATCGGCCCCATCCCCATGATGAAGTTCGTCTGCAAGACCACCGAGCCCTTCGGCGTCAAGACCATGGTCTCCCTGAACCCCGTCATGATCGACGGCACCGGCATGTGCGGCGGCTGCCGCGTCACCGTTGGCGGCGAGACCAAGTTCGCCTGCGTGGACGGCCCCGAGTTCGACGGCCACAAGGTTGACTTTGCCGAGCTGATGAGCCGTAACGGCACCTACCGTGACCGTGAGACTGAGGTCAAGGAAACCCATACCTGCCGCATGGATGCCATGGGCAAGGCACTGATCAAGTAAGGAGGAAATGCATCATGGCTAACATGTCCAAAGTCAAGGTTCCCATGCCTGAGCAGGACCCCAAGGTCCGTGCCCACAACTTTCAGGAAGTAACCCTGGGCTACACCGAGGAGCAGGCTGTTGAGGAAGCAAACCGCTGCCTGGGCTGCAAGAACCCCGCCTGTGTGCAGGGCTGCCCCGTTAACGTCCGCATTCCCGAATTCATCAAGAAGATCCAGGAGCGTGACTTCCGCGCTGCCCACGATATCATCTTCTCCACCAACCCCCTGGGTCAGGTCACCGGCCGTGTCTGCCCCCAGGAGACCCAGTGCGAAAGCAAGTGCGTCCGCGGCATCAAGGGTGAGCCCGTTGCCATCGGCCGTCTGGAGCGCTTCGTCTGCGACTGGAACTACGCCAACGATCCCCAGCCTCCCAAAAATATTAAGGAAAAGAACGGCATCAAGTGCGCCGTCGTCGGCTCCGGCCCTGCCGGTGTCACCTGCGCCACCGACCTGGCCCGTGAGGGTTACGAGGTCACCCTGTTCGAGGCTCTGCATACCCCCGGCGGCGTGCTGGTTTACGGCATTCCTGAGTTCCGTCTGCCCAAGTCCATTGTGGAAACCTCCATCATGAGACTGCAGTACATGGGCGTTGAGATCATGACCAACATGGTCATCGGCCGGGTTCTGACCATCGACGAGCTGTTCGAGATGGGCTACAAGGCTGTCTTCGTGGGCAGCGGCGCTGGTCTGCCCATGTTCATGAACATCCCCGGCGAGAGCCTGAAGGGTGTTATGTCCGCCAATGAGTACCTGACCCGTACCAACCTGATGAAGGCATACACCGAGGAAGCCGACACCCCCATCATCAAGTCCAAGGCTGTTGCTGTCGTCGGCGGCGGCAACGTGGCAATGGACGCAGCCCGCTGCGCCATCCGTCTGGGTGCTGAGCATGTTTATGTTGTCTACCGCCGCGGTGAGGCCGAAATGCCCGCCCGTGCCGAAGAGAAGCATCACGCCAAGGAAGAGGGCATCGAGTTCAAGACTCTGTGCAACCCTGTTGAGATCGTTTCCGGTGAAGACGGCCGTGTCTGCGGCATGAAGTGCGTCCGCATGGAGCTGGGTGAGCCCGATGCTTCCGGCCGCCGCCGTCCCATCGAGGTTCCCGATTCCGAGTTCATGCTGGATGTGGACACCGTCATCATGTCCCTGGGCACCAGCCCCAACCCCCTGATCCGCTCCACCACTCCCGGTCTGGAAACCAACCGCAAGGGCTGCCTGATCGTCAATGAGAACGAGATGACCACCCGCGAAGGTGTCTTCGCCGGCGGCGATGCCGTTACCGGCGCTGCCACCGTCATCCTGGCCATGGGCGCAGGCAAGAAGGGCGCTGCCGCCATCCATAAGTACCTGCAGGAAAACAAGTAAGCATTCCATAAATCGTAGGGGAGGATTTTTAATCCTCCCTCGATTTTTTATCTGCGAACGCTTGCGGATAAACCTGTCGGCTGCATTCTGCTGCCCTGAGGGCGGATTGGAAATCCACCCCTACAGGAAATAAACAAATACCCCACAGGATTACCTGTGGGGTATTCCAGCGTGTCAAAAAACCTCTGGCGCGGGAGCGCCCAAGGCTCCCTTGTGTAAAGGGAGCTGTCAGATTACGCTGCAAGCGTGATCTGACTGAGGGATTGCTGCAGTACAAAGTTTCAATTTCGCCGTAATCCTATGCAAATACGTAAGATTTCTCTGCACAATCCCTCCGTCTCGCCTTACGGCGAGCCACCTCCCTTTACACAAGGGAGGCTTTGGGTGCTGTGCATTTTGGTAAACTTTTACGTGTGAATCTACTTTTTTGACAGACAACCATGATGTGTCAT
>JAFQHF010000015.1 GCA_017398105.1 Oscillospiraceae bacterium | reverse complement strand
GGTAGAGTAGCCGGTTCATACCCGGTATGTCATCTGTTCGAATCAGATTGCCGCTACCAGGCCCGTTGGTCAAGCGGTTAAGACACCGCCCTTTCACGGCGGTAACATGGGTTCGATTCCCGTACGGGTCACCATGAAAAAAGACCTTTCTGCGAAAGCGGAAGGGTCTTTTTCTTTGCCTTTTGACCGCGCCGGACGCAAAAAAGCGGCTTGAATCCAAGCCGCCCAGACTGTCAAAAAAAGTAGATTCACACGTAAAAGTTTACCAAAATGCACAGCACCCAAAGCCTCCCTTGTGTAAAGGGAGGTGGCTCGCCGTAAGGCGAGACGGAGGGATTGTGCAGAGAAATCTTACGTATTGGCATAGGATTACGGCGAAATTGAAACATTGTACCGCAGCAATCCCTCAGTCAGATCACGCTTGCAGCGTAATCTGACAGCTCCCTTTACACAAGGGAGCCTTGGGCGCTCCCGCGCCAGAGGTTTTTTGACATGCTGAAAAGCGGAGTGGTGCAGGCCACTCCGCTTTTTGGTTTGTCTCATACTGTTTCTGAATGAATTCGTATTATGGCGTAGGTTTATTTGGGAACAAACAGAGGATTCAGATAAACGGGTTTTCCATAATAGTTTCCAATGGAAATATTGGGATAAAGTGTCGGGTCGCCAAAAACATCGGCATGGGAAATCAACTGGGAGGTAACCGTTATCGGGTAGACAACAGCTTCTTCCATCTCGTCATTGTGATACACGCTGGTGCGCCAGTCCATTTCTACGGCATGCTGCTGGGGAATACCCTGTGAAAGCTCCTGGCAGGCAATCATGGACGTGGAACGCTTGGTGGAACTGGGAAGCAAAAACAGTACGCACAGGCACAGAATAACCAATACGGTACATCCGTGGGCGTAGTGCGAAGCGCCACACAAACGGTTCAGGTCAATGACTTTGTTATGAATCAGCCAGCACCAAAGCAGGCCGTAATTGATCCAGCTGAAGAAAATGAAGGAGAACCAGACTGCGTTGAGCAAACGTTCGGGGCCGAAGAATGCCATGGCCATGTAAGGCACGCAGAGCATTCCGCAAAGAATGGTAAAGGAAGCGGTGAAGGAGATCAGCAGCCCCCATTTTGTGATAACAAGCTTGTTTTTAAGCGCGAACAGGATAATCAGCGGCGTAATAAAAATCAGGCTGATAAACCATTCGAAATTGATCCACTGGGACATCATGGGGAAAACGTATTTCAACGTGGCAAAAACAGTGTCAAAAACCCCTTGGCGAACAAAATGCTCTTGCCGCACTGCGTTGCCGGGTGCCAGGAACATGACCATAAAGCCGATACAGGCGGATACGAGGGGAAGCAGCGGGAAACGGCGTTTCCGGAAGAACCAGTATACACACAGCGAAAGAACACAGAGAATGTTGAAAAATGCGGAGGACTGATTGACACCGGACAGGATAAACGACAGTGCTACGCTGCAGATCAATGCCAAATAACCGCTTTTTTTCGGAAGGGATTTTCCGGCTTCCAGAAGCAGTGCGATGTTCAGAAGGGTCAGAAAGAACCAGGGCGTGTAGTGCATTCCGCCATTGTACCAAAACAGACCATCCCTGGGATAGGGAAGCCACTGGAAAAAGAATGTAAGAAAGGCAAAGGAAACACTGAGTGTAAATAACCCGGAGTAATGAAAAAAGTGTTTGTTGAAAATATGCACAGAGAAAAACAGTCCAAAGTAAGACATGCCTAAAAGAATCATTGGGGAAAAGGCGTAGTGTCTTTCACCCCAGATACCCGGCTGCAGAGCCATAAAGAATGCAGAGGTGTAGGTGCCCTGCCAGGTTACATAATATTTGACAACGGTATCCCAGGCACTTTTTAAAGCATCCAGAAAAGAACCGCCGTTTTTAAGCGCCATGTGCCCCAGATATGCATATTCATAGTCATCTGCGGCAGGACGGTCATAGATTGCAACAAGTCCGATGGGAATCATAATTAGAATACAGACGAAAAAAATCAGAAGCTCTGTGTATTTTCGTTCTGCTGGCTGAATTGTGTTCATATATGCTCCTTTCATACATCAAAATATTAAAGAGATTATAACATATTTTATTGGAAAAGCAAGTGGCGATAAAACGCCTGCAGAGCCAGCGGAAAAGAACGATAGATAAAAAAATTGCTCAAAACAGCAAAAACAGGATGGAAATGGAAGCGGGGATGTGATATGATAAAATAGTGAAGAAATATCTCGCAAAGGAGAGGCGATTTATGGAAATTCTGAAAAGAAGTTTATCCGCATTTCTGGCCCTTGTGCTGGTTCTGGGCATGATCCCGGTGAACGCAGCGGCGGCGGAGATCGGCATTGCGGAAGCAGAAGCAACGCAGCCGGCTGTGTTTGAGACATTGGCAGACGAACTGCCTATGGTGGCTGCTGAAACGGTTTCCACTACGGCGGCGACTGAACCTGTTGTGGAACTGGAAACTCCAATTACGGGAGTTGTGACAGTGACGGGCTTGAATATCCGCTCCGGCCCAGATACGACTTATCCTGTAGTTGGCAGTTATGAGAAAAATACCGTAGTAACCATTCTGCGAACAAAAGGCACATGGGGCAATAGTGACTTGGGTTGGGTCAATATGACGTATCTGGACTTTGATGCAGTTCCGGAAGAGACAGAGCCAACCGAACCCCAGCCGGAAGAACCCGTTGTGGAACTGGAAAACCCTATTGCAGGAGTTGTGACAGTGACGAATCTATATATTCGTTCAGGCCCTGACACTACTTACGATATAATTGGTACCTATTCGCAGAATGATATAGTAACCATTCTGCGGACAAAAGGAACGTGGGGCAATAGTGACTTGGGTTGGGTCAATATGACGTATCTGGACTTTGATGCAGTTCCGGAAGAGACAGAGCCAACCGAACCCCAGCCGGAAGAACCCATTGTGGAACTGGAAACTCCTATTACAGGAGTTGTGGCCACATATACGTCACTGAATATTCGCTCAGGCCCTGGTACAACGTATGATGTGATCGGTACCTACGCTCATGGTGATGTAGTGACCATTCTGAAAACAAAGGGCACATGGGGCTGCAGCGACCTGGGCTGGGTGGATATGACATATCTGGATTTTGATGAAGGTCCGGAGGAAACGGTTCCGTCTGAAACTCCCAAACTGGCTGCGCCTACGGATTTGGTCTGGAACAAAACTGTTGAGTATACTGGAAGTGGTTATGAACTGGTGACCCGGATGGGTGCGGTTGCCTGGACGGCGGTGCAGCCGGAGGAGCGCATCAACAGAATTGAAATCATAAATCAGGGAACCGGAGAGACGGTTATTCAGTATACTACCCGTTACGGCAATCCGGATACCAATTTAAGATCAAATGAGAATTTTATTCTTGATGCACTTCCCAGTGGAACCTACTATTTTACGGTTACTGCAGTTGCGGCAGAAGGTAGTAAGTATGCAGATAGTGAACCTGCTGTTTCTGACCCTTGGGTATATGTCAAGCCCGGTACTTCCCTGGCATCTTGTACGGATTTGAAAATTGAATGGCCCATGGTGAGCTGGACAAATCCGGCAGGCTTTAATGAGAATATGCAGCATCAGCTTGAGTGGTATTATGGTGCTGAGTTGAATCAGATCAGACCTGTCGATGGAGACAGAATGTACCTGGGCAATTCCCTGCAGGTTCCGGACCATTTGATCGAGGAGTTTGGCGCGGGGTATTATTCCTTCCGCATTCGTCCCATTTCCGATGATATTACACGGATTTGCAATGGTGAATGGTCAAGCGTGTGTGAGCCCTATTACTTTGACGCTTCCATGACTCAGGATGAATTTGAGCTGATCCTGCAAAATGCGCGGCCTCATGACGAAGTGGAACTGAACGGAAATCTGACGCTGGTGCGGGATCTGGAGATTCCGGAACTGGTGTCTCTGCGCATCAACGGCGGTTCCATCACAGTTCCTGATGGCATCACGCTGACGGAATATGGCATTTACCTGTATAATGGTAAACTGACTGTTCAGCAGGGTGGCAAACTGAATGCAAATGGCAGAATTGGTGTCTATAACGGCAGTTCCTTTGATATGCAGGGAATCTGTACCTTTGGTTATCGTGACTATGTGGAGCTTCGTTACGACAGCGGCAGTGTTTCTGGTACTGTAACTGGTATCCCCAAATCCAATCTGACTTTGTCGATGGAAATGAATTCCCGCAATGAAGCATACTGGGACGAAATGATTAACCTGCTGGAAAATGGAGACTACGGCAGCAGGAAACTGGATATCCAAAATGACTTTACACTTACAAAGGATCTGAAGATTCCTGCATCTTGCCAAGCTGTAGTGTTTGGAGATGCGACTCTGACAATTCCTGAGGGTATCACCATCCGAAACAAGGGTACGCTTAGAACGAATAGCCCTGCAACAATTTGCAATAACGGTACAATCGAAACCAACAGCAGACTGGAAGTATCCGGAAACCTGGTGAACGGGGAAACCGGTATGATCGATGTGTTCCCCGGAGAAGACGAACTGAGCCGCCTGCATGTGGAACCGACTGGTCGCGTGGTGAACAATGGTGTCATCAATATTTATAAGGATGCCCAGGGTGGGGCACAGCTGATTGCAGATGAAGGCCATACCTGGGAAGGTAACACGGTTGTGGAGATTCCCTTCGGCAGTGGCATTCAGTGGGAATACATTGAAGAAACCGCAACTCTGCGTATCTTCGGCAAGGGCCGGATGCCGGACTATACCGACAGAAGTTGGCCCTGGGCAGAGCATATCCCGGATATCAAGCGCGTGGTTGTGGAAAACGGCGTGCTGAATGTGGGCATGATGGCTTTCTATCAGCTGCCCGAGTTGGAACAGGTGGAAATGTCCGACTCTGTTACAAATATTGCATATGCGGCGTTCTATAACTGCGAAAAGCTGTACGACCTGGAAATCCCTGAAGAACTGGAAGGTATTGGCGATGAGGCGTTCAGCCAGTGTGAAACCCTGGAAGCGGTAGCCCTGCCGGATACCATGCATATGCTCGGCGGTCAGGCCTTCTACTCCTGCGACAATCTGAAAGAGGTAACCTTCGCAGGAGGACTGCGGTATATCAGCGATTTTGCCTTTGCCTATTGCCCGGAACTGAAATCGGTCGTGCTGCCTTCCGAAATGACAAATTTCTGGAGCAGCGCGTTTGAAGAGTGTATTAGCCTGAAGACGATTGAAATTCCGGATACAGTTATTGAGATTGGAGACTATGCGTTCCAGAATACCGGTCTGGAGCGGGTTTCAATCCCAGCCGGTATTCAGAGAATTGGATATTACGCCTTTGCTCATAATCTGGAGACTCAGGAAAATGCATTGACGGAGATTTACTTTGAAGGAAATGCGCCTGCCTTTGACTCTATAGATTTTGTCGGAGATGTAAACACCTTCCTGAACGTAACGGCAAATGCCTACTATCCCCGTGCCAACAGAACATGGACAGAGGATGTCCGTCTGGATTACGGCGGAGATATTACCTGGATTCCTTATGGCGAGGAGCCGGAAGAACCGGAGCCGGATAACCCGACCTATCCGGTACCTGAGATTTTGACGCTGATTCTGCACGGCGAAAACGGCAGAAAGGAAATTGCTCCCGAAACGCTGTCTCTGGATATGATGGGGATGGAGCCTCCTGTCCTGACCTTTACCGCTCAGCGGGGTACTGAGGAGGTCAGCGCCACCTGGAAGACCAGCAATGCTCAGATCGCTTCCGTTTCCGGCGGCTTTGTGCAGCTGAAGAAGCCCGGCACGGTGACCATTACTGCCATGAACGGCACCGAGAAGGATGCAATCACCCTGACCGTCATCTACGCCGATCCTGCAGCCAAGCTGACTGCTGCCTCCGATATCCCCGCCATCGGCCTGCAGCAGGGACAGAGTGAGCGGATGCGGGTGTATGGCGAGAATAAGGAAGTAACACTGGCTGTGGAAAATCTGATTTTCACCACCTCCAATGCCGCTGTTGCTTCTGTTGACGAAACCGGCCTCATCACCGGCGGAAGCAAGCCCGGCACCGCCAAGATCACCGCCGCCATTGAGGGAGACCCCCTGAAGCGGAAGGTGACATTGAATGTCAAAGTCATCGCCGCCCAGGTCAAGGAACTGACCCTTGATCCGGAAAACGTGGTTCTGGATAAGGCCGCTCTGACCACCAAGGAGTCACGTTCCTACGTGATCGTGCCCGCTGCCGTAAATGACAAGGGCGAGGCCATGACCATCACCAGCAAGAACATCAAGTGGACTTCCTCCAATACCAAGCTGGCCACCGTCAAGGCGAATCCCGACGGCTCTGCCACCGTTACCATCGCGGCCAACAAGGACGGCGAGGCTGTCATTACCGCCCAGGCCAATGACCTGCGCAAGGTTACTGCCGCCGCAAATCTGCTGGTTTACGACAAGGCCCCCAAGCTGGCAAGCAACAAGCTGACCCTGAATCCTATGATGCTCACCGGCACCGACCTGGGTCTGATCCCCGGCAAGTGGCAGCCGGATGCAGAATTGGAGGACAATGCCATCCAGACCGTAACGGTCATGCACAATGACCTGACCGTGGAACAGACGGACAATGGCAGCTGGGTGCTGAAGGCAAAATACGCCCTGAAGAACAGCACCATCAAGACAACTCTGGAAGTGGTCTGCGAAAACGGCCAGAAATACTATCTGGATCTGTCGGTCACCGTCAAGAGCACTATCCCCGCCATCACCCTGAAGCAGAGCGTCAAGCTGGATCTGTTCTATAAGGACAGCCGGACTGACGTTGTGGCCACCGCCAAGAACGCCGTGGTGACAGAGCTGGGGCTGGCCCAGAACGGCAACATTGACTTCGTGATGGAAGACGGCGTGATCTTCTTCTCGGACGGCCTGCTGGAACGCTTTGCAGCAAATCCCAAGTACAAGCCCAATACCAAGGGCACCATGCTGATCCATCTGGAGGGCTATGCCCATCCCGTTGAGAAGGCTGTCACCATCGCAACCACTGCAAGCAAGCTGACTCTGACCACCGATCCTACTGTCAGTGCGGTGAATGTGAACCCCAAGTTCGGCATTGAACCTCTGGTGTCCTTCAAGCTGTACAATAAGGCAGCGAAGCAGGATCTTATGCTGACGGAAAATGATACCGTCACCGTGGACGGCTACAGTGCGGAGCAGGTAACGGTGGACTATGAAAAGGGAACCGTGAATCTGGTGCTGATTGGCAGCAAGAAGGCGACCCTGAATGTCAATGTCCAGAAGGAAAACTGGGCCTATCCCGTGACCCTGAAGCACACCGTCAACGTCACCGACAAGGATCCCACCGTCAAGCTGAACACTGCAACCCTGACCCTGAACAGCAGCCTGGCTGTGACAGAGGATAACCTGGAGAATCTGCAGATCGCCACCACCGGCGCGGTGGTCAGTACCGGCAATCTGAAGCTCACCGGCTTCCAGATCAGCCCCGCCAAGGCGAACGCCAATACGGATCTGATTGAGGTTGCCTACAATGCAGAAACCAACCTGATCGAAGCCTTTATCAAGCCCGGCGAGATTGTCCCCGCACCCGGAACCTACACCTACAACGCATATCCTCTGGTGGAGAATGCCCGATTGGATAAGCCCCTGAGCCTGAAGATCACCGTCAACAACAAGCCTCCCGTGGTAACGGTTTCCACCAAGGATAAGATCGATGCCATCGATCCGGACAGCCGTGTGACCTTCGCCATTACCAAGATCACCAACACCGATTCCAGAGTGGAAAAGGTGGCTATCCATCCGGATGAGACCGACAGAAACGGCAAGCTGCTGACCCAGGGCTACCTGTTTGCCCTGGAGCAGGAGGGAATCCCCGCGGTGAATGACAAGGGTCAGCAGACCTTCACCCTGAAGCTGAATCCCCCCGAGGGCGAGGAAGTGGCGAAGAAAGCGTACAAGGTGGTCTTCGACTAC
Source organism: Oscillospiraceae bacterium (assembly GCA_017398105.1). The sequence continues at coordinate 46,769 of JAFQHF010000015.1, read as the reverse complement.
ACCATCGGCGGAAAAATCTTTACCTCCAAGCCTGTCAACGTGACCGTGACCCAGGGCAAGCTGGTGATCTGGACCGAGAGCAGCTACGTCCGGGAAGAGCAGGATGGCGTACAGAAGGGCGTCATCGATGTGAAGATCGGCGTGACTTCTCCTGCCGCAGCGCAAATCGAGCTGATCAGCATCAACGGCTCCCAGACGGCAAAGGAGATCGTCAGCGCTTATGAAAGCGGTGTGCTGGCGGAAGAGATCGATGCGGTGACGAAGGAGCCCACCGGCAATCTGATCCTGACGATCCGTCTGAGCAACCCCAATGCCCTGATCATAGGCAAAACCTACAAGCTGGTTCTGAACATCACCCCTGTGGGCAACACCACCGGCACCAAGCCTACATCGGTAACGGTGAATATCCGGCCGCAGAACCCATAAAATGGCATAACAAAGGAGCCGCAGCGTTTGCTGCGGCTCCGCAGCTTGTCGAAAAAGCCCTTCGGGCTTTTCCACCAGCTTTTACAGCCTGCTGCGTGCACTCCTTGTGCGCCTCTGGCGCATAACTCGCACACTTGCAGTCTGAGATGTATTTTTGTCCACGTACGCGCCGCGGCCAAAAATGATTCGGATGGGTTTGCCACTTTAGCGGCAAATTCCGCGAAGCCTATTTTAACAGTCTAAGGAGCCGCAGCGTTTGCTGCGGCTCCTGGTCGTTTTTGGGGATTTATTTTTAACCGCAGATTCTTGCGATGACGGCGGCGTAAATTTCCGCAGTCAGCAGCAGCTGGCTGATCCGGGCGCGCTCGTTGGCGCCGTGGAGGCGGGAGTCGAAGTCGTGCTCGCCTGCGCCGTAGGCAACACCGCCGGGGATGTGGTGCACGTAGGTGCCGCCGCCGATGGCCTCGCAGTAACCCTTCCGGCCGCTGAATTCCTCATAGGTGTCCAGCAGAATCCGGATGAAATCGGAATTTTCGTCCACATGATGACCGGGATTGAATTCGCCGGTGCAGGTCCAGCCCAGCGCGGCAAAACGGTTCTCCACAAAGCCCTTGGTGCTCTCCTCGGTGGCGCACAGGGCATCCCGGGAGTCAAACCGGGCGGTAAAGCCGGTGCTGTTCAGATTCAGTACGGACAGGGTAACGGTGGTCTTGCCGGAAATTTCATCCTCGGCTGCAATGCCCAGAGCGGTGCCGAAGTTGTCACCGTAGGGGAACAGGGCATTCAGGTTCGAAACGGCTCCGGCTGCGGCATCCTGGGTCAGAGGCAGAAGCGTCAGCAGCTTCAGCGTGGCGGTGATGGCGTTGTTGCCCTCGTGGGGACGGGAGGCGTGAGCCTGCTTGCCGGTGGCTTCGATGGTCAGAATGCCCTCAGCTTCGCTTACGTCAAAGGAAACGCCGGTTTCGGCGGCAATTTCTGCCACGGCGGGCTTCACAGCCGCTGCGGACAGACCGCGGATCTTGGCGGTGCAGTTGCCGGGGGCCACATTGACCCGGATGCCGCCGTTCAGGGAGATCAGCTGCGCGTTCGCTTCCGGCTGGGCTTCCCAGGTCTGACCGAACAGGGGCGCGTAGCTGGCCTTTTCAATGTTGGTCACAGGGAAGCAGGTGTCGGGGGTAATGGAATGGGGAGCGAAGGGGTGCTTTGCGAAATAATGGGCCAGATCCTTGGAGCCGCTTTCCTCGTCAGTGCCCAGGATCAGCTTCACGTTGCCCTTCAGGGGGATGCCCAGCTCCTTGATGCAGCGCATGGCCAGCAGGGAAGCCACGGCAGGGCCCTTGTCGTCATCGGTGCCCCGTCCGTAGATCAGGTCGCCGTCCCGAACCAGGGTGAAGGGGTCGGTGTCCCAGTGGTCGCCTGCGCCCACAATATCCAGATGGGCCAGAATGTGCAGCAGGTCTTCCTGATCGTTCAGGTCGGCAAGACCCACATAGCCCTCGTCTTCGGAGGTGGTCATGCCCCACTGCCGTGCCAGCTCCAGAGCGGCATCCAGGGCAGCGGCGGGGCCGGGGCCGAAGGGCATTCCCGGAGCAGCGTCACCGGTGACGGAGTTGATGGCGATCAGCGGTGTCAGGGCGGCAACGAATTCGTCTTCTCTTCCTGCCATCCAGTTGTGGATCTGTTCTTTCAGTGTCATGGGAATGTCCTCCTGTGATTTGAATGATTTCTTTACCAGTATACCAAAAAAGTTTCAAAAAAGCTATAGGAATTCGGGAAAAAACAATTTTACAGTAAGATTGCATGCTCCTCGGAGGGAATGTTGTTCTTCCGGAACTGCAGCGGCGCGATGCCGAATTCCTTGCGGAAGGCCCGGTAGAAGGTGGAATAGTCCGCAAAGCCTGTCAGCTGCGCAACCAGATCCAGATTGGTTCCCTTCAGGATCAGGGACTTGGCCTCCACCAGCCGCCGCTGGGTCAGAAACTGGCCGAAGGTAATGCCCAGCCGCTTGCGGAACAGAGTGCTGATGGTGCGCTCGCTGATGAAGAACTGCTTTGCCACCTCGGCCATGACCAGCTTTTCCCGGTAGTGGGCTTCCAGATATGCAATGATGTCATCCAGCAGATCCGGCGCTTCCGCATGCAGGGGCCGGGCTGTTTGGGACCGGGAGGCCTGGCTCAGATAGGAGACGACCTTCATGGTATTGCCAAGCACCATGGCCTGCCAGGCGTGCTGTTTTTCCTTTTCTGCCAAAACACCCTCATGGATCTTGTCGCACAGGAACGCCCAGGGGGTACCTGCAGTCCGGATCAGATAGGTGGGCAGATCTTTTTCGTAGGAGACCGGCGGCAACCCCAAAAGCTGATGGAAGGAATCCTGAAAGGCGGCGCTGAGCCAGATGATATCCCGCTTATAAGGAATGGGCAGCGGGTCCGGCAGAATGGCGCAGTGGCTGACACCGGGGCGGACCAGAACGATGTCACCCTTCTGCAGAGCATACCGCCGGGAACCCACCAAATATTCTACGCCGCAGCTGCTGCGGCAGCAGATGATCTCGTAAAAGGCGTGGCTGTGCAGGGCCATGGCTTCGTAATGATAGTTTGTATCACTGTGGGTGTTAACGTAAGGGGAGGACATTTCCATTTCCTGATAATAGGCATTGGGGTCCAGTCCGTACAGATGCATGGCTTTCAGATATTTCTGCCGCTCAGCGGCGCTTTGGAAGTTGATATCAATACCAAGCAGATTTTGCAAGTCTTCACTTGTCATAATGGGGCTTCCTCCTTCCTGGTTTGCTCTGCTTGTATCCTAACATAGCTTTTCCGGATTTGCAAGAATTCTTTCGGAATCTGCAATTAACTTTGCGTTCATAGTTTGGTAAACTATTGTTGGAAAATGTGGAAGAAATTCCGCGGAAATAGAATTTAGGAGGAAATACGAAATGGCAAAAAGCAAAACAAGCAGCCTGACCCTGAAGCACAAGATCGGTTACGGCTGCGGCGACGGCGGCGGTCTGTTCACCTTCGGCCTGATGAGCGGCTTCTTCACCCGCTACTGTCTGAACATTCTGGGCGTCAGCACCGAGATGCTGGCATCTCTGCTGCTGGTCTGGAACGTCTGGGACGCAATCAACGACCCCATGATGGGCACCCTGATGGATAAGGCCTTCGCAAAGAATCGCGACAAGCGCGGCAAGTTCCGTCCCTGGGTCCTGCGCGCTACCCCCATGCTGGCTGTTTCCGCAATTGCACTGTGGACTCTGCCTACCTTCTTTGAAGGCACCGCTATGCTGGCTGTACTGTTCATCACCAAGATCCTGTACGAAGCATCCTACACCATGCTGAACATCCCCATGGGCTCCATGCTGTCCGCTATGTCCGACACCGACGAAGAGCGCGCTCAGCTGTCCTCTGCCCGTGGCTTCGGCTCCATGATCGGCGGCTACGCCTGCATGATGAGCTTCCCCCTGATCCTGGAAGCCTTCGGCGATACTGCCAAGGGCTACAGCATCGGCGCTACCATCATGGCTCTGTGCGGCGCTGTTGTCTGCTTCTTCCACTACTACTGGACCGAGGAGCGCCACAGCGATGTGTCTGCCGATGACGATGCAGCCAACAACATCAAGGTCACCGATATCCTGGTGGTCTTCAAGAAGAACCGCGCATTCCTGGCTCTGTGTGTCCACAGCCTGTTCCTGTGCTCCATGCAGGCCATCACCGGCAACGTCGGCACCTACATGTACGCTGACGTTCTGGGCTCCCTGGGCATGATGTCCACTGCTTCCCTGATCTCCATGCCCCTGAGCATTGTCTTCCTGATGGCTGCTCCCAAGCTGGCTAAGAAGATGGGTCTGACCCAGCTGATCCGTGCCGGCCTGCTGATCAGTGCTGCCCTGTACGTTGCCCTGTACGGTGTTGTCATGACCATGGAGATCGCTCCCATGGTTTACGCCCTGTGGGTCACTCTGGCTTCCGGTTTCTCCAGCCTGTCCATCCTGATGCAGTGGGGCATGGTGGGTGAAGCCATCGACTACAACGAGTACCTGACCGGCAAGCGCACCGAGGGTTCCATCTACGGCACCTTCTCCCTGACCCGCCGTATCGGCACCACCATCGGCTCCTCCCTGGGCGTTCTGATGCTGGGCTGGACCGGCTACGAAGTGGGCGCTGCTGCACAGACTGCTTCCGCTCTGAACGGCATCAAGACCCTGGCTGTTCTGGTTCCCGCAATCTGCGTCATGGGCTCCTGGGTTGCTTTCCGCTTCATCTGGAACATCACCGACGAAGTCCGCGCCAAGATGGCTGCTGCAAAGGCTGCCAAGTAAGTTTTCCTAACCGTTTCCGGGCGGCACGGGTAAGCCGTGCTGCCCGGTTTGCTTTTCCCGGGGCATCCTTCAGCCGTCCGGCCTCTCTTTCTCCTTCCTTACTTACTCTTTCGGTTGTCCGTTTGCCATTTTCCGGGACGGCTGAAGGATGTCCCGGCATCAACTAATTTTTGGAGGTTACTTATGGAAATGCGTACCCGTATTCTGGGCAAACTGCTGAACAGCGAGGTTCAGGATTACCTCAAGAGAAATGACATCATCATTGTTCCCGTGGGCACCACCGAAATGCACGGCGGCTTCCCCCTGGACTGCGAAACCGTCATCAGCGAAGCCTATGCTCTGAAGATGGCAGAGGCTTGCGACGGTCTGGTGCTGACCGGTCTGCCCTACTTCTACGCCGGCGCAACCGCTTCCGGCCGTGGCACCGTGCAGGTTACCATCCGTCAGGGCATCGACTATCTGGGCGCCATTGCCCGGAGCCTGCTGCGTCTGGGCTTCAAGCGCCAGGTCTATATTTCCTTCCATGGCCCTGCCCATATGACCATCTGCCCCATGGTGCGTGACTTCTATGACGAGACCGGCGTGCCGATCCTGTACATGGATTCCATGATGAGCATGGGCAAGAATGCGGATGTTCTGAAGAACTTCATGCAGGACTTCCACGATATTACGGTGGGTGCTTACAAGATCATGAACCGCCTGGACGATATCGCTCTGGTCACCGGATATGACCATAAGAATCCCCAGTCCTGCGCACCCTTCAATGACCTGTTTGCCCTGGGTTATCAGTCTGCCGCTGTGGGCTACTGCTTCGGCGAGAATGGTGACCACTGCGCCAGCCCCGACATCCCCGACATCGAAACCCGGAACCGGATGGCTGACAATGGTGAGAGAATCATCTGCAAGATGGTGGAGCGGATGGATATGCCTCATGTGGTGGAACAGCTGCGCAAGCTGGAACAGTACGGCCTGGAGAACGAGAAGAAGTATCCCTGGATGCCCGCTGCCTGGAACCGCAATCATTGATATCTGTTGAGGGCGCAGGCTTTTGCCTGCGCCCTCAGTATGTCGAAAAGCCCCTTCGGGGCTTTCCGCCAACTTTTTGCAGTCTGCTGCGCGCACTTCGTCGATGCATCAGATACACTGCTGCATTTTCTGCAAGCAGAAAATTCCACCTGTATCTGCGCATCTCCTCTCCCCATCAAGCACAATTTGCTTGATGGGGGCCCCACAGCCTATGGCGAATAAATTCCACACTTGCAGCCTGAGATGTATTTTTGTCCACGTACATGCCGCGGCCAAAAATGATTAAAATGGGTTTGCCGCTTCTGCGGCAAATTCTGCGAAGCTTTTTCTACAGCCTGCGACCAGTGTATTGTGGTGCAGATGTATCCCGGAATTGACATTTTATCTCATGTCTTTTATCATAAAAGAAAATGCCTGGAGGTTTTTATGCAGGAATACGTAATTTTCGACGGACTTGGCACCCGGGCTGTGATCCTGCCTGAGAAGGGCGCCACGGCGGTGAGCTTTCAGTATCACGGAAGAGAATTTCTCTACCGGGATGACGACAACCTGAATTCCCCGGAGCGGCCCCGGTGCGGCATTCCCTTCCTGTTTCCGATCTTCGGTCGGCTGAAGGAGGGGAAATACACCTGGGACGGCAGGGAATATGCCATGGCCATCCACGGCTTCGGCCACACCAGTGCCTGGCAGGTGGAAGCGTGCCGGGAGGATGCCCTGACGCTGGTGCTGGAAGCGAACGAAGAAACGCTTTCTCAGTATCCCTTCCGGTTCCGGGTGACCCTGGACTTTACAGTGAGCGACGGAAAGCTCACCATTGCCCAGACTTACGAAAACCGGGACGAAAAGCCAATGCCCTATAACTACGGCTTCCACCCCTATTTCCTCACGGAAAAGCTGGAGAATCTCCGGGTGGAAACCACTGCGGATACCTTCTTCGACTTTGCGGTGGGCGGAAAAGCCTTCGGCCATGGGGCGGTTTCCCTGACCATGCCGGAGGGGGCCCCGGAGACCGGTGCGGCCTTCATGGGCGTCCATGGCCCCACGGTGCTGCACAATGAGGCTGAGGGCAAGAAGCTGACCATGGCGTTTGACGAAACTTTCCATACCCATGTGCTGTGGACCCAGGCGGGAAAAAGATTTCTGTGCGTGGAGCCTGTCAACGGCGCCGCGGACGGACTGAACACCGGAAACTTTATGACTCTGGCTCCCGGGGAGACGAAGAAGGCCTTCGTTTCCTTCCGGGCAGAAATCATTTGAGGAGGAAACAAAAATGGCAAAACTGTTTACCAACGCAACTCTGGTTCTGGCTGACCGGCTGCTGGAAAACGGCTGGCTGCTGGAGGAGGATGGAAAGATCGCCCGTTACGGCAGCGGTCAGGCACCTGACGCCCAGGAGATCATCGACTGCGGCGGAAAGTACCTGTCTCCCGGCTTCATTGATGTGCACTGCCACGGCGGTGGCGGCGGCAGCTTTATGAGCATGGATCTGGAGCAGCATATCAAGGCTATGAAGATGCACCGCAATCACGGCGTTACCGCCCTGACCCCTACCCCCGGCACCATCAACCCGGAGGAGATCCGGAAGCTGGCGCAGATCAAGGCAGAGATCGACAAGCGGGATGACCTGCCCCATCACCTGGGTTACTTCATGGAGGGCCCCCTGACCCAGCCCCATCCCGATATGAAGATGGGCGATGCCAAGGCTCCCGTGATCACAAAGGATATCTATGAGCCTGCCCTGAAGGCGGCAGAGGGCATCGTAAACCGCTGGATGGCAGCGCCTGAGCTGGAAGGCGGCATGGAATTCGGCCGTGCTTTAAGAGCGGCCGGTATCACCGGCTGCATGGGCCATTCCAACGCAACTGTTGCCGATGTGGAAGAGGCCATGCGAAACGGCTACAGCTGTGTGGTGCACCTGTACAGCGTTATGTCAACTGTAACCCGGGACAACGGTTTCCGCCGGGGCGGTCTGGTGGAGGCTGGCCTGCTGTTCGATGATCTGGATGTGGAGATCATCTGCGACGGCTGCCATCTGCCCCCGGAGCTGATTAAGCTGGCCGTCAAGTGCAAGGGCTATGACAAGCTGATGCTGGTCTCCGACTGCGGCCCTCTGGGCGGCTATCCTGAAGGTGAGTACGAGGCGGACTTCGGCCCCATGAAGGTGAAAGTCTTCATTGAAGACGGTGTCTGCAAGCCCCCTGCAAGAAACTGCTTCCTGGGCTCCGTTGCCACCGGCGACCGTCTGGTGCGCACGGTATACAAGCAGGCAGGCGTGCCCCTGTGGGGCGCTGTGCGCATGGCCACCAAGACCCCGGCCCGGCACTGCGGCTACGAAGGCCGCAAGGGCGAGATCACCGTGGGTGCCGATGCAGACCTGGTGTGCTTTGACGACAACATCAATGTCAGCGCCGTATACCTGATGGGCAGGGCTGTGGATATTACCGAATAAAGCCAGGGGGCTGTTGCTTATCCTGCAACAGCCCCTTTCAGCAAATAAATGTAGGGGAGGGTCTTGACCCTCCCTCAACCTTTTGTGTTAGAGTATTTGATTTTTTGTTTTTTCCACTATTCCATATATTTTACAGCTCAATTATTTCGGTTTTAGGGAGGGTCAAGACCCTCCCCTACAATAGTAGTATTCCCAGAACGGACTTTTTGACAGCCCCTTGTGTATTACGTCACATGCAGTCCTGGATTTTCCGCCAGAAGCAAAGCGCCCACCAGGACGGCATCATCGCCCAACTGACCCGGGCGGATATCGATGCGGCCTGCATCGGCCACAAAGGCGGCTTCCTCCGTGAACTTCCGGAGCCGGTCAAACAGTACGTCACCCAGTTTGGCAACACCGCCGCCGACCACGATCCGGTCAGGGGTGGACAGGGCCATTTTGTCTGCCAGGCCGTAGGAGAAGGTTCGGGCCACCCGGTCCAGCTCCTGACAGCAGAAGGCATCTCCCTTTCGGACGCCTTCGCCCAGCTCCCGGCAGGTCAGGGGGGAGGGAAGGGTGGCAAGACAGGAATCCGCCGGTACATAGCCGGGCGTATTCAGCCGCTTTTCGATGAAGGGGCCGGCACACAAAAATTCCAGCCGGGTGGCATCCCCGGGCACACTGCTTTCCCAGTCCGGCACCCACACATAGCCCAGGGAACTGGCAAGATAGCCGCCGGGCCAATAGAATCCGCCGCCGATGCCGGTTCCGATGTTGGTATAGAAGAAGCGCCTGCTGCCCTTTCCTGCGCCCAGGTACAGCTCGCCCAATCCGCCGGTGACGGTATCGTTGCGGACGATGGCAGGCAGGCCGAAGGTTTGCCGGAACCAGTCGCCCAGACGGAAATTCTCCCAGCCGGGAATCTGGCAGGAGCAGACGATCTGCTCCGTTTCCGGATCAATGGGCCCGCCGAAGCCTGCCCCGATGGCGCTGACAGGGTAATCCTTCTGCAGCTCCCGGATGGTCGTCTCGATCCAGTTCAGGATATTCCGGGCGGTGGTGTTTTCCCCCAGCTTTACCTGATGCCGCCGGAGGATCTGTCCGCCCTCCGTGCCCAGGCATACCTGCTGCTTGGTGCCGCCGATCTCTACGCCGATGTAATACATGACCGCATCCTCCTTTTGTGGTTTCCTAGATCATATCATAAATCCCGCCAGCCGTCACGCCAAAATCGGGAAGAAACCGGAAATTGTGAAACACATCTAAAAATGGTGGAAACTTTTGTGTGAAATGTGGATTGAAATGGATTACAAAATTTAGTATTATGTAAAAAATAAACAAAGAAAAGGATTACATATCATGGTAACGATTGCAGATGTGGCACGGGCTGCCGGCGTTTCAGTCGCTACGGTGTCCAGAGTCATGAATGGAAGCGCGTCAGTGGCGGAGCCCACGGTTCAGGTGGTGCAGGCTGCCATTGCGCGGCTGAATTATGTACCCAACCAGCAGGCCCGGAATCTGCGCCGGCATGAGAGCCGGAATTTCCTGGTGCTGCTGCCCAATATTACGAACCCCTATTATGCCAACGTCTTTGACGGCATCAACCAGCGGGCTCAGGAGCTGGGCTATAACCTGTTCCTGTGCAATACCGATGGCCGGGACCCGGAAGAACTGATCCGGGAGACCATTGCCGCCAAACGGGCGGACGGTGCCATCCTGCTGCACATCAGCTATAATGAGGAGTGGCTCCAGAAATATTCCAAGCAATTGCCCATCGTCCAGTGCTGCGAGTATACCGGGCACGGTAATACCCCCCACGTGACGGTGGACAATTACCGGGCGGCCTTTGAGGCCACCCAATACCTGATCCAGCTGGGACACAGGAAGATCGGCACCATCAGCGCGGCCAACAACAGCATCTCCACTCTGCAGCGCATGAGAGGCTACCGGGATGCCCTGGCACAGGCCGGGCTGAGTGTTCAGGACAGCTGGATCGGCTACTGTGATGCTTCCTACAGCTATCCCAGCAGCCTGAAAGCGGCACGGCTGCTGCTGAGCCGGAAGGAACGGCCCAGTGCTCTGTTCTGCATCGGTGACTCCATTGCCCTGGCGGCGGTGGTGGTGGCCCAGGAGCTGGGGCTGCAGGTGCCGAAGGATCTTTCCGTGGTGGGGTTTGATGATGTGATCTACACCCAGATGCTCCATCCCTATCTGACGACCGTCGTGCAGCCCTGCGCGGAGCTCGGCAGCCGGGCGGTGGAGATGCTCCACGAGATGATCACCCAGGGAGACCTTCAGCAGCAGGAAGTGACCCTGCCCCACGGCTTTACCGTCCGGGAATCCACCGGCACGCTCCGGTGAAGAAAAACCGTATTTTTCCGCGTTAGCGGTGAAATAAAAAACACATTTTTTAGGAGGATAAAAAATGAAGAAGTTCTTTGCACTGCTCATGGCTGTCGTTATGGTTATGAGTCTGCTGGCCGGCTGTGGCGGCGCAGCAAAGGAAGAGAAGGCAGAAGGCCCCGCTAAGGTCAAGGTTGCTCTGGTTATCGTTGCCGGCGACCATGGCTTCACCGGCGAGTCCGTGAAGCACGCTGAGCTGGAAGCTGCTGCTATGAACGCAAAGTATGAGAACGTTGACGTGGTCGTCAAGTCCTGCGGCGAAGCTGCTGACCAGATCTCCGAGATCGAGAACCTGATCGCAACCGAGAAGCCCGCTGCCATCATGCTGTGGCCCACCGAAGGTGAAGCTCTGCGTGCTGCTGCACAGACTGTCGTTGACGCCGGCATCTCCCTGGTGGTTTATGACCGCCTGATCGAAGACTTCGAAGGCCTGACCGGCCAGATGATGGGCGACAACTTCGCCATCGGCGGCGGCATGGGCGAGTACCTGAACACCTACTATGCTGACTACGACGCAGTTGATTACCTGCGCTTCGTGGGCGACGCTTCCACCGTTACCTCCCAGCGTTCCGGCGGTATGGACGAAGTCCTGACCCCCGGCAAGTTCAACCAGGTTGCTGAAACCTTCGTCACCAACTGGTCCAGCGAGACTGCTCAGAACCAGATGGAAGACTGGCTGGCTGCCAAGACTGTCGAAGAGATCGAAGCCATCGACCTGATCGTCACCCACGACGACGAAATCGTTGACGGCCTGATGAACGCTCTGGAAGCTTACTCCGGCGATGCTGACCTGTCCAACCTGAAGCTGATCACCTCCGTTGGCGGCCGCCGCGAGACTCTGGACAAGTTCGACAACACCACTCTGGGTGTCAAGTTCGTCACCTGGTTCTTCGCTCCCTCCTTCATCCGTGAGTGCGTCGACTTCACCGTCGAGCACGCTCTGGGCGTTGCATTCAGCGGCACCGCTAAGGAAGTTGACGGCATCTACCTGATCCCCTCCTTCTCCATCGGCAACGCAGGCAACACCGACAATGACTTCGATACCTACAGAGCATCCGAGATCTACGCTACCCGTTACTCCATCGACGGCTGATTCCCTGTAATTTTATACCTTACCCCCGGGCCGGCTGTTAAGTCAGCCGGCCCGGCTTTCTACGATCCGGACTGTTCCGGAAACCGCATCCCCAACCACAAGAAACTAGGAAAGGAACCGTTGCCATGCGTTTAGAGATGAAAGACATCGTGATGGAGTTTGGACCTGTCCGCGCGGTGGATCATGTGGATCTGACCGTGGAGCCCGGGCAGATCATCGGACTGCTGGGTGAAAACGGCGCCGGAAAGTCCACACTTATGAATGTACTCGCCGGTGTTTACGCTCCCGTCTCCGGCAAGATCCTGATCGATGACAAGGAAGTTGTCATGAAGGATGTCCGTGTTGCCAACAGCTGCGGCATCCGCTTTATCCACCAGGAGCTGAATCTGTGCAAGGACCTGCGGGTCTACGAGAATATGTTCCTGGGCGAAGAAATGAAGACCAAATACCGTTTCCTGGACAAGACCACCATGGTATCCCGCTGTGAGGAAGTGTTCCGGCGGATGAAGGTGGACATCGATCCCAATGCCATCGTCGAGACCCTGTCCGCTGCCCAGAAGCAGCTGGTGGAGATCGGCAAGGCGCTGCTGTTCCATTCGGAGCTGATCATTATGGATGAGCCCTCCACGGCACTGAGCACCGGCGAGATCGAGAATCTGTTTGAAATTATGCGCCAGCTGAAGGAGCAGGGCGTCAGCTTTATCTACATTTCCCACAAGATGCCGGAGCTGTTTGAGATCTGCGACATCTACTATATCCTCTGTGACGGCAAGCTGGTTGCCCACGGCAACTTTGCGGACATCAACGAGGATCAGGTGACAGAGCTGATGATCGGCCACAACCTTCAGTCCGACGAGTTTGATAACCACGTGTATTCCGCAACCGATGAGGTGCTGCTGCAGGTCAGAGGCGTTTCCGGAAAGCTTCTGAAGGATGTTTCCTTCGAACTGCACCGGGGTGAGATCCTGGCGGTCACCGGTCTGCAGGGCTCCGGCAAGGATGAGCTGGCAGACGTGCTGTTCGGCGTGGAGAACTACACCGGCGATATTCTGGTGAACGGCAGCAAAATGCCCAACCGGGCCAACAGCGGCTCTGTCCACCGTTACATGAAAAAGGGCATCGGCATGGTGCCCCGGATGCGTCCCGAGCGGGGCATCCACAATGACCTGTCCGTGCAGGATAACCTGTCCATGGGCTTCCTGAATACCCGTGCCACCAAGCTGCTGATCAGCGCCAAAGAAGAAAACGAACGCTTCGACCGCCAGCAGCAGGCCATGTCCATCAAGGTGGGCAACCGCAAAAATCCCATCACCTCCCTGTCCGGCGGCAATCAGCAGAAGGTCATCCTGGGCAAGTGGCTGGAAACCAATCCCGATGTGCTGCTGCTGGACAATCCCACCCAGGGCATCGACGTGGGCACCAAGTTTGACATCTACCGTCTGATCCTGGATCTGGCAAAGCAGGGCAAGGCCATCATCGTATTCAGCGCCGAATTCCCGGAGATCTGGAAGGTGGCGGACTCCTGCATGGTGCTCTACCAGGGCAGGTGCAACGCCCGTCTGAACCGGGACGAGCTGACTGAGAAAAATGTGATGTATTATTCCACCGGAGCGAATTTGGAGGGTCTGAAAACATGAGAAATGCAGAAAAGAAACCCATTACCCTGAATAAGGATACGGCAAAGCAGCTGGGCCGGGCGCTGACCGGTGAATACAGCTTCGTGCTGTCGTTCATCGTGCTGGTGATCATCGGCGCGGCCATCAACCCCAATTTCTTCACTTGGGGCAATATCTCCAATCTGTTCGTCCAGGGCTGTATGATCGGCCTCATCGCCATGGGCATGACCATGGTCATCGGTGCCGGCCTGATCGATATTTCTGTCGGCTCTCAGGTTGCCCTCATCGGCGGCTTCGGCATCTGGATCCTCAATGCCACCAACAATGTGTTCATCATGCTGCTGTTCTGCATCGCTGCCGGTCTGTGCATCGGCCTGATCAACGGCCTGCTGGTCACCAAGGGCGGCATGCCTCCCATGGTTGCCACCCTGGCTACCATGAGCGCAGCCCGCGCCATCATCAACTACTACGGCGCAGGCGGCCCCTTCACCGTCTCCCGGGAAAACTATGATTCCTTCCGTCAGCTGGCCATCGGCGGCATCCAGATCGGGGAATTTAAGATTCCCACGCTGATGATCGTTCTGGTGGCTGCTGTCATCGTCTTTGACATCATCATGAAAAAGACCGCCCTGGGCAAGCATGTCTTCGCCGTGGGCAGCAATGAGAAATCTGCCCGCCTGTCCGGTATCAACGTGGATCGGGTCAAGATCGCAACCTACATGATCACCGGTGCCATGTGCGGTATCGCAGCTCTGATCTATGCCTCCCGTATGACCGCAGTTGCATCCGCTTCCGCCGCCAACGGCTGGGAAATGGATGCCATCGCCGCTGTCGCCATCGGCGGCACCTCCATGACCGGCGGCCGGGGCAAGATCATCGGCACCTTCCTGGGTGTTCTGATGTTCCGTATCATCAGCAACGTCCTGACGGTTGCCGACATCTCCTCCTACCTGAATGGTGCCATCAGTGCGGCCATCATCATCCTGGCTGTCCTGATGCAGAATTTCCAGAACAAGCGCAGATAACCTATCCTTACTATTAACGGAGGTAACTTATTATGATCAAGATCGGTATTATCGGCTGCGGCAAGATCACCGAGGTTCGTCACGCGCCTGAGTATTTTGAAAACCCCAACTGCGAAATTACCGCCTTCTTTGATGTGGTTCCCGAAAAGGCAGAGGCTCTGGCCAAGCTCTACGGCGGCAAGGTCTATGCTTCCGTGGAAGAGCTGCTGGCATCGGATGTGGATGCCGTCAGCGTCTGCGTTGCCAACCGCTTCCATGCAGAAATCAGCATCCAGGCTCTGAAGGCCGGCAAGCACGTTCTGTGCGAGAAGCCCATGGCCACCACTCCCGAGGACTGCGAGGCTATGGTCGCCACCGCCAAGGAAATGGGCAAGTATCTGATGATCGGCCAGAACCAGCGTCTGGCAAAGGCTCACGTCAAGGCCAAGGAGCTGCTGGACAGCGGCGAGATGGGCGAGATTCTGGCCTTTGAGACCCACTTCATCCATCCCGGCCCCGAGGGCTGGACCGGTTCTGCAAACTCCTGGTTCTTCGACAAGCGCACTGCACAGTTCGGTGCCATGGCTGACCTGGGCGTTCACAAGACCGACCTGCTGTATTACCTGACCGGCAAGAAGATCGTCAAAACCTCTGCCGTCATCACCACCGTGGACAAGCGCTATCCCGACGGCCGCCTGATCGATGTGGATGACAATGCCTTCGCCATCTACACCCTGGAGAACGGCGTTGTGGGCACCATGCATGTGGGCTGGACCAACTACGGCGCAGAGAACAACTCCACCAAGCTGTACTGCAAGAACGGTGTCATCCGCCTGTATGACGATCCCAACTACTCCCTGATCGTGGAGAAGCCCGACGGCACCGTGGTGCCCTATGAGCTGGACAAGCTGACCTCCAACAAGGAGCAGACCACCGGCGGCCGCACCACCACCGGCGTGATCGACGCCTTCATCGACTGCATCGTGGACGGCCACGAGCCTGCCATCAGCGGCGAGAGCGCCATGCACGCCATGAAGGTCATCTTCGCCAACCAGGCATCCTCTATCAGCGGCAAGGCTGAGGACGTTGTATAATTTCTGAAGAATAATACGAGGAGGCAGTTTATGAGACCCATTACCATCACCACAGGTCAGTATGGCGACCTGCCTTTTGAAAAAGTATGTGAAGTCATGTCCGCCATGGGCTATGACGGTCTGGAAATCGCCGTGGCATCCCATCTGGATGTGCGCAGATACGTGGCCGAGGAAAGCTACCGCCAGGAAGTGAAGGCCACTCTGGATAAGTATAACCTGAAGGTCTGGGCACTGGGCGCCCATCTGGTTGGTCAGTGCGTGGGCGACAACTGGGACCCCCGTCTGGACAACTTTGCTCCCAACGCCCTGGCAGGCAAGCCCGAGCAGATCCGGGCCTGGGCCATTGAGGAAATGAAGTACGTTGCCAAGGCAGCCCAGCTCATCGGCGCAGAAGTGGTCACCTGCTTCATGGGCAGCCCCATCTGGGCCTACTGGTATTCCTTCCCCCAGACCACCCAGGAAATGATCGATGCCGGTTTCGCAAAGATCAAGGAGCTGTGGGACCCCATCTTTGATGTGTTCGACGAGTGCGGCGTGAAGTTTGCGCTGGAAGTCCATCCCACCGAGATCGCCTTCGATTACTACAGCACCAAGAAGCTGCTGGAGACCTTCAACTACCGTCCCACCCTGGGTATCAACTTTGACCCCTCCCACCTGGTATGGCAGGGCATGGACCCCGCCCTGTTCCTGCGTGACTTTGCAGACCGGGTTTACCATGTCCATATGAAGGACGTGAAGGTTCGTCTGGACGGCCGTGCCGGTATCCTGGGCAGCCATCTGGAGTTCGGTGATCTGCGCCGGGGCTGGAACTTTGTCTCCCTGGGTCACGGCAACGTGAACTTTGACGACATTACCCGGGAGCTGAATGCCATGGGCTACAGCGGCCCCCTGTCCGTGGAATGGGAAGATTCCGGCATGGAGCGCATGTACGGTGCCAAGGAGGCCTATGAGTTCACCAGAAAGATGAACTTCGAGCCCTCCAACGTGGCCTTTGATGCTGCCCTGAAGACCGAATAATATGGCAGCGGTGGAAGTGATCCGCCCCTGGGAAGGCATGGATATCCGCTACGCCCTGTTTGACTTTGACGGAACCATCAGCCTGATCCGGGAGGGCTGGCAGAATATTATGATCCCCTATTTCGTGGAGGTGCTGCAGGAAACCGGAACCGACGAGACGAAGGAGCAGCTTCTGACCATCGTCACGGATTTTGTGGACACCCTCACCGGCAAGCAGACCATCTTCCAGTGTATCCGGCTGGATGAAGAGGTAGTCAGCCGCGGCGGCCCTCACCGGGACCCCCATGTTTACAAGCATGAGTATCTGCGGCGGCTGGAGCTTCGCATTGAAGACCGGAAGAAAGCCCTGGAACAGGGCAGGGAAAAGCCGGAGGATCATCTGGTGCCCGGTATCCGGCCCTTTATCGATGCTCTGCAGGCAAGAGGCATCCGCTGCTACCTGGCCAGCGGTACGGATGAGAAGGATGTTTTGTACGAAGCCAGCCTGCTGGGGCTGGACGGTGTGTTCGAAGGGGGCATTCATGGCGCCCACGACCATATGCTTTCCTGCTCCAAGGAACTGGTGATTCGGGACATGCTGGATCGGGAGGGCATCCTGCCCAACCAGCTGGTATCCTTTGGCGACGGCTATGTGGAGGTGGAGCTGGTGGCGAATCTGGGCGGACTGGCCATCGGCGCGGCCACCAACGAAGAGACCCGGCAGGGCATCAACGACTGGAAGCGAAACCGTCTGATTGCCGCCGGTGCCAACGCCATTATCCCCGATTTCCGGGAAACAGAAGAGATCCTCAGCGTGATTTTGTAATTACGGCAGCAGGGCGGGCAAAACTGCCCGCCCTGTTATATTTGGTAAGATAAATGATCGTTTGTCGGTATGGGCATCAACCAATCGTAGGGGCGGATTTCCAATCCGCCCTCCGGATACCGACAAATGTACGGTGAATTTCACTGTGCATGTGTCGGTGGGGTTAGGGCGGATTAGAAATCCGCCCCTACAACAGATGATTATTAATCGTGCGACAAACGATCATTTACATGCCTTACAGAAAATTTCATTTACAGGAGGGAATAACCATGCCCTATCCCCAGTTTGACCGTTCGAAACTGAAAATCCTGCCTTTGGAGCAGAGAATTCATGATGTGGATCTGCAGAAGGTGCTGCTGGACCCCAGTGAGCCTGCTCCGGAATATTCCCATCCCGCTCTGCCTGTTCTGGCGGAGGCAATCGTCAAGGCCCGCCGGGAGCATGATGCCACCGTACTGCTGATGTATGGCGCCCATGTGATCCGCACCGGCAACGGCCTGTATATGATCGAGCTGATGAAGCGGGGCCTGGTGACCCATCTGGCCACCAACGGCGCCGGCTCTATCCATGATTTCGAGTTTGCCATGATCGGCCACACCTGCGAAAGTGTTGCCAAATATGTCAGCGAAGGCCAGTTCGGCCTGTGGCACGAAAGCGGCCTCATCAACGACATTATCGTCCAGGGTGCCAAAGAGGGCATCGGCTGGGGCGAGGCCCTGGGCCGTTACATCTGGGAAAACAACTTCCCCTACCGGGAGCAGAGCGTGCTGGCCATGGGCTATCACCTGGGCATTCCCGTCACCGTTCATGTGGGTGTGGGCAACGATATTATCCATGAGCATCCCAACTGCGACGGCGCGGCCATGGGTGCCTGCTCCTATACCGATTTTCTGATCTACACCCAGAGCGTTACCAATCTGGAGAACGGTGTGTTCCTGAACTTCGGCTCTGCCGTGGCAGGCCCGGAGGTCTACCTGAAGGCTCTGGCTATGAGCCGGAATGTGGCCCATCAGGAGGGCAGACGCATCTGCCATTTCCACACAGCCGTCTTCGATATCCAGCCCATTGACGGCAGCGAGGATTACCATACTGCACCGCCCAAGTCCGACCCCCGGTACTATTTCCGCCCCTGGAAGACCATCCTGGCCAGAACCGTGGCCGATGGCGGCATCAGCTACTATGTCCGGGGCGAGCATAACAGGACCCTGCCCAATCTGGCGAAGCTGACCTTCGCCGCCGACGAGGCCCGGGGAAAATGATGGATATTGGTAAGATCTCACAGGTACTGGAACGGACTGCCCAGGCCAGGATCGCGGTGTTCGGTGATTTCTGCCTGGACAAGTACCTGTACATCGACCCTGCCCGGGACGAAGAATCCGTGGAAACGGGTCTGATGGCATGGCAGGTGCATGACAAGAAGAAATATCCCGGTGCCGGCGGCACAGTCACCGGAAATCTCCGGGCGCTGGGCGCACAGGTCATCTGCGTCGGCCTGACCGGTGATGACGGTGAGGGCTATGAGCTGCGCAGAGCTCTGGACGCCATCGGTGCGGACACCAGCCTGCTGGTGCAAAGCGATACGGTCTGCACCAGCACCTACACCAAACCCATGCGCAGAAGGCCGGACGGCACCTGGGAAGAACAGAACCGGCTGGATTTCCGGAACTTCACCCCCATTTCCCGGGAACTGGAGGATCGGCTCCTTGGGAATCTGGAAAGCTGCCTGAGCCGGGTGGATGCGGTGATCCTGCTGGATCAGTTCTTCCAGCGGAATCTGGGCGTGATCACGGATTATGTCCGGGATAAGCTGGCAGAGCTGGCGGAGAGCCATCCCAATGTGATCTTCTATGCAGATTCCCGATCCTTTATCCGGCAGTTCCGGAATGTGATCGTCAAGTGCAACAATTTTGAGCTGATGGGCCGGGAGGGAGATCCGGAGGATTCGGAGGCCCTGCGTCGGAAGGCAGCAGAGCTGCCCAATGGCCGTCCTGTGTTTGTCACCCGGGGAAGCGCCGGTATGCTGGTGCTGGCTTCGGATTCCATTCAGGCGGTGCCGGCCTTCCCTGTTACCGGCCCCATCGATATCTGCGGCGCGGGAGATGCTTCCTCGGCGGGAATCGTACTGGGTCTGAGCCTGGGCCTGACAGAAGAGGAAGCGGCCCTGCTGGGCTGCGCCATTTCCTCCATCACCATTCAGCAGATCGGTGTCACCGGCACCGCGACCGTTTCTCAGGTGCGCCAACGCCTGACAGAGTACAAAGGAGGTAGCCTATGAACTATTTGCCCCAAATCGCAGATTACCTGAAAACCGAGATTGAAATCTTACAGAGCCTGGATCACCAGGCCATCAACGACCTGATAAACCTGATGGAGCAGACCCGCCTGAACGGCAAGCGGATCTTCATCTGCGGCAACGGCGGCAGTGCAGCCACGGCCTCTCATTTTGTCTGCGACTTCATGAAGGGCGTCAGCCTGAACCAGAAGGTCAAGTATGACTTTGAATGCCTCAATGACAATACGCCCCTGATGATGGCCATTGCCAATGATATCAGCTATGACGATGTGTTCGTCATGCCCCTGCGGGCAAAGCTCCATGAAGGAGACCTGGTCATCGGCATTTCCGGCAGCGGCAATTCCGAAAATGTGGTGCGGGCTATCCGCTACGCAAAGGACAACGGCGCAAAGACCGCGGCTCTGGTGGGCTATGGCGGCGGCAAGCTGCTGGGTCTTGCTGACCATGCGGTGCATGTGAAGATCGACAATATGCAGATTGTGGAGGATGTGCACATGGTGCTGGATCACCTGATGATGTACATTCTGGCAAACTGCGGTGAGTAAAGCTTCCATGAAAAACGTCTATCTGGCGCCAAATGCCACGGTGGTTGGGGATGTGACCCTGGGGGAAAACGTCAGTGTCTGGTACGGCGCGGTGATTCGCGGTGACAACGGCCCCATCACCGTAGGTCCGGGAACCAATATTCAGGACAACTGCGTCCTTCACGACGGAACTGCCGTTGGTGCCAACTGTACCATCGGCCATGGAGCCATCGTTCATGGCTGTACCGTGGGAGACGGGTGCCTTATCGGCATGGGTTCCATTGTGCTCAATGGTGCCGTGCTGGGAGACGGCTGCCTGGTGGGGGCAGGTGCGCTGGTCACCGGAAAGACCCATGCCTCGGCAGGCTCCGTGCTGCTGGGAAGTCCGGCCAAAGTGGTGAAAACCCTGACGCAGGAAGAGATCCGCGCCCATTACGAAAGTGCAGAGCACTATATCCATCTGGCAAAAGAAGCCTTTGGCAAATAATACAAAACGCCGGCCGGGAATAATCCCCGGCCGGCAATGCTTTGCAGTTATCGGAAAAAAGTTTTATTATTGCGCAAAAAAGGCTTCGATCTCTTTCCTTGCCGCCTGTACCCGGCCCTGCTGGCAGATGGGCTTGCCGCCGCCGCGGCCGTTGAGGGCCTTGGTCATGTCCTTGCAGAGGGCGCGAAGATCGCCGTTGCGGGTCACCAGACAGAAGGCGTAGCCCTGTTTATCGCTGCCGCTGAAGACGCAGGCAGTGCCGCCGCATTTGTCTGCGATGGCATCGGCCAGTTCCCGGACGGCGGTGTTGTCCAGGTTTTCTTCGAAGAGGAGGATATCGCCCTTTCCCGCATGACCGGCGGCAATGTCCCGGAAGATCCGCATTTCCAGACCGGTGATCCGGTATTTCTGCTGGGCGAGCATCTCGTTCATCCGTTGAGCAGCCGCGCCGGTTTCGTGGATCTTGGCGGAGAAGGCCTGGGAAACCAGCTTGTTCTGCTCGTAGGTGCTGTTGAGGATATCCAGGGCTGCCTTGCCGCAGGCCATTTCCATCCGGGTGCCGCCCCGGAAGCCCATGAGGTCGAACAGCTTGATCAGGCCGATCTCACCGGTGGCTTTCACATGGGTGCCGCAGCAGGCGCAGCTGTCGAAGCCGGGGATTTCCACGATGCGGACCGGCCAGGGCAGGGCCCGCTTGGTGCGGTAGAAGACATTGGGCAGCTCCTCCGGGGAAGGATACCAGCATTTGACGGGAAGATCAGCCCAGACTGCAGCGTTGGCCTCCGCTTCCAGGGCAGGCAGGTCTTCTGACGGGATCACACCGTCATAATCGATGGTGATGATGCCGCTGCCCATGTGGAAGCCCACGTTGTGATAGCCGTAGCGGCGGTTGATAATGCCGGAGACGATGTGCTCACCGCTGTGCTGCTGCATCCGCAGGAACCGGGCAGGGTAGTCAATGGTGCCTTCCACAGTGTCTCCAACGGACAGGGGGCCGTCGCACAGGTGCACCACGGTTTCACCCCGCTCCCGGGTATCCAGAACCCGGACGTTGCCCAATGTGCCGGTGTCCGCAGCCTGCCCACCGCCCTCGGGATAGAAGGCGGTGGCATCCAGAATGATCTCGTAACCCTTGCCGATGTCCTCACAGGAGAGAACGGAGGCGGTGAATGTCTTTAAATGGGAGTCTTCGTAATATAACTTTCGTGTCTGCATGGCAATTCTTCCTTCAAACAGAATTTTTTGTATTATAGCACAGGTCGGCGCACAATGCAACTTTATGGAGTTTACATAATCCTGCACAAAAACTTTTGGGAAAAAGCTTTTCATTTGCGCGCTTTTGGTGTAGAATAGACAAAAAGCAAAAAAGAGGTGATGCTATGCCCGCAAATTATGCACATTACCGGTTTGGTAAGCTGGTTTTGCCGAAACTGCCTGCCGATGTTCGGCAATGCATTCAGCGGTTCCGCCGGATGTTTGACATGGGTCTTCACGGCCCGGACTTTTTCTTCTATTACAATCCGTTTCTGAAAACGGCGGTAGGAGACCTGGGAGGGCAGTACCACAGGAAGACAGGACTGGAATTTTTCCCGGCAGCCTGCGCCTGCGCGGACACGGAAGCGGCCAAAGCCTATCTTTACGGCCTGCTGGGTCATTACTGCCTGGATTCTCTGTGCCATCCCTATGTGAACCGGATCGAGGGAATCGGGGAGGCCACCCATGTGGAACTGGAATCCCAGTTTGAGCACTATCTGCTGACGCTGGACGGAGAAGCTGCGCCGGAAACCTACGACATGAGCAGGCGCTTTCATCTGACCCGGGGCGAATGCATGACCGTTGCGGAATTTTATCCCCCGGCCACCGGTGCGAATGTAAGCCGCAGCGTCAGATCCATGGCCTTTTCTGTGAAATTCCTGGCAAATCCAAAGCACGAAGCCCTGCTGCGCAAAGTCAAGCCGGAACTGTGCCAGCAGATGATCCCGGCTCAGGAGCGGGAAGACCTGGCGGTCTACATCCGGGAGCTGAAAGCACTGTTCGATCAGGCCCTGGAACACTACCCCAAACTCCTGTCGCAGCTCACGGCCCATATGCAGACAGGAGAACCCCTGGGTGGCTTGTTCACGGAGAATTTCGGCTAGGAAATTTGCCAGGTAAATGATATCAGACACCATACGCCATTGTAGGGCGGGGTCATGACCCCGCCGGGCACTGACGGAACTGAGCATTTGGTTTTTTGTAATTGTTTCCGTTTTGCCTCTAATTTGACCATGCAATAACTGCTACTGCCCGGTGGGGGCATGCCCCCACCCTACAGGGGCGTTAGAAAATGATAATCTGCAGCGCTGTTACCGGAAAAACATTATGTATCAGGAGAGAACGTATGAAAGAGAAATTAAAGCTTACCCCTCTGGAGCGGGGCTGGATCCTGTATGATATCGGCAATTCCGCATTTATTCTGATGGTATCCACCCTGATCCCCATTTTCTTCAATACCCTGGCAGGCAATGCCGGTGTGGATGAAGATCTGTACTTAAGCTACTGGGGCTACGCCGGTTCCATCGCCACCATTCTGGTTGCCGTCATCGGTCCCATCTGCGGCGCTTTGTCGGACCGGAATTTCAAGAAGCCGATTTTTGTGGCCTGCGTGATCCTGGGCGCTCTGGGCTGCGCTGCCCTGGGCTTTGTGTCCCACTGGCTGGTCTTCCTGGGCGTGTTCATTGTGGCGAAGGTGGGCTTTTCTGCCAGCATTGTGTTCTATGATTCCATGCTGCCGGAGATCACCGGGGAAGACCGGATGGACAAGATCTCCTCCATGGGCTATGCCTACGGCTATATCGGCTCCGTGATCCCCTTCGTGGTGTGCCTGCTGTTGGTGCTGATGCCGGATCTGTTCGGCCTGACCATGGGCACGGCCATGATCGTTGCCTTTACCCTGATCGCGGTGTGGTGGATCGTGTGCACCCTGCCCCTGCTGAAGCACTATAAGCAGACCGCCTTTGTGGCTGCGGAAAAGAGCCCCGTGGGCGATACCTTCCGCCAGCTGGCCCGGACCCTCCGGGAGGTGCGGAAGGAAAAGCATATCTTTTTGTATCTGCTGGCCTTCTTCTTCTTCATCGACGGCGTGTACACCATCATCGACATGGCAACAGCCTACGGCACCGCTCTGGGTCTGGATACCACGGGACTGCTGCTGGCGCTGCTGCTGACGCAGGTGGTTGCCTTCCCCTGCGCAATTCTCTTCGGACGGCTGTCTGCAAAGTATGATACGGGCCTTCTGATCAAGGTCTGCATCATTGCCTATACGCTGATCACCCTGTTCGCTGTGTTCCTGATGACCCAATGGCAGTTCTGGGTGCTGGCAACGCTGGTGGGCATGTTCCAGGGCGGCATTCAGGCCCTGAGCCGCAGCTACCTGGGAAAGATCATTCCTGCCGAGCGCAGCGGTGAATTCTACGGCCTCATGGACATCTGCGGCAAGGGCGCTTCCTTCGTGGGCCTGTCCGTGGTGTCTGTGGTCAGCCAGCTCACCGCCGGCATGACGGTGGATGTTTTCGGCCTGACACTGCAGAATGAAAACATCGCAGTTTGCTCTTTGATCGTACTGTTCGCCATCGGCTATGTGCTGTTCTGCAAGGCCGACAAGCTGAACCGGGAGCGTGTAAAATAATTTTATGCGCTCATCGGGTTAATTCAGCGGTAGGGCGGCTTGCCCTCAAGCCGCCGCAATGTATACCATTTTCCTGTTTTGCGGCGGGCTGAGGGCAGCCCGCCCTACAGCAGATGCCGATAAATATATAATTTTATAAAAAACACTGTAGGGCGGAGGCATGCCTCCGCCGGGCAGTATCGAGGATTGAGTGGATGAATCAAACGCTCAGGTTTCGTTACTGCCCGGCGGGGACATGTCCCCGCCCTACATTAATTTTTGACTATTACAGAAGATATCCCTTTTCCCGCAGCTCCAGTTCAATCAGATCCAGCAGCTTTTCGGAGGGGGCTGCCACGGTGTGATAGTGGCAGTCATCGGTCAGAACCTTCAGGGGGTTGTCCCGGCAGTTTGAGAGCTTTTCCGCAAAATCCCGGGCATCCTGGCTGGTTTCGATCAGCAGATCCACCCGGATCTGGCCGTAAATTTCATGCTCCACCGCAACGTCCAGAACCTTTCCGCCCAGCTCTGTGACGGTCAGAAATTCCTCCTCCACCTGCCCGGTAGTGTGCTTGACGTAAAACACCCGCTTGGGCAGGGTATCGGTGTTCTCCTCCGCCCGGAAGATGTAGCCTTTGTTGGTGGACAGGATGCTGTGGTTCTCCGCACGCATCAGGGCGATGTCCTGCACGATCACCTGACGGCTGACCCGGAAGGCCTTTGCCAGGGCTGTGCCGGTCAGGGGATCGGTGGTCTCCTTCAGCATCTGTAGGATTTTCATTCTGCGATTTTCACCAGTCATTGTTCCGCTAACCCCCTTTTTTCTTATTCATTTGTACCATATTCTTCGGGGATTGTCAAATCATTCTTGACAAAGAACGTGCCCGGAGTATAATTGTCTTTGCAAGTGACAAGACACCTGAATTTACATAAAGGATGTAATGCAAATGAAAGAATTTCTGAAGAGAAAAAACATTGTCTTTTCCGCGAAACGCTACGGAATTGACGCTCTGGGTGCCATGGCCCAGGGCCTGTTCTGCTCCCTGCTCATCGGCACCATCGTCAAGACTCTGGGTCAGCAGCTGTCCATTCCCTTCCTGGTGGAGGTGGGCGGCTACTGCTCTGCCATGAGCGGCCCGGCCATGGCCATTGCCATCGGCTATGCTCTGCAGGCGCCTCCTCTGGTGCTGTTCTCCCTGGCCACCGTTGGCTATGCCGCCAACGCTCTGGGCTCTACCACCCTGTCCGGTACAGCCGGTGCGGGCGGCCCTCTGGCGGTGCTGCTGATCGCCATCGTTGCGGCAGAGTTTGGCAAGGCTGTGTCCAAGGAGACGAGAGTGGACATTCTGGTGACTCCTCTGGTGACCATCCTCTCCGGTGTGGGTCTGGCTGCCCTGGTAGCCCCTGCCATCGGCACTGCGGCTTCTTCCGTGGGTGAATTTGTGGAATGGGCCACCATTCTGCAGCCCTTCTGGATGGGCATTCTGGTTTCCGTGATCATCGGCGTGGCTCTGACCCTGCCCATTTCCTCCGCCGCCATCTGCGCTGCCCTGGGCCTGACGGGCCTGGCAGGCGGTGCGGCTGTGGCAGGCTGCTGCGCCCAGATGGTGGGCTTCGCTGTGCTGTCCTTCCGGGAAAACCGCTGGGGCGGTCTGCTGAGCCAGGGCCTGGGCACCTCCATGCTGCAGATGGGCAATATCGTGAAGAACCCCAAGATCTGGATTCCGCCCACGCTGGCAGCTGCCATCACCGGCCCCATTGCCACCTGCCTGTTCCATTTCCAGATGAACGATCCCTCCGGCGGCGTGGCCTCCGGCATGGGCACCTGCGGCATGGTGGGCCCTATCGGCGTGTATGCCGGCTGGGTCAATGATGTGGCCATTGGCGCAAAGGCTGCCATCACCGGCATGGATTGGCTGGCCATGGCACTGATCTGCTTCATCCTGCCTGCGGTCCTCACCTGGCTCATCGGCATTCCCTGCCGGAAGCTTGGCTGGATCAAAGAAGGCGACCTGAAGCTGGACTAGTTAATCAATCATCCGAAAAAATGTAGGGCGGGGACATGTCCCCGCCGGGAAGTATCGATCACCGAGCAGAACATTCAAAGCGCTCAATTATCGATATTGCCCGGCGGAGGCATGCCTCCGCCCTACAATCGGTTTTATCTTCAATTACATCAAATATTCAGCAGCATCTTGGCGAACATGAAGTACACCAGCAGGCTCAGGGCATCCACGATGGTGGAGATGAAGGGGCTTGCCATCACAGCGGGGTCCAGCTTCACGGCCTTTGCCGCCATGGGGAGCATGCAGCCCACCACCTTGGCAAGAACCACGGTGACGCACAGGGCAAGGCAGACCACAAGATCCACCATCAGCGTGATATTCTCGTTGCCCATCATCAGATGATCCACGACCCAGATCTTGGCGAAGCATACAACGGCCAGCGCCACGCCGCACATGAGGGCGGTGCGGATCTCCTTCCAGAGAATCACGCCGATGTCGGAAAATTCCAGTTCGCCCAGGCTCAGACCGCGGATGACGGTAACGGAGGACTGGGAACCGGAGTTGCCGCCGGTACCCATCAGCATGGGGATAAAGGCGGACAGGGCGATCTGGGCAGCCAGTGCATCCTCAAAGGCGGTCATGATCAGGCCCGTGAAGGTGGCAGACACCATCATCAGCATCAGCCAGGGGATACGGTTCTTGAACAGGTCAAAGGCGGAGCTGCGCAGGTAGGGCTTCTCCGAGGGGGTCATACCACCCATCAGCTCCATATCCTCCGTGGCCTCTTCTTCCATGACGTCCATGGCGTCGTCGAAGGTGACGATACCCACCATGCGGCCCTCGCCGTCCACAACGGGCAGAGCCAGGAAATTATACTTGTTGAACATCAGGGCGACTTCTTCCTGGTCGGTTCTGGTGTTCACGAAGATGAAATCGGCCACGTTTTTCTGCATGACCTCTTCGATCTTCATCTCGTCATCTTCGGCAAGCAAAAGATCCTTGACGGTGACAAGACCGATCAGGGTTCTGTCCTTGGCGGTGACGTAGCAGGTGTAGATGGTTTCCTTATCTACGCCCTGGCGGCGGATACGCAGGATGGCTTCCTCCACGGTCATGTGGGGACGCAGGGAAACGTATTCCGTGGTCATGATGGAACCGGCGGAATTTTCGGGGTAGCGCAGGATCTGGTTGATGGAATGGCGCATTTCCGGGTCAGCGTGCTTTAAGATGCGCTTGACCACATTGGCGGGCATTTCCTCAACGATATCTGCCGCGTCGTCCACATACAGCTCTTCCAGAACTTCCTTCAGCTCGTTGTCGGAAAAACCCCGGATCAGAAGCTCCTGGGCTTCCGTCTCCATTTCAACAAAGGTCTCCGCGGCCAGCTCCTTGGGAAGCAGACGGTACATCAGAGGAATCTGCTTTTCCTCCAGACCGTCAAAAAGTCCGGCAATATCCGTAGGATTCATGGTCACAAGGATATCCCGGAGCGTGGAATACTTTTTGTCCTCCAGCATTGCCAGGAGGGCTTTTTCTACGATTTCAAAACGCTCAGCCATGATTCTCCTCCTAATTTTCTTTCAAATTACGAGGCAATCATACGCGGCCGAAATCTCTTACAGGCCCACCACGGCGGGCATCAAGCTACTTCGGCCGGGTATATTGCCACTACTGCCAGCATCCATGGTGTTCCCTCCTTTATTATGTCAATAGTTAAGAATATTTTACTGCTGAATTCAAAAAATGTCAACCTTGACGAAGGCTGACAGAACAATTAAAATGGAATATACAGAATTGGGCAGGAAAATGATTGTTTGTCGGTATGGGCATCAACCAATCGTAGGGGCGGATTTCTAATCCGCCCTCCGGATACCGACAAATGTACGGTGAATTTTATTGTGCATGTGTCGGCAGGGTTAGGGCGGATTAGAAATCCGCCCCTACAACAGATGATTGTTAATTATGCGACAAACGATCATTTATTTCCCAAACCATGTCTGCAGGGAGGTTTTTTTATGAACGGCCTGATTTACAACCAGAATAACATTCCCAGGGAGGAATACCGATACGGCTTCCGGCCTTCTGCGGACACAGGCTGCGGCTGGGTGGCGACCCACAATGCTCTGTATCTCATGGGCTACAAAACCGACCTGAAGGAACTGATCCGGTATTACGAATGGCAGCTGCCTCTGGTGCACGGCAATGCGGGCACCTCCTTCTGGGCTCCTGCGGTGTGCTTCCGGAAGTGGGAGTTTCCGGTGAAGCTGGTGTTTGACCGGCGCAGATTCGACGAAGAGGCCCGGGCGGCGGATGTTTGCATCCTGTTCTACCGCTGGCGGAAGAAGGCAAAGCTGGGGGCACATTTTGTCGCCCTGCACCACACCCAATGGGGCTTCACCGGCTACAATACCTACCGCAATTCCATCGGCCCCGATGCCTATGGGGACAGCCTGGATGGTTTTTTGAAGGAAAGGAAGTATTTCGGCTGTGTGCTGATCGCCATCCGGGACAAACGCTAATATGAATTCCTGATAAAACGCATAAAAAAACACGCCGGAGACGAAAGCCTCCGGCGTTTGTGCTATGCGGATAGGGATGATCAGGTCTTTTACACAACAGCTTCCTTGACGATGGCAACGCCGTCCACCAGGTTTGCCATTTCCAGGGTGCCCTCGATTGCCATCTGGCGCTCCATCAGGTCGGTGAGGATGACACAGCCGTCCTTGCACTCAATGCGCATGACATTGCGCATCATGACAGTTTCGGGGGTCAGGGTGTTCTTGTAGACAGTAGACAGACACATAGAAGTTACCTCTCCTTATTTCATGGAATTCAGGACAACGCTCAGGCGCATGTTGCCCTTTTCGAAATCGGACACGGCTGCCATGACCTGCTCGTAGGCCACATGGTTGCCGATCTTTTCCAGCTGGTTGGCAAGGTCTGCCAGCTCCTTGGCGTGGGCGGCGTTGTGGCCCACCATGTACTGCATCAGGGCCATCAGCTCCTCCAGAGGGGTGTGCTCGCACTGGCTCTGGCAGCCCTGGCACTGGCCGCTGCAGTCGTGGCTGTGCTCGTGGTCGTGGTGATGGTGCTCATGGTCATGATCGTGGTGATGGTGATGACCGGGCAGATGATCGTGATGAACGTGCATAAGAAAATCCTCCTTTGCGGAATTTTTCCTTTATTATACTGGCAGGAAGCCTTTCTGTCAAAGCATTTCTTTCTTTTGCAATATCCCCGGGTGGGGCTTGCGGAATCGGGGGGAAGGGTGTATAATGGGGATACTTTCGAAGCGGAACAGGAGGAATGGAAAATGTCGGATTTCCACGAGCATGTCCATATGCACATGCATGACCAGGAGCATACCCACGCCCATGCCCATGGCATTGCCCATTCCCACGGACATGTCCATGAAAATCAGAAGGCAGTCATCAACCGCCTGTCCCGGGCCATCGGTCATCTGGAGAAGGTGAAGCGGATGGTGGAGGAGGGCTGTGACTGCTCCGAGGTGCTGATCCAGCTGGCGGCGGTACGCTCTGCCCTGGACAATACCGGCAAGGTGATCTTAAAGGATCACATGCGTCACTGCATGGTGGATGCCGTAGCCGCAGGAGACACGGATGCCGTCGATGATCTGTGCCAGGCCATTGATAAGTTTATGAAATAAGCAAAGCGGATGCCGTTGAAGGGCATCCGCTTTTTTCCAGCCTTTGTGTAAAAGTACATTATCATTTATTGCACGATTCGCAGGCATCCATTGTAGGGGCGGATTTCCAATCCGCCCTAACTCTGCCGATGCATACACAGTAAAATTATCCGTACAATTGTCGGTATTCGGAGGGCGGATTGGAAATCCGCCCCTACGATTTATTGATGCCCATGCGGACTGACGATCATTTGCTGCAATAGCAGTACCCTTTGCTCAGGTTTTTGCCATGGCAGTCCGTTTCAGGATCTTGACGAAGATCTGTCCCCAGGTCAGGCGGGGGACGGCTTCCCGGGCCACCAGGGGGAGCTCCTTTAAAATCTGATCTCCTGCCTTCACGGTCAGGCTGCCGATGCGCTGGCCCTTGCTTACCGGTGCGGGAACGGATTCTTCCAGGGACAGCTCCATGGTCACGGCGTTTTTTTGCGCCTTTTCAATCAGCAGTCCGCCGCCGTCTCCCAGCACCGCATCCACCGATCCTGCGGTGCCCAGAATCACCGGAACCGGTTCGGCATCGGAAAGCTCCGGACTGATCAGGGCGTAATTGGCAAAGCCGTGATCCAGAAGCTGTTTGCAGGCGTTGTTCCGGTTCTGGCTGGTGTCCGCGCCCATGACCACGGCAATCAGCTCCATGCCGTCGCGCTGGGCGGAAGCCGACAGGCAGTAGCCCGCCCCGGAGGTATAGCCGGTCTTCAGTCCGGTGGCGCCGGGGTAAAACCTGACCAGCTTGTTGGTGTTGGACAGACCAAAGGTGCCGCCGCGCACGGTGTCCATCCAGATGGTGGTATATTTTTTGATGTCCGGGTGATGCTTCAGCAGTTCCCGGGACATGAGGGCGATGTCATAGGCGGAGGTCCGGTGATTTTCCGCGCCTTCGCCGTCATCCAGTCCGGTGCAGTTGACGAAGTGGGTGTCCTGCATGCCCAGCTCCTGTGCCCGCTGGTTCATCCGGGATACAAAGGCTTCCTCACTTCCTGCCAGATGCTCCGCCATGGCACAGGCGCAGTCGTTGGCGGAGGAGACGGCGATGGACTTGAGCATGTCGGAAACGGTCATGGTCTCGCCGGCCTTCAGATAGATCTGGCTGCCGCCCTTGGCGGCGGCAGTCTCCGAGGCAGTGACGGTATCCCCGTAGGTGATGACCCCGGTGTCGATGGCTTCCATGATCAGCAGCATGGTCATGACCTTGGTGACACTGGCAGGAGCCAGCTTCTCGTGAGGATTGGATTCGTGCAGCACAGTTCCGGTGCTGAGCTCCATCAGCACCGCGCTTTTTCCCGCCGGCTTTGCTTCCGCCGCCCGGACGGGAAGCGGCAGGAAAGAAAGGATCAGAATGATTCCCATCAGGCGCTTCATAAGATGTCCCTCCCAATCAATTCGTGGTACAGCCTATGCGCAGCTGGAAAAATTATGCAAAAAAGAATGGAGTTTCCTTGCGAATATGGTAGCCAAACAGGAGAATGTGTGATAGAATAAGCCTTGCAAAATATCGATATAATCGGTTCGAATATAGTATGCATGGAGGAATTGCAAATGAGAGGTATCCCTTCCCTGATTACCGATATCCGCAAAAATGTATTTACCGAGGTTGCCCGGATGGCTTACGCGGGCAACGGCTATGCAGGCGTGGACGAACTGCCCTATAAGATCGTCCCCGGCGACCGGCCGCTGCACCGGGAATCCGTCTTCCTGGAGCGTGCCATTGCCGGTGAGCGTGTGCGCCTTGCCATGGGCCTGAGCCTGCGTCCTGCCGACGGACGGCACCTGGTTTCCGAGGGTATGGATGCTGCTGCCATTGCCGAGCAGTATTACGAGCCCCCGCTGATCAATATCATTCCCTACGCCTGCCACGCCTGCCCCACCAATCAGTATAAGGTCAGCAACTACTGCCAGAACTGTCTGGCCCGTTCCTGCGAAAAGGTCTGCCCCAAGGGCGCCATTTCCGTCCGGAACAACCGCTCCTATATCGATCTGGATAAGTGCATCCGCTGCGGCAAGTGCGCCAAGGCCTGCCCCTATAATGCCATTGTCCATCTGGAGCGTCCCTGCGCCGCTTCCTGCGGCATGGATGCCATCGGCTCCGACGAGCACGGCCGTGCAGTCATCAATCAGGACAAGTGCGTGGCCTGCGGCCAGTGCCTGGTATCCTGCCCCTTCGGCGCCATCGTGGACAAGGGCCAGATCTTCCAGGTGATCCAGTCCATCCTGAAGGGCGACCAGGTCATTGCCATCGTGGCACCTGCCTTCATCGGTCAGTTCAGCGGCCAGGCATCCCCCGGCAAGCTGGTGACTGCCATGAAGATGCTGGGCTTTGACCGGACGGTGGAAGTCGCCATCGGTGCGGATATGTGCACCATTGAGGAGGCCAAGGACTTCCTGGAGAAGGTGCCCCATGAGCAGGATTACATGGCAACCTCCTGCTGCCCTGCCTGGCATTCCATGATCGAAAAGCTGTATCCCAGTGAATTCGACAAGATCTCCATGACCCTGACCCCCATGGTCTTCACCGCCCGGCTGCTGAAGAAGCACCATCCCGGCTGCAAGGTGGTCTTCGTTGGCCCCTGCGCCGCCAAGAAGCTGGAAGCCATCCGGGAGACCATCCGTTCCGATGTGGATTTCGTTTTGACCTTTGAGGAACTGATGGGCATGTTCGAGGCCAAGGAGATCGACTGGGCCGCCATTGAGGAAAGCGAAGGCCTGAACGAGGGCACCGCAGCAGGCCGCTATTTTGCCGTATCCGGCGGTGTTGCCAAGGCTGTCACCGATCTGGCGGAAAAGCAGAACCCCGGTATCGAGATCAAAACTGCCCGGGCCGAGGGCCTGCGGGACTGCCGCAAGCTGATGGCCATGGCCAAGGCAGGCAAGTATAAGGGCTATCTGCTGGAAGGCATGGGCTGCCCCGGCGGCTGCGTTGCCGGTCCCGGCACCATCCTGCCGGTGGAAAAGGCTGCAAAGTTTGTGGAAAAGTACGCAAAGGAAGCCGTTGCCGCCTCCCCGGACGAAAGCCCCTACCGCCATGTGGGCGAGAGCCTGGACTGATAAACAAGAACAAAGCCGCCGGAATGATTCCGGCGGCTTTCAGCATGGCGAAAATCCCCTTCGGGGCTTTCCGCCATTTTTTTGTAGTCTGCTGCGTGCATAATTTATTCGCTGATGGCGAATAAATTCCACACTTGCAGCCTGAGAAGTATTTTTGTCCACGTACATGCCGCGGCCAAAAATGACTCAGATGGGTTTGCCGCTTTGGCGGCAAATTCTGCGAAGCTTTTTTGTTCAGTATGGAGGATAGACTTGGGATTGATCGGCGGTTATGGCAGATACTGTCCGAAGAAATGCTCGCTGCGGCCGCTTTTGTCGAAGATGCTGTTGTATTGCAGCAGGGCGTATTTTTCAAGCCAGGCAGCTTCCTCGCCTTCGGCTTCATCCAGTGTAAGGTAGGTTCCCCGGGCAGGGGAGTAGTAGCCCATGGCACTGACGGCGGGGACTGCTTTCTCCATGTCCTTCAGGAACTGATAGTAAGGCGGCAGCGAGAGGCCGGCGGCTTCCAGAAGATGGGTGCCCAGATAGTTCAGACTGGTGCATTCCACGGTCTTCTCCGGAATGTCGTAGTTTGCCCAGAGGACGAAGGGAACGGTATACTGCAGCATCTGCTCCGGCAGGGTCCGGTAAGCGCCGCCGTGGATTTCCTCGTAGAAGGCGTTTTCCAGGTTGGGCAGATGATCGCCGAAGAACAGCACCACCGTGTCTTCCTCAAATTCCGACAGCTCCGCGAGGAAACCTTCCAGTGCCGCATCGGACTGGCGGATCAGGGAAAGGTACTGCTCAGCCTGGGGATATTCCCGGGTGTATCCCTCCAGAGAAATGGTCTTTTCGAAGTTTTCTCCGGAATATGTATAGCCGCCGTGGTTCTGCATGGTAATGCCGAAGAGGAACAGGGGAGCATCCTCCTGGGCCTTCAGGGTGTCCAGAATGTAGGCATACATTTCTTCGTCGCTGACATACTCCCGGATCATCCTTTCGCAGGGGTAGTCGTCGATGAATGTACGGCGGGGGAAGCCCAGAAAGGGATAGGCAGTGGGCCGGGACCAGCCGTCCTCGTAGAAGGGGTGGGTGGCCATGCTCTCATAGCCCAGACTCTGCAGCAGCCAGCCCAGGCTGGCGGTCTCCTGCTTCAGGTACTGCTGATAGGGGATGGAGCCGCTGGGCATAAAGGCCATGGTGCTGCCGGTGAGAAATTCATATTCCGAGTTGGCGGTGCTGCCGCCGAACACCGAGGCCAGGGCATAGCCTTTGATGACGTTGTCCGTCAGGCTGTCCAGGAAGGGGGTTACCGGCTGACTGGTGTTCAGCTGGGGGTTCAGAAGCCTGAGATCTGCGAAGGATTCGTTCATGATCACAAGAATGTGAGGCATGTCATCGGTGTCTGCCGGGGCTGCATCCGGATACTGCTGCTCCAGCAGCCGGATCTGGCGGTCGGAGTAGCCCTCCGGCTTTTCCACAAAATAGCCCCGGATGCTTAAGTAGAAGTTCAGGTAATAGCCGTTGAACCAGGTGCCCTCGTTGCGCCACATATGGATCTCCATGCCGGAGGCACCGAAGATCAGGGTGCAGGTCAGCGCGGCCGTGGCGGCCAGAGATATCAGCCGGCCTCTGATGGGGGAACCTTTGGGCAGCCGGGGCAGGCAGAAGCCGCTGAAGGCCAGCACGGCCCAGAGCATCAGCAGCACGGTGGTGCGGTAATGGAGCCGGATGTCATACTGTCCGGCCACATTCAGTGCGGTTCCCAGGGACATGATGTCCGCGAAGATGATCTCATTGCCCCGGAACTGGTAGATAAACCCGTTGGCTACAGCCAGGAAGATGGTGACGAAGGAGCCGGCAATGACACTGAACCGGAAATTTCCGGTGATCAGGAAGAACACGCCCATCAAAATGGCGATCACCGCCAGATTCAGCGCTGCTTCCAGGGCGGTTATGCCGGAAAGCACCTCCGTGGGATATTGGGACAGGG
Source organism: Oscillospiraceae bacterium (assembly GCA_017398105.1). Next base: position 11,863 of record JAFQHF010000015.1, on the reverse strand, counting down.
GAACCAGAATGAAAATCTCATGGAAAGAGGTAAAAAACACCAGCGGGAAAAAGGGAACGGCCCACACCAGATGCAGCACCCGGTTCCATGTCCGGCTGCATACATTCAGCCGAAGATAACCGGTAATGCCAAACAGGACGGCAAAGACGATGCCGTATTTTGCCGAGCCATAGGCCAGGAGGAACAGGACGAAGGCTGCCGCACCCAGAATCAGTCCGGCGATTCCCTTCTTTTTGTCCAGCTGAAGCAGATTGCGAAATGTGGTAGTCATAGGGTCAAGATCCTTTCGGGTTACACGGGGGCATGAACCAGCGTGACCACGCTTTCTACATGGGCACATCTGGGGAACAGGTCAGCTGCCATGGCATTTTGGAGCCGGTAGCCTTTTTCTTTCAGCAGCGCCACGTCCCGGGCCAGGGTTGCCGGGTCGCAGGAGACATAGACGATGCGCCGGGGCTGCATCCGGTGCAGGGCCTCGATGGTATCGGCGTTCAGGCCCTTCCGGGGCGGGTCCACCACCACCACATCCGGGCGGATGCCCTGCTTTTCCAGCTCCAGTGCGGCGGCACCGGCATCGCCGCAGAAAAATTCCGCGTTTTCAATGCCGTTGCGCCTGGCATTGTCCCTGGCATCCTCCACTGCCTGGGGGACGACCTCCACGCCGATGACCTTTCCGGCGGCGGAAGCCATGGCCAGGGTGATGGTGCCCACACCGCAGTACAGATCCAGCACCAGATCCTTTTTGGTGATCTGAGCCTGGTCAATGGCCGCCTGATACAGCCGCTGGGCCTGATGGTGGTTCACCTGGTAGAAGGAGCGGGGAGACAGCCGGAAGTTCAGGCCGCACAGGGTATCCTCGATATAGCCGGGGCCGTGGAGGGTGAGGAAGGTATCGCCCAGCACTGCGTTGCCCTTTTTGGTGTTGACGCTCAGCACCAGGGTGGTAAAGCCGGGGATCTTCTCCAGCCGCCTGATCAGCTCCGGCACCTTTGGCAGCCGGTCGCCGTTGCACACCAGACACACCAGCACCTGGCCGGAGACCACACCCCGGCGGACATAGATATGCCGGAGCAGTCCCTTGTGGGCTACCTCATCATAGACAGAGATACGGAATTGGTTGACATAATCCATGACGGCGTTCTTGACGGCATCGGTTTGCTCCGGCAGGATCAGGCAGCGGCGGTTTTCCACCACATCATGGGTGCCGGAGCGGAAGAAGCCTGCGTAGGCCCTGCCTTTTCTGGCGGCCACGGGATACTGGGCCTTGTTCCGGTAGCCGTGGCAGGTGGGAGCGGAAAGAATGGGGATCTCTTCCAGAGCTTCGCCGCCCATACGGTTTAAGCAGGTTTTTACCCGCTCTGCCTTCAGCCGGGATTCCTCTTCGTAGTCCATGTGCCAGAAATCGCAGCCGCCGCAGAGCTTGGCAACGGGACATTCCCGGTTTACCCGGTGGGGGGATTTTTCCAGAATTTCCACGATCCTGCCTGCCGCCCAGGTTTTCTGGGCTTTTTCGATGCGGACGGTGATTTTTTCTCCGGCGATGGCATTGGGGATGAACACGGCACAGCCTTCAATATGGGCAACGCCCTGCCCCTCGGAGGTGTAATCCGTGACGGTGGTTTCGTAAATTTGGTTTTTGATCAGCATAGGGATTCCTCCGTGGGGGTCACAGCGTATGCTCCATGTAAATCTTCCGGGGCTTCAGGCCCTGCTTTTCGTAGAATGCCATGGCGCTGTCATTGCCGCACCAGACATTCAGGGTGACGCTGCGGCAGCCGATCTGCCGGGCGTATGCGCAGGCCTGCTCGTAGAGAACTTTGCCCACATGCTGTCCCCGGCAGGCTTCGTCAACGCACAGGTCATCGATGTACAGGCTTTTGTCATCCATCAGCACGGGATTTCCCCGGGTGGTTTCCACAATGCAGAAGCAGTAGCCCAGCAGTCTGCCGTTTTCCACTGCGGCCAGGATGGGCCGGTCAGGGTCCTTCAGCAGTGCTTCCAGAGCGGCTTCATCGTATTTTTGGGCGCCGGAGCGGAACAGATCGGGGCGGATTTTGTGGTGGACTTCGCCCACCTGCTGTAAAAGATCGATAATACCGGGAATGTCCCGGGTATCAGCAAAACGGATTTCCATGGGTGTATCCTTTCTGAATTGTAAATTATCGTTTGTCGGCATAGGGATCAGGCAATCGTAGAGGCGGATTTCCAATCCGCCCTCCGGATACCGACACTTGTATGGAGAATTTTGTTGTGCATGTGTCGGCAGGGTTAGGGCGGATTGGAAATCCGCCCCTACAATAGATGATTGTTAATCGTGCGACAAATGATAAGTTACCATATTGATTTCATAATAATTTATCATACCACATTTCCCGCAAAAGGTAAAGCCGGGGGTTGAGAAAAGTCGGAAAAACTGTTATGATAGTGCCTGAAGGATGGGGATTATTTTGAACGATACAAATTGTACCCTTTGTCCCCGGATGTGCGGGGCGGACAGAACGAAAGGCGAGACCGGCTTCTGCGGCTGCCCGGCTACGGCGCTTGTGGCAAAGGCCATGCTCCACAAATGGGAGGAGCCTGCCCTGGCAGGAAACGGCGGCAGCGGAGCGGTGTTCTTCGGAGGCTGCACGCTGAAATGCCGCTACTGTCAGAATGCCGCCATCAGCGGCGGGCTTGTGGGAACGCCTATGGATTCGGCGCAGCTGCGGGCCCTGTTTGAAGACCTGATCGCCCGGGGAGCGGAGAATATCGACCTGGTGACGCCTACCCACTTTCTGCCCGCGATCCTTCCGGCCCTGAGTCCGAAGCTGCCGGTGCCGGTGGTATATAACTGCGGCGGCTATGAGCGGGTGGAGACGCTGCGGCAGCTGGAAGGAAAGGTGGATATTTATCTGCCGGATCTGAAGTATGCTGACCGCCGTCTGGCAATGACTCTGTCCGGTGCGCCGGACTACTTCCCGGCAGCCGCTGCGGCTATCCGGGAAATGGTGCGGCAGACGGGCCCGGTGCAGTGGGAAGGGGAGAAGGTCACAAGAGGCGTGATCATCCGCCACCTGATCCTGCCGGGCTTTGTGGAAAACTCCCTGCGGGTGCTGGACTGGATCGGAGAGGCATTTGCCCCCGGAGAAGTGCTGGTGAGCCTCATGCGGCAGTACACCCCCATGGGAAACCTTCCCGCGCCCCTTGACCGCCGGGTGACAGATGAAGAATACGACGCGGTCTTAAGCTGGATGTACCTGAACGGCCTGGAGGGCTTTACTCAGGAGGCAGAAGCGGCAGATCAGGGATTTATTCCGGATTTTTAAGGAAATTCTCCGGAAAAGGATGCATTTTTCCGGAAACTATGTTATACTGCAAAGATAAATAAAACATGCAAAATAAGGAGCTGCCCCATGAACAGCACAATGCAAAACAAACAGAATTCTGTGGAATTTACCAGCCTGGATACCAAAGCGATTAAGGGCATTGCGCTGATTTTGATGCTGTTTCACCATCTGGCTGCGTTTCCCGGCCGGTATCCTGGTGATTTCGCGGGCTTCTATCTGGAACGGTATGTTCAGGAGTTTGCGGCTGCATCCATGATCAGTGCGCCTTTTTTCTGCTTTCTGGGCGGCTATGGTATGTTCCTGCGCTGGAAATCCGGAAAACTGAGCATTACAGCCAATATTTTCAATCTATATAAATCTTACTGGAAGGTATTTCTGATCTATATTCCCATTGGCATCCTGTTCTTTTCCCGGGGAACGCAAACCGCAGCGGAATTTTACAATCTCTATTCCTTTGAAACGGTTTCTTCCATGCTTACGGCGGTGATTTCCGATTTTTTGGGGCTGACCTGTGAGCTGAATCTGGAATGGTGGTTCCTGAAATTTTATGTGTGCACGACCCTGATGGGTCTGATATTCTGTCAGATCATCCGAAAGAGCCGGAATTTTTGGGGAGATCTGATGCTGTTGCTGGCCTGGCATGTGTTTACAGGAAGCGTGCTGCCCGGTTTGACAGCGATTCCGGTCTTTTCCGGACTGAAGGCGGATTTTTTGTATATGGCATTCTTCCGAAGAACGGATTTTTCCAATGCGTTTCTGATGGGTATTGTTTTTGCCAAGTATGATGGCGTTCGCCGGATCAAGCAGATGCTGCTGGAATCTCCCTGCAGCAGCGTGGTTTGTGTTGGATTCCTGGGCATCCTGGCCTGGAGCAGAACCTATATCCTGGGAGGAGAGGCTGACCTGGTGTACTGCGGTGTGCTGGTTCCGCTTATCAGCGTACTGCTGGATCGCATGGTGCCGGTGAAGAGATCGCTGGTTTATTTGGCGAAGCACAGCACCAATATTTGGTTTATTCACTCTTTCTATTGCTACTATTATCCGGAAGTTGCCCGGGTGGTGTACGGCACCAGAAATGTGGTTGCAGATCTTCTGATTTTGATTGTGATGAGTCTGGTTTCCTCAATCATTCTGGAATGGTTTTACGCACATCTGGGCAGCGTGCTCAACTGGCTCCAAAAGAAACGCCGGAGCGGAAAGGAAGAAACGTTATGCAGTTGAACGTGCAAAAAGCACAGCGCAATCAGTCCATGGAGGTGTGCAAGCTCATTGCTTCCTTCTTCGTGGTATTCATCCATGCGCCGTTCCCGCTGCCCTGGGGGCCGATGGTGGACTGCCTGGCGACCTTTGCGGTGCCCATGTTCTTTATGATTACCGGCTATTTCAACTATGGCGCGGACTGCGCCGCCCTGAAGCGCAGAACGGTGCACATTGTAAAACTGCTGGTCATTGGCACAATGGTGCACATTCTGTATGCCTGCGTGGTCACGGAGCTGGAGGGCGGCAGCACCATTGCCTACCTGCGCGCGGCGATCCCCGACCCGGACGAGGTCGTCAGATGGATCGTGCTGCACATCCATCCCTATGCGGGACACCTGTGGTATCTGAATGCCACCATTGCGGTGTACCTGTGCTTCTGGGGCTACACCCGGTTCTTTGGGGAAAAGCAGGTGAATTACCGGGGCTTTTATACCCTGTGCCTGAACCTGTTTGTGATCTGCTTTTTGTTCGCGGTCGTTGAGCCTGCCATGGACAATGAGTTTCCCGCCTTAAGCTGCCGCAACGGTTGGTTCTTCGGCCTGCCCATGTTCGGTATCGGCCTGTTCCTCCGGGAGCATCAGCAGCAGATTGCCGATGCGTTCCGGCCCACAACGGGGAAGCTGCTGGCAGTGATCTTCGGCGGAGCGGCCTTCAGTCTTCTGCAGTGGTATGCCGTGGGCATCGGTCTGATCCCCTTCGGTATGCTGATCATGGTTCCGGCGCTGATGCTTCTGATGGCATCGCACCCAAGTGTACCTGTCCGGCGGAAGTGGGCTGTGGGCGTTGTCAACAGCTGCGGTGCCCTGTCCACCTGGATCTATATTTTCCACCTGATGGTGTGCCTGGCCTATGATCAGTATGTCAAGCCGGTGCTGGCAGCAGCCCGGCCGGAGCTGGAGCACTGGCTGTTTCCGCTGGTGGTTCTGGGTGTTTCCTTTGCGCTGGCGGTATGTGCGGTGTGGGTGCAGAGCTGTGTAAAGCGCATCTTTGGGAAAAAACGTTGACAGAAAGAAATGGTACAGCCAATGGAAACAGAATATAGACCGATCAACAGAAATCAATCTATGGATATGGCGAAGCTGCTGGCATCTTTTCTGGTAGTCTTTGTCCATGCACCGTTTCCGGGGAAGCTGGGAGCATTTTTTCAGTGTATGGGACGGGGAACGGTGCCGCTGTTTTTGGCGATCTCCGGGTATTTTAATTTTCATGCCACACCGGAGAAAATCAAAAAACGTCTGATCCATATTTTAAAGCTGAACGTGGCGGCGCTGCTGGTGCATGTGCTCTGGGGCTGCTTTGTGACCGAGATAAACGGGGAAAGTACAATCAGCTACCTGCGGGCTTTGTCACCGAATGCCGGATGGCTGGTGCGGCTGCTGTTCCTTTTTGAGCATCCGTTTCTGGAATACCGATATGAGCATTTGTGGTATTTGCTGGCAATAGGACTTGTATATGTGGTGTATTATCTGTACAGCCGCTTTTTTGACGGAAGAGAGCCGGATTACAGACCTCTGTATTTGGTGAGCGCTGTTTTTTTGGTGATACATACCCTGCTGGATGAGTTTGCCGCAGTTTGCGGAGCGGTATTTCCGATCTATATACGCCGAAGCCTTTTTGTGTATTGTCTGCCCTTTTTTGCCCTGGGCATCTTTATCCGACAGTATCAGGAACGTATCATTAGTGCATTCAGTCTGAACGGATGGAAGCTGCTGCTCCTGGCCGCGGGCAGTCTGGCCTTCAGCATGACGGAATATCAGCTGCTGGGACTTCAGAACCTGTATATCGGTACGATGCTTGCGGTGCCGTCCATTCTGCTGCTGACGGCAGCGTGTCCGCATCCTGTGAAGAAGAAAACAATAATGGTATCGGCTTTTGACAAGTGGTCTACCTGGATCTATATTTTGCATATGATCGTTCTGGAAGGATACCGGATGTTTTTTTACGAGCCTCTTGCAGCCTGCCTTGGGCCTGCGGAGCCCTGGCTGTTTCCGCTGATCGTTCTGGGTGTTTCCTTTGTCCTGGCGGTATGCGCGGTGTGGGTGCAGAAGCTGGGAAAACATATCCGGAAAAAGTAAAAGCCATCGTATGCGCAGGACAGAAGCGGTTTCTGTCCTGCGTTTTTGCATCTTAAGAAAACCTTATAAATATCTTAAAGTTTGCGCCGTTGACACTGTCAACGGCTTTTGTTATACTAACTGTACTAGGACGGCTAGTACAGTTAATGCAGGAAGAGTAATTATCGTTTGTTGCACAATTAACAAGCATCTGTTGTAGGGGCGGATTTTCAATCCGCCCTAACCCAGCCGACACATGCACAGTAAAATTCTCCGTACAATTGTCGGTATCCGGAGGGCGGATTGAAAATCCGCCCCTACAACAGTGTGTATCTTCGCGCGATCAACGATCATTTCTCTGACTGCCATAAGTTTACAAGGAGGGATGATATGGTACATTTGGACTACCGGGATGCGAGGCCGATTTATGCGCAGATCATCGACGGGATCAAGGCCCAGATCTCTTCCGGTGTTCTGGATGCCGGGGAGAAGCTTCCCAGCGTCCGGGAGCTGGCGGCAGAGCTGGCTATCAATCCCAATACCATCCAGAGATCCTACAGGCGGCTGGAGCTGGAGGGCTGGATCGCCACCGTGCCGGGGAAGGGCTGCTTTGTCTGCGATGTTCCGGAGAAGGTCGGCCGGGAGCGGGAACAGTGGTATGCGGCCTTTGATGAGGCCACCACATCGCTGCTGGCTCTGGGCATCACACGGGATCAGCTGATCGCCAGAATCGAGAGGGGAGGAAGCAAACATGCTTGAAATGAAAAATGTAACCAAGACCTTTGGAGAATTTAAGGCTCTGGATGGTCTGACACTGACAGTGCCCAAGGGCTCTGTTTACGGTCTGGTGGGCCCCAACGGCGCGGGCAAATCCACCGCAATCCGCCATATGACCGGCGTTTACCGCCAGGATGGCGGCAGCGTGCTGCTGAACGGGCAGAATGTATACGAAAATCCTGCCGTAAAGGCAACCATCGGCTATATTCCCGATGAGATCTTCTATTACCCTGCCGCGACTCTGGAGGATATGCGGAAATTCTACCGCGGACTGTATCCCAAATTCGATGATGCCCTGTTTGAACGGCTGTATGATGTGTTCCAGCTGCCCAAAAAGAATCCTCTGCGCCGCTATTCCAAGGGCATGCAGAAGCAGGCAGCCTTCCATCTGGCCCTGTGCACCCGTCCGGAAATGCTGATCCTGGACGAGCCTGTGGACGGTCTGGACCCGGTGATGCGGCGGCAGGTCATGAGCCTGATCCTGTCCGATGTGGCCGAGCACGGCACCACGGTGCTGATCTCCTCCCACAACTTAAGAGAACTGGAAGATGTCTGCGACCATGTGGGCATCATGGACCGGGGCAAAATGCTGCTGGAAAAGAGCCTTGCTGATATGCAGGGCGCGACCCATAAGCTGCAGATCGTGGGCGAACCGCCTGCCGGACTGGAAATTCTCCATGAGACTTCTTCCGGCCGGATGAAGACATTGATCGTCCGGGGCACGGCCTGGGATATCAGCAGCCGGGTGGCGGCTGCCAAGCCTGTATATTTCGATGTGCTGCCCCTGTCTCTGGAAGAGATCTTTATCTACGAACTGGGAGGTGTGAACTATGCAGTTAAAGACATCATTCTTTAATAAGACCATTTTCAGGAAGAACCTGACCCGGTTCGCGCCGGTCTGGGGCGTCTACACGCTTTGCCTGATTCTGGGCATCCTGCTGATGTACGGAAACGGCGGTACCGCCAAGTTCTTCCACTTCGCAAGAAATATGGCACAGCTGGTGGAGATCATGGGCCTTGTGAATATGGGCTATGCTTTGGTCGTTGCCCAGCTGCTGTTCGGCGACCTGTATAACAGCCGCATGTGCAATATGCTCCATGCCTTCCCCATGCGCCGTGAGACCTGGTTTTTGACCAATCTGGCTTCCGGCCTCCTGTTTTCCCTGGTGCCCACGCTGATCATGGCCATCGTTGCCACTCCGCTGCTGCTGGGCTCCCTGTTTGAAAATGCCTGCATACTGCCCTGGTATATTTTCCTGGCTTCCAATCTGCAGTTTGTGTGCTTCTTCGGCATGGCAGCCTTCTGCGCCATGGCTGTGGGCAACCGGTTTACCATGATCGCCGGCTACGGCCTGCTGAATGCAGGTGCGTATATCGCCTACTGGCTGGTGGATACCGTCTATACCCCCATGCTCTACGGTGTGGTCACCCCCACTGCTCTGGCGGAAAATCTGACGCCCATTTCCCACATGGTCAATCATCCGTACATCCAGGTGGATGTCAGCCTGTACGATCTGCGGGAGAAATTCGGTGAGGCTCTGGAGGGTGCTACTGCCGTCTTTGCCATCAGCGATGAATGGTGGCGGCTGTGGATGCTGGCAGGTGCCGGCCTGATCTTCGCCCTGCTGGGTCTGCTGCTGTACCGGGCCCGGGATCTGGAATGTGCCGGTGATGCTGTGGCTTTCCCGGTGCTGAAGCCTGTGTTCCTGGTGCTGTGTTCCGTATTTGTGGCGGCTGCCGCCCAGTTCTTCCTGTACGCCTTTATGGGAATGAACAAGCTGAACTATATGATTCTCATTGCCGGACTGGTGGTGGGCTGGTTCGTGGCAAAGATGCTGCTGGAGCGCTCTACCCGGGTCTTCCGGCTGAAGAACCTCTACGGTCTGGCGGCTCTGGCAGCGGTGTTTGCCGTGAGCCTGTGGCTGACCCATGTAGACATCCTGGGCATCGAGACCTATATCCCCGATGGGGACAAGATCAAAATGGTTTCCCTGGATTCCAGAAATTCCATGAAGATGACCGAATCCCGGGAAATCGAAGACATGCTCCGCCTCCATGCCGACGCCCTGGAAAACCGGGCCGAAGACTACGGCGTGTACATCCAGGACGAAACCGGAGCGCGTATCCACTTCACGGACTTCGAGGATGAAACGGAGTACGAAAATTACTACTATGCCGTCGATGTGGCGCTGCGCTATGAGCTGGAAAGCGGCAAGATCGTCCGACGGAATTACAATATCTGGGTGGATTCCGAAGCTGGCAGGATCGCCGAAGACTACATGAGCCGCTGGGAGAATGTGGACTACCGCACCGTTACCATCAACGGCAAGGAATACAACCGGCTGACCACCATCTTGAATGACTTTGAGCATTTCGTCCTTCCCGGCTATGAAAACGAACGGGAGCTGCCGGAGCTCTGCAGGAGCCAGGCTGCGGCTATGGAACTGATCGCTGCCATCAAGGCCGACTGCGAAGCGGGCAATATGGCCCAGCATCCCTACTTCCATACCGGCCACTTCCGGATCCCCGATGAATATGCGGAAAAGGGCTATTATGAAGATGCCGCCATCTACATTTCCTTCCGGGGCGCGGACTACGGCTGGAGCGTCAATGTCTTTGCCGACTGCGAAAACACCATCCGCTGGCTGAAAGCGCATGACCTGCTGACAGCCGAGCATTATACCGAAAACATCCGTATGTGGTAATGAACCAGACCCGGCCGCCGTAAGATAACACGGCGGCCGGGTTTTGTGTCCGAAAAACACTTTCACCACCACATCTTGTGCCTTTCGAAATATTAGCCAAAAATCCCCCCTTGGGGGATGTAAAATAAAGGGTAAAAGTGTCTATTTCAACGGTTGACATTCTTGCATTTAATTAGTACAATATTATCGATACACTATGACTACCATAGGGTAAGTATCGGTTTGTCTTAATAATCATTGATTAGGAGGAAATCACTTTGAAGGATTGGGCATTCACTACAACCATCGAGGAGATGGAAGCTGCCACCAATTCTCTGCTGGAAAATGCGCAGAAGGTTGGCGCTGACACCTGGCAGCAGCGTGTCAAGAACCAGACTCCTCACTGCGGCTTCGGCGAGGGCGGCACTTGCTGCCGTATCTGCTCCATGGGTCCCTGCCGTATTACCAAGAAGGCTCCCCGTGGTATCTGCGGCTGTGACGTGCATGGCATCGTCGCCCGTAACTACCTGCGTTTCACCGTCGGCGGTACTGCTGCACACTCTGACCACGGCCGTGAAATCATGCATACCCTGCACCAGACCCGCGAAGGCGGCAACTACCAGATCAAGGACCCCGCAAAGCTGATCACCATCGCTAAGGAGTGGGGCGTTGAGACCGAAGGCAAGGACATCTACGATCTGGCTCACGAGATGGCTGAGATCGGCCTGCTGGAGTACGGCTTCCCCTTCGGCGAGCAGAAGTTCGCTCAGCGTGCTCCCGAGCACACCAAGGAACTGTGGCGTAAGGCTGAGATCATGCCCCGCGCCATCGACCGTGAAATCGCCACCGCCATGCACATGACCCACATGGGTAACTCTTCCATGGCAGAAGCTCTGATCCGTCAGTCCCTGCGTGCAGGTCTGTCCGACGGCTGGGGCGGCTCCATGATGGGCACCGAGTTCTCCGACGTTATGTTCGGCACTCCCCGCCCCATCGACACCGAGGCCAACATCGGCGTTATGGAAAAGGACAACGTCAACATCGTCGTCCATGGCCATGACCCCTCTCTGTCCGAAATGGTCGTTTACTACGCAAACGATCCCGAAATGATCGCTTACGCCAAGAGCATGGGTGCTAAGGGCATCACCGTTTCCGGTGTCTGCTGCACCTCCAACGAAGTCACCATGCGTCACGGTATCCCCATGGCAGGTAACTACCTGAACCAGGAGAACGTTGTTCTGACCGGCGCCTGCGAAGCTATCGTTGTTGACGTTCAGTGTATCTTCCCCGCACTGGGCCCCCTGTCCAAGTGCTTCCACACCAAGTTCATCACCACCTCTCCCATTGCCCGTATTCCCGACTCCGAGTTCATCCAGTTCTCCGTTGAGTCCGCCGGCGACAGCGCCAAGGCAATCGTGAAGATGGCTATCGAGAACTTCCAGAACCGTAACAAGGATCTGGTCAACATCCCCAACCAGAAGCAGAAGGCCCGCGTCGGTTACTCCGTCGAGGCTATCAAGAAGGTTCTGGACGGCGTTGCCAACTCCCACCTGGACGAGTTCGGCACCACCAAGCCCCTGATCGAGTGTGTCCATTCCGGCGTTCTGCGCGGCGCTGTGGCTATGGTCGGCTGTAACAACCCCAAGGTTCGTCCCGACACCGCTCACATCGGCCTGATGAAGAAGATGCTGGAGAACGACATCATCGTCATCACCACCGGCTGCTCCGCTCAGGCTGCTGCCAAGGCTGGTCTGATGGATCC